>NZ_CP102629.1:1622500-1984230 GCF_024721585.1 Sphingomicrobium aestuariivivum
TCGGATGAGCTGTGTCTAGGGGTGAAAGGCCAATCAAGCCGGGAAATAGCTGGTTCTCCGCGAAAACTATTGAGGTAGTGCCTCGGATGTATGCCGTTGGGGGTAGAGCACTGGATGGGCTAGGGCTGCGCGAGCGGTACCAAACCTAACCAAACTCCGAATACCAACGAGACTTATCCGGGAGACAGACGGCGGGTGCTAAGGTCCGTCGTCAAAAGGGAAACAGCCCTAACCTACAGCTAAGGTCCCCAAGTCATCACTAAGTGGGAAAGCATGTGGGAATCCCAAAACAACCAGGAGGTTGGCTTAGAAGCAGCCATCCTTTAAAGAAAGCGTAACAGCTCACTGGTCTAAATAAGGGTTCCTGCGGCGAAGATGTATCGGGGCTAAAGTGATGCACCGAAGCTTAGGGTTCGTGATTTATCACGAGCGGTAGCGGAGCGTTCTGTAAGTCTGTGAAGCCGAAGGGTAACCGACGGTGGAGATATCAGAAGTGCGAATGCTGACATGAGTAGCGATAAAGAGGGTGAGATGCCCTCTCGCCGAAAGCCCAAGGGTTCCTGCGCAAGGCTAATCCGCGCAGGGTGAGTCGGCCCCTAAGACGAGCCCGAAGGGGGTAGTCGATGGGAAACAGGTTAATATTCCTGTACCTGGAGATGTGTGACGCATGGCGGATGTAGTTCGACCTTATCGGATTGGTCGGGCTGCCAAGTTGTGCCGGGAAATAGCCTCTCCATTATAGACCGTACCCGAAACCGACACAGGTGGGCAGGTAGAGTATACCAAGGCGCTTGAGAGAAGGGTGTTGAAGGAACTCGGCAAATTGCCTCCGTACCTTCGGAAGAAGGAGGCCCCGTTAGAAGGCAACTTTTAGCGGGGGGCACAGGCCAGGGGGTAGCGACTGTTTATCAAAAACACAGGGCTCTGCTAAGTCGGCTTCAAGACGACGTATAGGGTCTGACGCCTGCCCGGTGCTTGAAGGTTAAAAGGAGGAGTGCAAGCTCCGAATTGAAGCCCAAGTAAACGGCGGCCGTAACTATAACGGTCCTAAGGTAGCGAAATTCCTTGTCGGGTAAGTTCCGACCTGCACGAATGGCGTAACGACTTCCCCACTGTCTCCAACACCTGCTCAGCGAAATTGAATTCTCCGTGAAGATGCGGAGTACCCGCGGTTAGACGGAAAGACCCCGTGCACCTTTACTGCAGCTTCAGAGTGGCTGTGGGAAACATTTGTGTAGGATAGGTGGGAGGCTTTGAACTTTCGGCGCCAGTCGGAAGGGAGCCATTGGTGAAATACCACCCTGATGTTTTCTACAGTCTAACCTCGAACCGTTATCCGGTTCAGGGACCCTCTGTGGCGGGTAGTTTGACTGGGGCGGTCGCCTCCTAAAGAGTAACGGAGGCGCGCGATGGTAGGCTCAGGACGGTTGGAAACCGTCTGCAAGAGTGCAATGGCATAAGCCTGCCTGACTGCGAGACTGACAGGTCGAGCAGAGACGAAAGTCGGTCATAGTGATCCGGTGGTCCCTCGTGGAAGGGCCATCGCTCAACGGATAAAAGGTACGCCGGGGATAACAGGCTGATAACCCCCAAGAGCTCATATCGACGGGGTTGTTTGGCACCTCGATGTCGGCTCATCACATCCTGGGGCTGGAGCAGGTCCCAAGGGTTTGGCTGTTCGCCAATTAAAGTGGTACGTGAGCTGGGTTCAGAACGTCGCGAGACAGTTTGGTCCCTATCTGCCGTGGGCGTCGATACTTGAAAGGAGTTGCCCCTAGTACGAGAGGACCGGGGTGAACATACCTCTGGTGGACCTGTCATCGTGCCAACGGTGCAGCAGGGTAGCTATGTATGGACGGGATAACCGCTGAAAGCATCTAAGCGGGAAGCCTCCCTTGAGATAAGGTATCATCGAGTCGTGGAAGACCACCACGTTGATAGGCCGGGTGTGGAAGTGCGGTAACGCATGGAGCTAACCGGTCCTAATTACTCTTTTCGCGCTTGAGAGTCCCACCATCATCGACAGCCCTTTGGCTCGACATGATGCGGTATCGCTCAGCAAGATAACGCCCCAAGATTTCTAGATACTTCATACGACGATCCCATAGCTTGGTGACCATAGCGTCCGTGCCCCACCCGATCCCATCCCGAACTCGGCCGTGAAACCGGACAGCGCCGATGGTACTTCAGCTTAAGCTGCGGAAGAGTAGGTCGTCGCCAGGCTTTGCGATCGCCGTATGAAGTGACCCATTCTCAATGTTACAAAAACCGCTGCTGGATCCCTGGCGGCGGTTTTCGTGTTTATAGATCGAGCCAATGCCAGCACGCATGAAGCGTGCCGTCATCACGGCTCAGCTGGTGACGCGGGGTGGAGCAGTCCGGTAGCTCGTCAGGCTCATAACCTGAAGGTCGTAGGTTCAAATCCTACCCCCGCAACCATCACACTCACAAACACACACCCGCACCCCGCCCCAAAAAGGCGGGGTTTTTTATTGACCAAAATCCCAACAGGACGGGGCCGACAGGCTCAGGGAACCCGCTCCCCCCTTCAGGGCGTTCAGCCTGCGGATCCAGACGATAGGGGACATTCCATGAAGACCATTACGCTCGCGCTCGGCGCCATCGCCCTTGCCGCAGCAGGCACGCACCTCAACGCCCAGCCCGCGGGCGCGCCCGCAAGCAGCGAGGAAGTCGCGGCAGTCACAGCGGGCAGCTATGCCACTGACCCCGCCCATACGCTGGTCCGCTGGTCCGTCAGCCATTTCGGCTTCAACCCCTATTGGGGAAGTTTCGGTGATGTGACCGGGACGCTCGACATCGACCCCGACGATATCGAGTCGGCAAAGCTCGACGTCACGATCCCGATCGACAGCCTGGCGGTGGTCAGCGAGGACCTGCGCGCCCATATGCTGCGGCCGGGGAGCGAGGGCGCCGCGCCCGACTTCTTCGGGCCCGACGCCGGCAATGCCCGTTTCGTATCGACCAGCGTCAGTCGCACCGGCCCGATGACGGCGACCATCCACGGCAAACTCAGCATGATGGGCGAGACCCGTCCCGTTGCGATCGCCGCACAATTCACCGGCGCAGGCGCCAACCCCATGACCAAGGCCGAGACGATCGGCTTCACCGGCCGCGCCCGCATCCTGCGGAGCGAATATGGCATCGCTTTCGCGCTGCCGGTCATCTCGGATGAGGTCGACCTCGAGATCAGCGTCGCCTTCGAGCGCCAGTAGCGCACACGACGTCAGGGCCGACTATGGGGCTTGGCGCGCGGCCGCGAGCCAGCGACGCGTGCCGGCGAGAAAGAAGCGAAGCAGGTCGGGCGTATGGTCGATCGCGCCGATCAGCTGCCTGCGATCGAGCCGGCAAAGCAGCACCTCGCCGATGGCATGAGCGGCAAGGATGGCGCGCGAGGCGAACAGGTCGCCGACGATGTCTCCCTTGCCAAGCTCGCACAGCGTGCCGGCATCGGGGCGCACCAGCGCGACCTTGCCCGACAGGATGAGCCCGAGCCGGTCGTTGGCGTCGCCGCTATTGAAGATGATCGCGCCCGGTGCGAGGCGCTCGGGCCCGGCGACGACCAGTTCCTGCCGCAGGCCATCCGAAAGCAGGCAGCAAGGCGGCACCGTTTGGCCCTTGCAGCAGCGGCAGGCGGCCGGCGTGCTCATCGGGGTTTCACCCGCTCCTCGCGAAGGCAGGCCGCGTGACACGCGCCGGCCTGTCCACCGTGCTGGTGTCGCCCGGGTTCCCGCTCGCCATCATCCATGTCCATGGCCTCGTGCGGACATTCGCAACGCGCCATCCCGAAAGGCGACAGCGCCATTGCAAGGGCGAGCAGCCCCGGCATCGCCAGGCGGGCGCGGTCAGACAGCACTGCTGAACTGCCGTTGGCTCTGCTCACGCCACGGATCGAGCCGTGCGGCCATCGCGCGCGCATAGGGCCAGCCCTCTTCGAGGATCTGGAGGCGCCCGTCGTCTAGGCGGGCAAGCCCGCGCTCGAGGAACGGTTGCAGCCGCTCGGCAATGCGGGCGCGATCGGGCAGGAGGTCGAGCCGTGTCGAGCCGTTGCACAGCAAGCGCTCGATGACGCGCCCGCGCAGGACGTCAAGCGGCTCGAGCGCGATCCCGCGATTGCCCGATAGCAGGCCGTTCGACGCGCGCAGCGCATAGCGGCCGCTATTCTTCTCGGTCTGGACGAGGAGTCCGGGGAGGCGGCTGATCGAACTTGCGCCGAGACCGATCAGCGTCTCGCACGGATCGTCGGTATAGCCTTGGAAATTGCGACGGACGCGGCCGAGATCGGCTGCTTTCGCGAGCGGATCGTGAGGTCGCGCGAAATGGTCGAAGCCTATCGCCCGATAGCCGGCCTCCACGAGCTGCATTCGTGCAATGTCGGCCTGTGCGAAGCGTTCGGGCGCCCCCGGCAGTGCGCGCGCGTCGATCACTTTCTGGCGCGGCACGATATGCGGCACATGGGCATAACCGAAGACGGCGAGGCGGTCGGGCGAGAGCGCCACTGCCCGCTCGAGGTTGTCGGCGAGCAGCGCCGCATCCTGCCCCGGCAGTCCGTACATCAGGTCGAAGTTGAGGCTGGTGACGCCCGCCTCGCGCAGGGTCATGGTGGCCGCGGCGATCATCTCTTCGGGCTGGACGCGCCCGATCGCGGCCTGGATCGCGGGATCGAAGCTCTGCACGCCGAGGCTGGCGCGCTCGAACCCGATCCGCGCCATTGCCTCGGCGAAATCAGGCGTCAGCGAGCGCGGGTCGATCTCGATCGACCAGCTCGCATGATCGCCGCCGAAGGCATCGGTGAGCCTCGCCGCGAGCGCATCGAGCTGCGCGGCCGTCAGGGCGTTGGGACTGCCGCCGCCAAGCGCCACGCGAACGACGCGCCCGCGACCCTCGAGCTTTGCTGCCACCATGTCGATCTCGGCATGGAGCGCGGCCATGTAGCGCTCGAGTCGTGCCGCCTTGCCCGCCGCCCCCGTGTTGCAGCCGCAGTAGAAGCAGATCTTCTCGCAGAAGGGGATGTGGACGTAGAGCGACACGGGTGCGTGCTCGCGCACCCTCCCGAGCGCGCGCGCCTGGTCGTCGGGGCCGATGCCGTCATGGAATTCGGCAGCGGTCGGATAGCTGGTGTAGCGGGGGACGGGGGTGGCGAGGAGGTCGGCGTGATAGGGCATGACCGCCCTATGCGCCGCGCATGTCGTCCCCGCCTTGATCCGCGTCAAATGGCACATCCTCCTCTTCATCGATGAGGATGCGGTGGGCCGCGCCGTCGAGATCGTCATATTGTCCCGAGCGCAGCGTCCAGAAAAAGGCCGCGAGCCCGGCAAGCCCCGCGAGGAGCGCGATGGGGACCAGCCAGCCGAGCGCGGTCACTGCGCCGCCCTTGCGAGCCGGAGCGAATTGGCGACCACGATCAGGCTCGAGCCCGACATGGCGATGGCGGCGATGAGCGGCGTGACCTTGCCCGCCAGCGCGAGCGGGACGGCGAAGGCGTTGTAGATGATGGCGAGCGCGAAATTCTGGCGGATGACCGCCATGGTTCGGCGCGCACCGCGGACGGCGCGGGGGACAGCCTCGAGGCTTTCGCCAAGGAACAGGAAGTCGGCGGCGCTCTGGCCCACGTCGCTGGCCGAGGCGGGGGCGATCGACACGTCCGCGCTCTTGAGCGCAGGGCCGTCGTTGAGCCCGTCGCCGACCATCAGCACCGCATGACCCCCGGCGCGCAATTCGGCGATGCGGTCGCTTTTCTGGCCGGGGCGGACTGCACCGCGCCCCGGAACGCCAAGGTCATGGGCCACGCTGGCGACGCTAGCCGGTCGGTCCCCGGACAGGATTTCGCTGCGGATGCCCAGCCCCGCCAGCTGCGCCAGGCTGGTCTTCGCATCGGGTCGCAGCTGGTCCTCGAAGCGGAGCAGCGTGGCGCATCCACTGACTTTCTCGCCGAAGGCCGCGAGGGCCTGTGTCTCGGTCTCCGCGACCCCGATCCCGACCCAGTCGGGCCGTCCGAAGCGGAAGATGCGCTCGCCGATCCGCGCTTCGACCCCCTTGCCGACATGCTCCTCCACCCGGTCGAGACGCGCGGGTTCGACCTTCTCCAACAGGCAGCGGGTGGCGCGGCTCAGCGGGTGGCGACTGGCGGCGACCATCGCGGCGAGGGTGCGGCGGTTCTCGTCCCCCAGTGGCAAGGCGAGCGGGCGCAGGTTTCCGCTGGTCAGCGTGCCGGTCTTGTCGAACAGCGCATGGTCGACGCCAGCAAGCCGCTCGAACGCGCTGCCCTCCCGCACGAGGATGCCCGAGCGCATGAAGGCGCCCGCCGCGACCACCTGCGCGACCGGGACCGCGAGGCCGAGCGCACAGGGGCAGGTGATGATGAGCACCGCGACCGCGATGAGCAGCGCGTCATGCGCGCCCATGCCCGCCAGCATCCAGCCGACGAAGGCGAGGAGCGCGAGGCTGTGGACGAGCGGCGTGTAGAGGCGGGCGGCGCGGTCGGCGATGCGGACATAGGCCGAGCGGCTTTCGCTCGCCCGTTCCATCAGGCGCGCGATCTCGGCGATGGCGGTCGCGTCGCCTGCCGCGGTCACCCGCATCTCGATCGGCGCGGCCAGGTTGATGGTGCCCGCGAGCAGCGCGGCGCCCTCGTCGACCGCGACGGGCAGGCTCTCGCCGGTCACCAGCGAGCGGTCGACCTCGCTATGGCCGCGCTCGAGCGTGCCGTCGGCGGGAATGCGCTCGCCCGCGGCGACGAGCAGGCGGTCGCCGGGCGCCAGTGCATCGACCCGCACGGCGCGGACCAAGCCGTCTTCGCCGACGAGGCTTGCCTCGCGCGGCAGGCGGCGCATCAGCGTGGCAACCGCGCCCTCGGCTCGCGCGCGCATCATGCTGTCGAGGACGCGCCCGACGAGGAGGAAGAAGAGCAGCATGACCGCGCTGTCGAAATAGGCATGGGGCGCGTGGGTGGCGGTCTCGTAGAGGCTCATCCCCGTCGCCAGCAAAACGCCGATCGAGATGGGCACGTCCATGTTGGTCCGGCCCCGTTTCAGCGCGGCGAGCGCGGAAGAAAAGAAGGGGCGTCCCGCATAGGCGACCGCAGGCACCGCGATGAGCGCCGAGAGCCAGTGGAACATCGAGCGCGTGATGCCCTCGGCGCCGGCCCAGACCGACACCGAGAGGAGCATGATGTTCATCATCGCAAAGCCCGCGACGGCAAGCGCCTTGACCAGCGCGCGCGTCTCGGCCGAGCGCGGGCTCTCGACATCCTCGCCAGCATAGGGGTGCGCATCGAAGCCGGCCCTTGCGAAGGCCTCGGCGATCACCTCTTCGGCGAGCCCGTCGTCATGCTCGACGCGGACGCGCCGCGCCGACAGGTTGACCCGCGCTGCGCCGATCCCCGCGGTCGCCGGAAGCGCGCGCTCGATCCGCGCGATGCACGCAGCGCATCGCATGCCCTCGACCGACCATAGCGAGCTGGCGGCGGGGGGCGAAGACCGGGGTGCGTCCATCAGGCGCCCAGCGGCAGGAGGAAGCGCGCGCTGCCGGCGGGACCGTCGGCGGTAACGCGGACGCTCCACCGGCCCTCGCCGACCGCTTCCTCGCTGAGGAAGAGATTGTCGCCGAGAGGGACGAAGGCCAGCGCGACATCCTCGCTCTTGCGGAGGCGATGCTCGGCACGGCCCTCGAGCCGGTCGGCATCGGGGCCCGTGATGCGCACCTCGACGCGGCCGTCGCTGCGCCAATGCGCCTGCGCGCCCCAGCCGAGCGCGTCTTGGCGTTGCTGCGCCTCGCGCCACTCGTCATGGGCCTGCCCCGCGACATAGCTGTTGTCGACGACCGTGCCGCCGAAATTGCCGATCGCGAAGC
Source organism: Sphingomicrobium aestuariivivum (assembly GCF_024721585.1). Classification (NCBI taxonomy): domain Bacteria; kingdom Pseudomonadati; phylum Pseudomonadota; class Alphaproteobacteria; order Sphingomonadales; family Sphingomicrobiaceae; genus Sphingomicrobium; species Sphingomicrobium aestuariivivum. The sequence continues at coordinate 1,630,370 of NZ_CP102629.1, forward strand.
GCGCCATCGTGAAATTGACGGCCATGACGACCCCGAAGAAGGCGACGAGGACCAGCGCCATCTTGCGTCCGGTGAAAGGTGTTTTCATCGCTATCGTCCCTCGCGGTTGAAGTTGGTTTCGGCGCTGGCGGTGCCGCCCTCGTCGTCGAGCGCGGTGGCCTCGAAGAGGATGTCCTGCCGCGCGGGGCCTTCTCCTGGCGCGGCGAGGTAGACAGTGGTGCGCTGGACCGCATCGGCCGGCACCTCGACGGTGATGCGGGTTGCCGCCTCGTCGCGGATCTGGCGGTCGGTCCACAGTTCGACATCCTCGAGCCCCGACACGCCGACCGAGAAGCTGCGCGGACGCTGCTGCATGTTGCGCAGCTTGACGACATAGCCGTTACGGATGTCGCCGTCGGACAGGGTCAGGCTGAGCGGGTTGCGGATCTGGCCTGCGTCCAGCTCGATGCGGGTGCGGTTCGACACGGCGAAAAGCATGGCCAGCCCGATCGCCGCCCAGATGCCGAAATAGAGGAAGGTGCGCGGGCGAAGCAGGCGCTTCAATGGCGGCTCGGGTGCCTGTCCGCTGGTTGCCAGCTTCTCGTCCTCGATGGTGGTGTAGCCGATCAGCTTGTCGGGCCGCCCGACGCGGCGCATGACCTCGTCGCAGGCATCGATGCACAAGGCGCAGGTGATGCAGCCGATCTGCGGGCCTTCGCGAATGTCGATCCCGGTAGGGCAGACCGCGATGCAGGCCTTGCAGTCGATGCAATCGCCCTGCGGCAGCAGCTTGGCGGGGTCGTCGGCCTCGAGCGCGGCCGCCTTCGCGCGCTTGACCCCCCGGCTACGCGGTTCGCCGCGCCAGTGCTTGTACGTGACGAGCAGGCTCTTGTCGTCCATCAGCGCGGTCTGGATGCGCGGCCAGGGGCACATGTAGATGCATACCTGTTCGCGCATGAAGCCGCCGAAGATGAAGGTCGTCATCGTCAGGATGAAGATCGAGAAATAGGCGGTGTAGGGCGCCGTGCCCTCGACCAGCTGCATCGCCAGCGTCGGCGCATCGGCGAAATAGAACACCCAGGCCCCGCCCGTCAGCACGCCGACGAGCAGCCACAGGCTCCACTTGGTCAGCCGCTTGGCGATCTTGCGCGGGCCCCAGGGCGCCTCATCTAGCCTATATTGTTCGCGCCGCCCGCCATCGACGAAGCGCTCGATATGCATGTAGAGGTCGGTCCACACCGTCTGCGGACAGGCATAGCCGCACCAGGCGCGTCCAACCGCCGAGGTGACGAGAAACAGCCCCAGCGCGGCCATGATAAGGAGCCCCGCGACATAATAGAATTCATGCGGCCAGATCTCGATCTGGAACATGTAGAAACGCCGGTTGGCGATATCGACCAGTACCGCCTGGTCGGGCGCATAGGGACCACGGTCCCAGCGGATCCACGGGGTCACGTAGTAGATCGCCAGCGTGACGATCATGATCGCCCATTTCAGCCGCCGGAACGACCCGTCGATGCGGCGCGGGAAGACCTTCTTGCGCGCCTCGAAGAAGCGGTTGGTCTCGCGGTCGGTGAGGTTAGCCGGCTGGTTGTTCATTCTGCGTCACCGGGTCGGGGGCATCGCTGCCGGTGGATTGGACTTCTGCATCGGAGACTTCAGGCACGAAGGCCTCACCCCCGCCCAGCGAGTGGACATAAGCGGCGAGCATCTTGACCGTGACCGGATCGAGGCGGCTGCCCCAGCTCGGCATGATGCCGTAGCGGCTGTTGGTCACGGTTTCGGTCAGGCTCGCGCGGTCGCCGCCGTAGAGCCAGATGGCGTCGGTCAGGTCGGGCGCGCCCATCGAGCGATCCCCCTTGCCGGTCGCACCGTGGCAGGCGGCGCAATTGTCGGCGTAGAGCCCGGCGCCGCGAAGGCTGCTTTCGCTCGAGCCTTCCGCGCCGGAGATGAAGCGGACGTGGCTGACGACATCGGCGATCTGGGTGCGGTCGAGGATGCCCATCTTCCCGAAGGCGGGCATCTCGCTGTAGCGCGTGTCGTCATTGCCGGGTTCGCGGATGCCGACCTCGAGCGTCTCGTGGATCGACTGGAGGTCGCCGCCCCACAGCCAGTCGTCGTCGTTGAGGTTGGGATAGCCCTTCGAGCCCGCCGCGCCGGAGCCGTGACACTGGACGCAATTGACCTTGAAGGCCGAACGCCCGCCCTCGACGGCGAACTGGAGCAGGCGGCTGTCCTCGGGCAGGCGCTCCAAGGGGATCTGCGCCAGCGCGGCGGTCATCGGGGCCTTGCGGGCGGTCTCGGCGGCCATCTCCTCGGCCAGCTCGCCGCGGCTGGACCAGTCGGCCGTGCCCTCGGTGAAGCCGGTGATGCCGGGCCAGGCGGGATAGACCACGGTATAGCCGATCGCCCAGATGATGGTCGCATAGAGCGTCCACAGCCACCAGCGCGGCATCGGCGTGTCGAGCTCCTCGATGCCGTCCCATTCGTGGCCGACGGTCTCGGTGCCGGTCGGCTCGTCGATGCGCTTTTTCTCGTCAGCCATGGGTGCGGCCTTCCTGTTCGTCGTCATGGTCGAAGATGCTGTGCTTGGCGCGTTTCGCGGCGGCCTTGCCGCCCGGACGCCAGCCCCAGCCGATCAGGCCGAGGAAAAGGAGCGTCATGAAGAGGAGCCCCCAGCTGTCGGCGAAGGTGCGGAGGAACTGGTACATCAGCGCTCCACCTCCTGCGCCTCGACCTCGCTGAAGTCGATATGGGTGCCGAGCTGCTGGAGATAGGCGACCAGCGCGTCCATCTCGGTGATCACGCTCGGCTGGAGGTCATAGTCGCGCGCCTCGGCATCGGGGTAGCGTGTCGTCAGCCCCGCGACATCGCCGCGACCGGTGGCCTGCGCGCGAAGGTCGGCCACGGCGTTGGCGAGATGTTCCTCGCCATAGGGAACGCCGACCGCCGCATTGGCCTCGAGATGGCCCTCGATCGACTTGGGATCGAGCACCTTGTCCCTGAGGAAGCCATATTGCGGCATGATCGATTCCGGCACGACCGACTGCGGGTCGGCGAGATGCTGGACGTGCCATTCATCCGAATAGCGACCGCCGACGCGGGCAAGGTCGGGTCCCGTCCGCTTGGAGCCCCACAGGAAAGGGTGGTCATATTTGCTCTCGGCGGCGAGGCTGTAGTGGCCGTAGCGCTCGACCTCGTCGCGAAACGGACGGATCATCTGGCTGTGGCAGGTATTGCAGCCCTCTCGGATGTAGATGTTGCGCCCCGCCAGCTCGAGCGGGGCGAGCGGGCGGATGCCCTCGACGTCCTCGATGGTACTGTCGAGGTAGAAGAGGGGGGCGATCTCGACGATCCCGCCGATGAGGACGGTGACGAGCGCGCCGGCGGCGAGAAGCGTCACGTTCTTCTCGATCTTCTTATGCTGTTCGACGATTTTTCCCATGGGTCTTTCCTCAGGCGCGCTGGCGGGCAGGGACGGGGGCGGGGGCGACCGGACGGTCGGCGGCCACGTCATGCGGGGTTTCGGTCATCGGCGCTTCGTCGCGCACGCGGCCCTTGACCGTCATCCAGATGTTGTAGGTCATCAGGACGGCGCCGGCGAAGTAGATGAGCCCGCCGCCCATGCGCATGACGTAATAGGGGTTCATGGCGGCAACGACGTCGGCGAAGGCGTAGACGAGGTAGCCGTCGGCCCCATATTCGCGCCACATCAGCCCCTGGGTGATGCCTGCCACCCACATGGAGGCGGCGTAGATGGCGATGCCGAGGATCGCGAGCCAGAAGTGCCAGTTGATCATGCGGAGCGAGTACATGCGGGTCCGGCCCCACAGGCGCGGCACGAGATAGTAGAGGCAGGCGAAGGTGATCAGCCCGTTCCAGCCGAGCGCGCCCGAGTGGACGTGGCCGATGGTCCATTCGGTGTAGTGCGACAGCGAGTTGACCGCCTTGATCGACAGCATCGGGCCCTCGAAGGTCGACATGCCGTAGAAGGCGAGGGCGGCGACCATCATGCGGATGATCGGGTCGGTGCGGATCTTGTCCCATGCCCCGTTGAGGGTCATCAGGCCGTTGATCATGCCGCCCCAGCTGGGCATCCACAGCATCACCGAGAAGACCATGCCGAGCGTCTGCGCCCAGTCCGGCAGCGCGGTGTAATGGAGATGGTGCGGGCCGGCCCAGATGTAGAGGAAGATCAGGCTCCAGAAGTGCACGATCGACAGCCGGTAGCTGTAGACCGGGCGCTCGGCCTGCTTGGGCACGAAGTAGTACATCATCGCGAGGAAGCCGGCGGTCAGGAAGAAGCCGACCGCATTATGCGCATACCACCATTGGGTCAGCGCATCCTGCACGCCCGAGAAGGCCGAATAGCTCTTGGCGCCGAGCAGGCTCACGGGCACCGCGAGATTGTTGACGATGTGCAGCATCGCGATCGTCAGGATGAAGGCGAGATAGAACCAGTTGGCGACATAGATGTGCGGCTCGGAGCGCTTCACGATGGTCCAGACGAAGACCACCGCATAAGCCACCCAGACCACCGTCAGCCACAGGTCGACATACCATTCGGGCTCGGCATATTCCTTCGAGCTGGTTGCGCCGAGGAGGTAGCCGGTCGCCGCCATCACGATGAACAGCTGGTAGCCCCAGAAGACGAAGCGGGCGAGGCCGGGGAAGGCCAGCCGCGCGCGGCACGTACGCTGGACGACGTAGAAGCTGGTCGCGAGCAGCGCATTGCCGCCAAAGGCGAAGATCACCGCGCTGGTGTGCAGCGGGCGCAGCCGCCCGAAGTTGAGATAGGGCTCGATGTTGAGCACGGGGAAGGCGAGCTGGGCAGCGATGAACACGCCCGCGAGCAGCCCCGCGATGCCCCAGAAGCTTGTCGCGACCACGCCCCAGCGGACGATCTGGTCGTCGTAGCGGCTCTCTAGGTCGCGCGCCGTCGGCTGGAGGATACCGAGCTGGTTGGCCGCCGCGAAGGTGGCGATGAATGCGGCCGCGGCGAGCAGCAGCATGTGGAACGAGAAAATCGAATCCTTCGCCGCCGCCGCGGCAATGACGAGAAGGACGCCGGCCCAGAGCCAGGCGAAGCTGCGTTGAAAAGCGGTATCCATAAAAAAGCCTCCCGGAATGGGTCGGCCTTAGGGCAGCTGCACGTCAGGCGAATTGACCGCGGTCAAAGACGGGCCCGCCCCGCTCGGCGAGGGACAGGGGCGCATCGCAATCACCCTGGGCCGCGCCGGGCGGCCACTGCGATGCCGGAAGATTATCGCATGAAAGCCGCATTCCTCGCCGCGACCGCCACTGCCGCGGCCGCGCTCCTCGCCCAGCCTGCCGCCGCGCAGGAGCAGGGTCGTGTCCAGATCAAGCTGCTCGGGACCGCCGTGCTGCCCGATGGCGAGATCAGCGAGGTCGACACCGACCTCGTCGGCCTGCCCGCCACCCTCCAGACCGAGGCCAGCGACAATTATGTCCCGACCCTCGCTATCGAATATTTCGTCAGCGACAATTTCTCGGTCGAGACCATCTGCTGCATGACCCAGCATGACGTCGATGGCACCACCGGCCTGCCGGGCGCCGAGCTCGTCGCCGACGGCAAGCTCATCCCCGCGACCATCATGCTGAAGGCGCATCTCGATGGCGGCTGGATCAAGCCCTATGTCGGCGCCGGCCCCGCCTATTTCTGGTGGGTCGATGTCGATACCGGCGCGGCCGCCGCCGCGCTCGGTGTGACCGAGACCAGCCTGTCGGACGAATTCGGCGTCGCGCTGCAGGCGGGTGTGGACTTCCCCATCGAAGCCAACGGCTGGTCGCTCAGCGTGGACGCGAAGAAATATTTCATCGGCACCACCGCGCGCTGGTTCGTCGACGGCACCAAGGTGATCGAGACCGAGCACAAGCTCGACCCGTGGGTGCTGAGCGCGGGCGTCGGCTACCGCTTCTGACCCCCGAGCAGGAGCGGAGAGAGGGCGTCGCGACCGACGGGTCGCGGCGCCCCTTCTTCATCTTGTCAGCGGATGGGCAGCGGGGTGCCGGGATCGGGCAGTGGCGCGATGGCGTCGATCGCCTGCATGAGGTCGGCCGACAGCGGCGCGGCCGCGACCGCCGCCGCGATCTGGTCGAGATGTTCCTGCCGCGCCGACTTGGGGATGGGCGCGGCGAGCCCCAGCGTGAGGTGCCACGCTACCGCCAGCTGGGCGAGCGTCAGGCCCGCTTCTTCGGCGACCTCGTCGAGGCCCTCCATCTCGCGCATCGGCCCGATCTCGAGCGGCGAATAGGCGATGGCGGCGATGCCGCGCTCGGCCATGAAGGGAAACAGGCCCGCCTCCGCCGCCCGGTGCGGGATGTTGTGCATCACCTGGTTGGCCGCGACCATGTCAAGGAGCTGGCGGTCGGCGAGGTCAGAGAGCGCGTCCTCGTCGAAATTGCTGACCCCGAAGGCGCGGATCCTGCCCTCGTCCAGCAGCCGCCGCGCGCCCTCGAGCGTCTCCTCGAACGGCACGTCACCCGGCCAGTGAAGAAGGTAGAGGTCGAGCTGCTCGATGCCGAGCCGGTCGAGCGAGGCCGCGCAACTTGCCAGCATTGCATCCGGATCGGCATTCCACGGATAGAATTTGGACACGAGGAAGAGCTTGTCGCGGTCGGTATCGGCGATGGCTTCGCCAAGCACTTCCTCGGCCCCGCCATCGGCATACATTTCGGCCGTATCGAAATGGGTGAAGCCGAGGTCGATCGCATGGCGCAGCGCGGCGACCTCCTCGCGGCGCTTCGAGCCGTCCTCACCCATGTGCCAGGTGCCGATTCCGACAGCGGGGATTTCCACGTCGGCGGCATCGGGGCGGAAGGGGTCGAGATCGAACATGGCCCCCCAACGCGCCGCCTGCGCGTGATGTTGCCTAAAGCGCCTCGACGATGGTCGCGTTGGCGATGCCACCGCCTTCGCACATGGTCTGGAGGCCGAAGCGCTGGCCGTTCTGGCGAAGCGCATGGATCATCGTCGTCATCAGCTTGGTGCCCGAAGCGCCGAGCGGGTGGCCGAGTGCGATCGCCCCGCCGCGCGGGTTGAGCTTGTTCCTGTCCGCGCCCGTCTCTTCCAGCCATGACAGCGGTACCGGCGCGAAGGCCTCGTTGACCTCATAATGGTCGATATCGGCGTGGGCACGCCCGGCGCGCTCCAGCACTTTTGCCGTGGCGGGCGCGGGCTCCATCAGCATGACGACCGGATCGCCTGCGGTGACCGCCAGCGCATCGATGCGCGCGAGCGGGGTGAGGCCATGCGCCTTCAGCGCCGCCGCCGACACCACCAGCACGCCCGAGGCGCCGTCGCAGATCTGGCTCGCATTTCCCGCCGTGATCACGCCGCCGGGCGTGATCGGATCGAGCCCCGCCAGCCCCTTCATCGAGGCATTGGCGCGAATGCCCTCGTCATGGGCGTGGCGGATGGCATTGCCCTCCTTGTCGAGACCGTCGAGGACGAGGATTTCGTCCGCGAAGGACCCCGCCTCGGTCGCTGCCGCGGCGCGGCGGTGGCTCTCCAGCGCGAAACCGTCGAGCTCCTCGCGGCCCATGCCGTAGCGCTCGGCGATCATCTGGGCGCCGATGAACTGCGAGAAGGTCGGCACGCCGAAGCGGTCCTTGATCGACTTCGGGAAGGGGTCGGCGGGAAGGCCCGCCTTCGCGACCGCCATGATCGGGGTCCCCATAGGCACCCGCGTCATGCTCTCGACCCCGCCCGCGATGACCATATCCTGCGTCCCGCTCATCACCGCCTGCGCGGCAAAATGCAGCGCCTGCTGCGAGGAGCCGCACTGGCGGTCGATGGTCACGGCCGGCACCGACTGCGGCAGCGAGGAGGCGAGCACGCAATTGCGTGCGACATGGAAGGCCTGTTCGCCCGCCTGGCTGACGCAGCCCATGATGACGTCGTCGACCGCTGCCGGATCGACCCCGCTGTCGGCGACCAGCGCATCGAGGATCGCCGCGCCCAGGTCGGCGGGGTGCCAGTCGCGCAGCGCGCCCTTGCGTTTGGCCCCCGCGGTGCGCCGTGCGGCGACGATATAGGCCTCGGCCATTCGATCCTTCTCCCTCGTCATTCGTTGATCACCTGATGGACAAGCGCGCTGCGATTGTCGATGCCGCGCCCGCTATGCTAGGCGCCCCAGCGAAACGGTATTCCCATGGAGAGGGACAAGGAAAATGGCTGACCTGTTCGACAACCCCGCCGGCCTCGACGGCTTCGAATTCGTTGAATTCGCCGCGCCCGAAAAGGGCATGCTCGAGCCGGTGTTCGAGGCGATGGGCTTCACCCATGTCGCCAACCACCGCTCCAAGGACGTGCAGCTGTGGCGCCAGGGTGGCATCAACCTCATCACCAATTACGAGCCCGACACCCACGCCGCCTATTTCGCCGCCGAACACGGCCCCGGCGCCTGCGGCATGGCGTTCCGCGTGCGTGACATCGAGACCGCCTGGGACCATGTCATGGAGCAGGGCGCCCAGCCGATGCCGACCGAGACCGGCCCGATGGAACTGGCCATCCCCGCGATCCGCGGCATCGGCGGCAGCTACCTTTATCTCGTCGACCGCTATCGCGATGAAAATGGCGAAGGCCTCGACATCTACGACATCGATTTCGACTATATCGACGGCGTTGAGAAATGGCCCGAAGGCGCCGGCTTCAAGGTGATCGACCACCTCACCCACAATGTCTACGGCGGCCGCATGGCCTATTGGGCCGACTATTACGAGAAGCTCTTCAACTTCCAGGAAATCCGCTACTTCGACATCAAGGGCGAATATACCGGCCTCACCTCCAAGGCGCTGACCGCGCCCGACGGCAAGATCCGCATCCCGCTCAACGAGGAAGGCGAGGGCGGCAAGGGCCAGATCGAGGAATATCTGCGCCAGTTCAACGGCGAGGGCATCCAGCATATCGCGCTCATCTGCGGCGACCTCTACAAGGCGTGGGACAAATTGCAGGCGCTCGGCGTGCCCTTCATGACCGCCCCGCCCGAAACCTATTACGAGATGCTCGACGAGCGCCTGCCAGGCCATGGCGAACCGGTCGGCGAATTGAAGGCGCGCGGCATCCTGATGGACGGCACGACGGAAGGCGGCAGCCCGCGCCTCCTCCTCCAGATCTTCGCCGAGGCGAAGATCGGCCCCGTCTTTTTCGAGTTCATCCAGCGCAAGGGTGACGAAGGCTTTGGCGAGGGCAACTTCAAGGCGCTGTTCGAGAGCATGGAGCGCGACCAGATCCGCCGCGGTGTGCTCAAGACCGAAGACGCCTGAAGACGGCCTAGCCCAACACCACCGGCACGAGCAGCAGCGCGATCGCGCTGATCACGGCCACGCTCAACAGGTTGAGGAGGACGCCCGCGCGGATCATCTGCGCGGTCGTCACCTTTCCGCTCGAGAAGACGATTGCATTGGGCGCGGTCGCCACCGGCAGCATGAAGGCGCAGCTCGCCGCCAGCGTCACCGGCACGATCAGGAGCAGCGGGTCATGCCCCGTCTGCGTCGCGATCGCCGCCATCACCGGCAGGAAGGTCGCGGTGGTGGCGAGGTTCGAGGTGAATTCGGTCAGGCTGATCACCAGCGCGCAGGCCGCCACGACGAGCAGCGCGATATGCCAGCCCGCCAGCGGCGCGAGCTGGCCGCCGATCCATTCCGACAGCCCGCTCTCGGTCATCGCGCCCGCCAGCGCGAGCCCGCCGCCGAACAGCACGAGCACGCCCCACGGCATGCGCTTCATTTCTTCCCAGTCCATCAGCGCACCGGGCCGCGAGCCGGCGGGGATGAGGAAGGCAAAGAGCGCCGCGGTCATGGCGATGGTCGTGTCGGTGATGGCGGTGATGCCGGTGAGGCTGGCGAAGGGCGCGCGCAGCACCCAGGCTAGCACCAGCCCGAGAAACAGCATCCCGACCCGCTTCTCCGCCGTGGCGGCCGGTCCGAGATCGTCATGCAGGCGCTCGATCTCGGTATGGGCTTCGGACGCCGAGCGGAAATCGACCCGGAAGGCGAGCCGCGTCAGCACCCACCATGCCAGCGGCAGGAGCAGGAGCGTCACCGGCAGCCCGACGAGCATCCACTGCGCAAAGGGAATGGCGAGCCCGTAACTCTCGTCGAGGAAGCCCGCCATCAGCGCATTGGGCGGCGTGCCGACCAGCGTGGCGACCCCGCCGATGGTCGCGCCATAAGCCACACCGAGCAGGAGCGCGGTCTCGAACTGGACGCGCTTGTCCTCGTCCAGATCGGGCAGGCAGCCGCGCATCGCCACCGTGATCGACAAAGCGATCGGTACCAGCATCAGCGTGGTCGAGGTGTTGGAAATCCACATCGACAGGAGCGCGGCCGCCAGCATGAAGCCCGCGACCAGCGCGCGCCCGTCACTGCCGATCCGCCGCACCATCTTCAAGGCGATGCGCTGGTGCAGCCCGCAGCGCTCGATCGCGAGCGCCACGACAAAGCCGCCGAAGAACAAGTAGATGACCGGATGCGCATAGCGCGCCGCCGTGGCGTTCATGTCCATCGCGCCGATCAGCGGGAAGAGGATGAGCGGCAGGAAGGCGGTGGCCGCGGGCGGGATCGCCTCGGTCATCCACCAGCTCCCCATCAGCACCGCTGCTGCCGCCGTCAGCCGCGCTTCCTCGCTCAGCCCCGGCGGATCGAAGAAGAGCGCGATCAGGAGCGCCGCGACGAGCCCCCCGAAACGGCCGATGATCTGCGTACGGCTGGGCGCGATGCCGCGCCGTATCTGGCTGTCCCCCGTCATGGGCGCGACGGTGGGAAAGCGAAGGCCCGCTGTCAAACCGCAACTTTGCGGGTTAGGCTAAGGCATGACCGACATGCCGCCCTTCCATCTCGCCTTTCCCGTCGACGACCTTGCCGCCGCGCGCACCTTCTATGGCGGCCTTCTCGGCTGCCCAGAGGGGCGATCGAGCGGTGAGTGGATCGACTTCGACCTGTTCGGCCACCAGATCGTCGCCCATCTCGACCCGAAGCATGCGGGTCTGGCGCGGACCAATGCGGTCGATGGTGATGCGGTGCCGGTCTTCCATTTCGGCGTGGTGCTCGACTTCGCCGCCTTCGACGCGCTCGCCGCGCGCCTGCGCGCGGGCGGTGCCGACTTCATCATCGAACCGCGCACGCGTTTTGCCGGCCAGCCGGGCGAGCAGCGCACGATGTTCGTGCGCGACCCCGCCGGCAATGCGCTCGAATTCAAGGCCTTCGCCAGCCGCGACCGCATCTTCGCCACCGATTAAGTCTCATCCGATCAATGACTTCATGTTCCATCGAAATCTTCGATGGATGTGACCAATGTTGTTGATTGGACGGAACGTTCGCGGGGGCGCACCCTTTGGCACGACAGGAAAGTGAGTCGAACCAGCCAAGGGGAGAAGTACCGATGGACGCCAAGACCGGAACGACGGGGGGCGGCTGCCCCTTCCATGGTGATGGGGGCGTGCGTTCGCTCCTCGGCCGCCAGAACAAGGACTGGTGGCCCGACCAGCTCGACCTCGAGATCCTCACCACGGGGGCCAAGAGCGTCAATCCGCTGGGCGAGGACTTCGACTATCAGAAGGCGTTTCTCGAGCTCGACTATCAGGGCCTGAAGAACGACCTCAAGGCGCTGATGACCGACAGCCAGGAATGGTGGCCGGCCGATTACGGTCACTACGGGCCCTTCTTCATCCGCATGGCGTGGCACGCGGCGGGCACCTATCGCACCGGTGACGGTCGCGGCGGCGCCTCCTCGGGCCAGCAGCGTTTTGCCCCGCTCAACTCTTGGCCGGACAATGGTAACCTCGACAAGGCGCGCCGCCTGCTTTGGCCGATCAAGCAGAAATATGGCAACAAGATCAGCTGGGCCGACCTGTTCGTGCTCACCGGCAATGTCGCCATTGAGAGCATGGGCGGCCCCGTCTTCGGCTTCGGCGGCGGGCGCGCGGACGTGTTCGAACCCGAGATGGTCTATTGGGGCTCGGAAGAGAAATGGGTCGATGAAGGCGTCGAGACGCGCATCATCCCCGACGAGGGCAAGGCGCTCGAAAACCCGCTCGCGGCGATCCAGATGGGCCTCATCTACGTCAATCCCGAGGGCCCCGGTGGCAATCCCAACGACTGGGAAGGCATGGCGCGCGACATGAAGGAAACTTTTGCGCGCATGGCCATGAATGACGAGGAGACGGTGGCGCTGACGGCTGGCGGCCACGCTTTCGGCAAGGCGCATGGCGCCAAGCCGATCGACACCTTTTCAGGTGCGCCCGAGGGCGAGCATCTCCACCGCATGGGCTTCGGCTGGCTCACCGACCCCGAAGAGATCGGCAAGGGCCATATCACGACCTCGGGCATCGAGGGGGCGTGGACGCCCAACCCGACGCAGTGGGGCGGCGACTATTTCCGCCTCCTCTTCAAATATGACTATGAGCTCGTCCAGTCGCCCGCCGGTGCCAACCAGTGGCAGCCGGTCGACCCCGACCCCGAGGACATGGCGCCCGACGCGCGCGACCCCTCGAAGAAGGTGCCGACGATGATGACGACGGCAGACATGGCGCTGAAACGCGACCCCGACTATCGCAAGATCTCGGAGCGCTTCCGCGACGACCAGGCGGCATTGGACGATGCCTTCGCCCGCGCCTGGTTCAAGCTGACCCACCGCGACATGGGGCCCAAGGTCCGCTACCTCGGCCCCGACGTGCCAGATGAAGACCTCATCTGGCAGGACCCGACGCCCGCCGGCTCGACCCCGTCCGACAGCGACGTCTCGGCCTTCAAGTCGAAGATTCTCGACGCCGGCCATTCGGTCAGCGAGCTCGTCAAGGCGGCCTGGGCCTCGGCCTCCACCTATCGCAAGTCGGATCATCGCGGCGGTGCCAACGGTGCCCGCGTCCGGCTCGAGCCGCAAAAGGACTGGGCGGTCAACGATCCCGAGGAACTGTCGAAGGTGCTGGCCACCATCGATAGTCATCGCGGCAGCCTGTCGATGGCCGATGCCATCGTGCTTGCGGGTGCCGCGGCGATCGAGAAGGCAGCCAGGGATGGCGGCTTCGACGTCAGCGTCGAGGTCACCACCGGCCGCGGCGATGCCAGCCAGGAGCAGACCGACGCCGAGAGCTTCGAGCCCTTGGAGCCCTTCGCCGATGGCTTCCGCAACTATCTTCGCACCAAGGCGCAGGTGAAAACCGAGGACATGCTGATCGACCGGGCAGAAAACCTCGACCTGTCGGTGCCCGAGATGACCGCGCTTCTCGGCGGCATGCGCGCGCTCGGCGCGGTCAGCAACCATGCCGATCATGGCAGCAGGATCGGCGTCCTCACCGACCGTCCCGGCAAGCTGTCGAACGACTATTTCGTCAACCTCCTCGAGATGGGGACGGTCTGGGAAGTGGTCGATGAAAGCGGCGACGAGGAATTCGTCGGCAAGTGCCGCAAGTCGGGCGAGGAAAAGTGGCGCGCGACCCGCACCGACCTCGTCTTCGGGTCGAATTCGCAGCTCCGCGCCGTGGCCGAAGTCTATGCCGAGAGCGGCAATGAAGAGAAGTTCGCGCGCGACTTCGTGGCGGCCTGGACCAAGGTCATGGACGCCGACCGCTTCGATCTTCGCTACAAGAAGTATCACGGCTGATGCCGTGCCCCGCGCGGGGCATCGCTCACCCAGACGGTAGCGCCCCCGACCCCGGCGGTCGGGGGCGCTATCGTATCGGGGCCTCAGGCCGTGCCGGTGGCGGCCATGACCAGCGTCAGGGTCGTGCCGCAGGCGACGACGAGCGCAAACAGGCGTTGGATCTGCATCGCATCCTCCATCTCAAGTCGCGTCCCTGCATCCGCGATCGCGCCCAAATGTGGCAGTCCCGCGTCATAATTGGCTGGCTTCGATGAAGGGGCGGGCAGCATCGACCGGCGGCACTGTGGCCGATAAGCCGCTTGCCAGTGACATGTTGGTCGTTATCGTCGGCGCCCGAACGGAAACATCATCGCGCTCGGGGAGGGCGTCTTCATGGCTGCAACACAAGAGGTCTCGCTGATCGATCGCGTGACCAACATTTCCGACTTTATCTGGGGCGGCGCGTGGAATGGCGAACAGGTCATCCCGCTGCCGCCGATGGTGCTCGTGCTGTTCGGCATCGGGCTCTACATCATGATCGGCCTCAAATTCTATCCGATCCGCCAGCTCGGCAGTGCCTTCAAGGGCCTGTTCGCGGGCCGCAAGAGCGCGGGCGATGGTGAAATCTCGCCTTTCGCGGCGCTCTCGACCGCTTTGTCGGGGCAGGTCGGCACGGGTAACCTTGCCGGTGTCGCCACCGCCATCACGCTGGGTGGCCCGGGCGCCATCTTCTGGATGTGGATCACCGCGATCATCGGCATGGCGCTCGCCTTCGCCGAAGGCAGCCTCGCCATCCGCTATCGCGAAAAGGCCGCCATCGGCGTCTATCGCGGCGGCCCGATGACCTACATCATGATGGGCCTGGGCAAGAAGTGGACGTGGCTCGCCATCCTCTTCTGCATCGGCACGCTGTTCTCGGCGGTGGTCACCGGCAACTCGATCCAGGCCAACTCGATCGCCGACAGCTTCGGCGAACTGTTCGGCTTCCAGGAATGGCTGTCGGGCCTCATCGTCGCCATCGCGGTGTTCCTCGTCATCATCGGCGGCATCAAGTCGATCGGTTCGGTGGCGGAGAAGATCGTGCCGGTGATGGCAGTCGCCTACATCCTGCTCGCGATCCTCGCGCTCATCCTCAACATCGAGGACCTGCCGGCGACCTTCGGGCTGATCTTCCACGGTGCCTTCAACCCGCAGGCCGCATCGGGCGGTTTCCTCGGCGCGATGATCATCATCGCGATCCGGGCGGGTGCGGCGCGCGGCCTCTTCTCGAACGAGGCCGGGCAGGGTTCGACCCCGATCGCCCACGCCGTGGCGCAGACCAACGATCCCGAGCAGCAGGGCCGCATGGCCATGCTCGGCACCTTCATCGACACGATCGTCATCTGCACCATGACCGCGCTGGTGATCCTCACCGTGCGCGGCGACTTCACCTATGAGGGTGAAGCGGTGGCGCATGCATGGCAGTCGGGGCTCAACGGCTTCGAGATGACGTCGGCGGCCTATGGCGCGGCCTTCCCGCTGCCGGTGCTCGGGATCCCGATCGGGACCTTCATCGTCAGCCTCGCGCTAATCCTGTTCGTCTTCACCACGCTCCTCACCTGGAGCTACTATGGCGAACGTGCGATCACCTTCATCTACGACCGCGTCCCCGGCGCGAGCGTGAAAGGCGAGAAGGCGCTGCACCTCGTCTGGCGCCTCCTGTGGTGCGTCGTCATCTACGTCGGGGCGAGCCAGGATCTCGAACTGGTCTGGCGCATGGGCGATATCTCCAACGCGACGATGGCGCTGCCCAACCTGCTCGCGCTGGCGCTGCTCTCGGGCGTGGTCTTCAAGCTCGCCAAGGGCGAGCGTGACGCAGGACCCACGCATGAGCTGAAGAAGGTGAAGAAGGTCGGCGAGGAGGACGGCGCTGCCGTTCACACCCCGCCACCGGGTGTCGGCCACTAGGGCCGGCGCATCACCGCCTGAAACGTGAAAGGCCGGGGTTCATCGCCCCGGCCTTTTCCTTGTCTCGCCCCTTAGCTGTTGTAAGCGCGCTCGCCATGTTCGGCGAGGTCGAGCCCCAGGCGCTCGTCCTCTTCCTCGACGCGCAGCGGCATGACCGCGCGAATGGCGAAGAGGATGAGGGCGCTGCCCACGCCCGACCAGCCGACGGCGATGAGGACGCTGAGCAGCTGCACCCACAGCTGGGGCAGGAAATCATAGCCGCCCTGCCCGCCGAGTGCGGGAAGGCCCGCGAAGACGAGACCGACCGACCCGACAAGCCCGCCGAGACCATGGATGCCGAAAACATCGAGGCTGTCGTCGAGCTTGAGCTTGTGCTTGGCGACCGCGACGAAGCCGTAGCAGGCCAGCGCCGAGACCGACCCGAGCAGCAGCGCGCCGAGCGGGCCCGAGATGCCTGCGGCGGGCGTGATGGCAACGAGCCCCGCGACCGCGCCCGAGGCACCGCCGAGCAGGCTCGCCTTGCCAGAGCGCAGGCGCTCCGCCGCCATCCAGGCGAGGACGCCTGCGGCGGGGGCGATGAAGGTGTTCATCATGGCAAGCGCGGCAAGGCCGCCCGCGCCGAGCGCCGAGCCCGCGTTGAAGCCGAACCAGCCGACCCACAGGAGGCCGGTGCCGACGAGCACGAGCGCGAGGCTGTGCGGGGGCATCGCGTCCTTGAGGAAACCGCGGCGCTTGCCGACGAAGGCGACGGCGACCAGCCCCGCGATACCGGCGTTGATATGCACCACCGTGCCGCCCGCGAAGTCGATCGCGTCCATGCCGAGGATGATGCCGCCCTCGGCCCAGACCATGTGCGCGATGGGGGCATAGACGAAGGTCAGGAACAGCGCGGCAAAGGCCAGGATGGCGGAAAAGCGCATCCGCTCGACCACCGCGCCGACGATGAGCGCGGCGGTGATGGCGGCAAAGGTCATCTGGAAGGCGGCAAAAAGCAGGGTCGGGATCGATCCGCTCGTATCCTCGGGTCCCAGCCCGACGAGACCGGCGAGCTCGAGGTTGCCGACCAGCGCGCCCTCGCCCGAGAAGGCGAGGCTGTAGCCCCACAGCACCCAGAGGATCATGACCAGCGCGGCGACCCCCATCACCTGGCTCATCACCGACAGGAGGTTCTTGGCGCGCACGAGCCCGCCATAGAATAGTGCGAGCCCTGGCAGGATCATGAGCATGACCAGGAGGGTCGCGGTCAGGAGCCAGGCGGTATCGCCGCTATCGATCATTTGAGTGTCCCCGCTCGATTTGTTGCACCTGCGAACGGTAACCGGCGGGGGTGGGGAGACAATTAAAATGGCGGCTGGAGTGAACTTTTCACCAGCAAGAACAGCGGGCTAGCGTGACTCGAAGCCTGCCAGCGCCTCGGCCATCCAGCGCCCCGCGACGAGGCTCGACAGGTCGGTGCCATCGAGCGGCGGGTCCCATTCGACCAGGTCGACGATCCTGACGCGCGGTTCGGCGGCGAGCCTGCGCACGGCGGCGAAGAAGTCGCGCGCCTGCATGCCGCCGGGGCGCGCGCCGGGAGCGCCCGGGAATTGCGCGCGGTCGATCACGTCGATGTCGCAGTCGACGACGATCGCCTCGACATGGTCGAGATGTGCGATCGCGGCACTGATCGCGGCCATCACGCCCATCGCTTCGGCCTCGGCGAGCGTGATCACGCGGTTGCCCGCTGCCCGCGCATCGTCATGCATGACCTTCGAATTGGCGAAGGGCAGGAGCCCGACTTGCGCCACATTGGCGCCGGGCAGCCCGTCTTCGAGCAGCGCGCGCACGGGGTTGCCGTTGAGCAGCCCGTCCTCGGTGCCGCGCATGTCGAAATGGGCATCGAGCGTGATGAGCCCGACTTTCCCGAGCGGCAGCCCGAGCGCATGGACGCAAGGGCGCGTCACCGCATTGTTGCCGCCGATGACGAGGCTCAGGGCGTGCGCATCGACGCTGCTGGCGATGGCGTCGACCATCGCGCCGGTCACCGCCTCGATCGTCTCGCCCTCCAGCGCCACGTCGCCATGATCGGCGACGCGCGATGAAAGTTCGCGGCCCGTGTCTACGTCATAGCGCCCGATCCGGCGCAGCACCTTGCGTAAGCCGGCGGGTGCCTCGTCGCAGTTTCCCGGCGTTACCGAGCCGATACCGAGGGGAACACCGACGAGACCGACCGGTGCGTCGGCGGGTGCGGGGGTGACGAGGTCGGTAAGATTGGGCCAGCTCATGGCTTGACGAATAGCACCGCGCGCGCGCACTGCCAGCCTCATGGGGGAAGTGATTTTTCAAGGTGGCGGCATCGCCACGATGGAACCTCGTGACGGCGACCCGCTCGGCCGCATCGCCGACGGCGCGGTGCACGTGTCTGACGGCCGCGTCGTGGCGGTCGGACCGCGCGACCGGATCGATGCCGGCGGAGCCGAGATCATCGACCTTGGCGGCCAGTGGCTGACCCCCGGCCTCGTCGACTGCCACACCCACCTCGTCTTCGGCGGCAACCGCGCGCGCGAACATGCGATGCGCCGTGCGGGTGCGACCTATGAGGAGATCGCCGGGGCGGGAGGGGGCATCGTCTCGAGCGTGCGTGCGACCCGCGCCGCGAGCGAGAACGAGCTGTTGGCGTCCGCCCGCAAGCGGCTCGAGGCGCTGGCGAAAAGCGGCGCGACGACGGTCGAGGTGAAGTCGGGCTACGGGCTCGATGCCGACACCGAGGTGAAGATGCTGCGCGTCGCCCGTGCGCTCGACGGCCATGCGGGCGTCAGCGTGGTGCCGACCTTCCTCGCGCTTCATGCCCTCCCGCCCGGCGTCGACCGCGCCGCCTATGTCGAGGAGGTCGCTCGCAACACCATCCCCCGCATCGCGGCCGAAGGCCTCGCGCGGAGCGTCGATGCCTTTTGCGAACGCATCGCCTTCACCGCTGAAGAAGTCGAACAGGTCTTCGCCGCGGCGCAGCGCGAGGGGCTGCCCGTGCGCCTCCACGCCGAACAATTGTCCAATTCGAACGGTGCCGCGATGGCCGCGCGCTTCAAGGCGCTGTCCGCCGACCATCTCGAACATCTCGACGAGGCCGGCGCGCGCGCGATGGCCGCGGCGGGCACGGTCGCCGTCCTGCTCCCCGCCGCTTTCTATTGCCTGCGCGAGACGCACCTGCCGCCCGTTTCCATGCTGCGCGAGGCGGGCGTGCGCATCGCCATCGCCAGCGACTGCAACCCCGGCACCTCGCCGACCCTGTCGCTGCCGCTCGTGATCAACATGGCCGCGACGCTCTTCTCGCTCAGCCCCGAGGAAGCGCTGGCCGGCATGACGACCCATGCCGCCGCCGCCCTCGGTCTCGACGACCGTGGCCACATCGCGCCCGGCCAGCGTGCCGATTTCTGCACCTGGGACGTCGAGGCGCTCGACGAACTTGCCTATTGGATCGGGCATCCCGGCCCGGCCCGCCGCTTCGTGGCGGGCGAACAGAGATGAGGAACGACATGACCGACCCGCGCCGCGACAACAGCCGCGTCATCCACGCCCGCACCGGCCCCGAAAAGGTGGCCAAGCACTGGACCACCGAGGCCGCCGTGCGGATGCTCCAGAACAACCTCGACCCCGCCGTCGCCGAGGCACCCGAGGAGCTGGTCGTCTATGGCGGCATCGGCCGCGCCGCGCGCAACTGGGCCGCCTACGACAAGATCATCGAGACGCTCGAGCGGCTGGAGGAGGACCAGACGCTGCTGGTCCAGTCGGGCAAGCCCGTCGGTGTCTTCCCGACCCACAAGGATGCACCGCGCGTCCTCATCGCCAATTCCAATCTCGTCCCCAAATGGGCGACCTGGGAGCATTTCAACGAGCTCGATGCCAAGGGCCTCATGATGTACGGCCAGATGACCGCGGGCAGCTGGATCTACATCGGCAGCCAGGGCATCGTGCAGGGCACCTACGAGACCTTCGCCGAGATGGGCCGCCAGCATTTCGGGGGCGACCTTTCGGGCAAGTGGGTGCTCACCGCGGGCCTCGGCGGGATGGGCGGCGCGCAGCCGCTTGCCGCGGTCATGGCAGGCGCCCATTGCATCGCCATCGAGTGCCAGGAAAGCCGCATCGATAAGCGCCTCGAGACGCGTTATCTCGACCATAAGGCGCATTCGATCGAGGAAGCGCTCGAGATCATCGCCAAGGCGGACAAGCCGACCAGCGTCGGCGTCCTCGGCAATGCCGCCGAGATCCTCCCCGAGATGGTGGAAAAAGGCATCCGCCCCGACGCGGTCACCGACCAGACGAGCGCGCACGATCCCGCCAACGGCTACTGCCCCGCCGGCTGGAGCGTCGCCAAGTGGACCGAGATGCGCGAGAAGGATCCCGCCCTCGTCGCGGCCGAAGCGCGCAAGTCGATGGCGGTGCATGTGCGCGCGATGCTCGCCTACCACGAAATGGGCATCCCGACGTTCGACTATGGCAACAATATCCGGCAGGAAGCCTTCGACGAGGGCGTCGACAATGCCTTCGACTTCCCCGGTTTCGTGCCTGCCTATGTCCGTCCGCTCTTCTGCCGCGGCGTCGGGCCGTTCCGCTGGGCCGCGCTGTCCGGCGATCCCGAGGATATCGCCAAGACCGACGCCAAGGTGAAGGAGTTGATCCCCGACGATCCGCACCTCCACCGCTGGCTCGACATGGCGGCCGAGAGGATTTCCTTCCAGGGCTTGCCCGCGCGCATCTGCTGGGTCGGCCTCGGCCAGCGCCACCGCCTCGGCCTCGCCTTCAACGAGATGGTTCGGAATGGCGAACTCAAGGCCCCCGTGGTGATCGGCCGCGACCATCTCGATTCAGGCTCGGTCGCCAGCCCCAACCGCGAGACCGAGAGCATGATGGACGGCTCGGACGCGGTCAGCGATTGGCCGATCCTCAACGCCCTCCTCAACACCGCGGGCGGCGCGACCTGGGTCAGCTTCCATCACGGCGGCGGGGTCGGCATGGGCTATTCGCAGCATAGTGGCGTGGTCATCGTCGCCGACGGCTCGGAAGACGCCGACGCACGCCTCGGCCGCGTCCTGTGGAACGACCCCGGCACGGGCGTCATGCGCCACGCCGATGCGGGCTATGACATCGCGAAAGAGTGTGCGCGCGAACAGGGTCTCGACCTTCCCATGCTGGAGAACGACCAGTGATCACCCTCGTCCCCGGCAACGTCTGCCTCCACGATTTGAAGCGTCTTTGGGAAGGCGCTCCCTGCCAGCTTCACGACGCCGCCAAACGCGATATCGAGGACAGCCATGCGGTCGTCACCCGCATCGTCGCGGGCGGCGAGACCGTCTATGGCGTCAATACCGGTTTCGGCCTGCTCGCCTCCGAGAAAATCCCGCAGGAACGGCTGGCCGAACTCCAGCGCAACCTCATCCTCTCGCACAGCTGCGGCCTCGGCGCGCCGCTGCCGCGCCACGTCACGCGGCTGATGATGATCCTCAAGCTCATCGGCCTGGGTCGCGGTGCCTCGGGCGTGCGGCTTGAATTGGTCGAGGCGCTGCAGAAGATGGTCGACAAGGATGCCATTCCCGTCGTCCCGAGCCAGGGCAGCGTCGGTGCCTCGGGCGACCTTGCGCCGCTCGCGCACATGACGGCCGCGATGCTCGGCGAGGGCTGGGTCGATCTTTGCGGCGAGCGCCTGCCCGCCGCCGAGGCGCTCAAGCGGATCGGCATGGAGCCGGTGGTGCTGGGCCCCAAGGAGGGGCTCGCCATGATCAACGGCACGCAGGCCTCGACCGCGATCGCGCTGGACGCCTTCTTCAAGGGCCAGCGCGTGTTCGACGCGGCGATGGCCGCCGGCGCGCTGTCGGTCGATGCGCTCAAGGGCAGCGTCAAGCCGTTCGACGAACGGATCAGCGAATTGCGCGGCCATCGCAGCCAGGAGTTCGTCGCCATGGCGATGCGCGACTGGCTCGAGGGGTCGGAGATCGTCGACAGCCATCACCGCTGCGGCAAGGTGCAGGACCCCTACAGCTTCCGCTGCCAGCCGCAGGTCATGGGCGCCTGCCTCGACCTGCTCACCAAGGTCTCGCAGATGCTCGAGATCGAGGCCAATGCAGTGACCGACAATCCGGTGCTGTTCGGCGCCGGGGACGAGGAGGCCGACGAGGCCATCTCGGGCGGCAATTTCCACGCCCAGCCCGTCGCCTTCGCCGCCGACATGCTGGCGATGGCGCTGTGCGAGGTCGGCAGCCTGTCGGAGCGTCGCACCTCGGTCCTCGTCGATCCCAAGATGAGCGGGCTGCCCGCCTTCCTGATCGACGATGGCGGGGTCAATTCGGGGCTGATGATCCCGCAGGTCACTGCCGCCGCGCTGGTCAGCGAGAACAAGGCGCTGGCGCATCCGGCGAGCGTGGATTCGATCCCCACTTCGGCGGGGCAGGAGGACCATGTCTCGATGGCGCCGATCGCCGCGCGCAAGGCGGGCCAGATCGCCGACAATGCGGCGGGCGTGATCGCGGTCGAACTGATCGCGGCGGCGCAGGGGGTGGATTATCACGCGCCCCTGAAGACCTCGCCCAAGCTCCGTGCGCTTCACGAGAAGGTGCGCAAGCATAGCGCCTACCTCGAGAGCGATCGCTACTGGGCCGACGAGATGGCGGCGCTGCAGGCCGCCGTGCTGGCGGGGGAGATCGCCTAGGGCGTTTCTCCCTCGAAGCGGCGCGCCAGCATCGAGGTCGCGATCAGGAAGATCGGCCCATAGCCGATGATCCCGATATTGCGTACCTGCATCGATCCGGTCAGCGGCCCGAGCCAACCCGCGAGGGCGAGGAGCCCGCCGAAAAGGAACAGGCGGCGCAGCAACTGCCTGCTGCGGTCGATCGTCGTGGCAGCGGCAACCATGGCGAGCGCAAAGAAGCCGTCCCAGGCGATGATGTCGGTCCAATAAGCCAGCGAGGGCCATTCGAAGTCCAACCCCTGCCGGGCACGCTGCGCTGTCGGCGTCGTGATAATGGCATGGTGAAGGGTGCCGGTCAGGATGGCCGTGCCCCACGCGCCGATGCGCAGGAGCCTCCTCTTGATGGGGTCGGATTCCTGTCCGTTCTGGGCAAGCGCCTCGAATTGTACGAGCAGCGCGGGAAGCAGCGCGAGGATGAGCAGTTCCATCAGCGTGAACCAGGGCTCGCCGATAGGCCTGCCGGGCACCATTGTTGCGAGGCCGATGGCAAGGACCAGGAGGTAGAGGGCCAGGAGCGCTGTTAGAATTCGTGCAGCGCCGCGCCCCATCCGTGGCGTGAAGCTTGGCATGGACCGACACCTTTCGTCGCGCGAGCGATGCTATATTCTAGCGGAAATTGCGTCCCTTGGGGATGCAGTCGACGTTGCGCGGATGGACGCCGGTGGTGCGCGGGCGCATCGCGCCGGCGCCGTCGCCGCGCCCCGGAGCGGCGACCAGCATGTCGTCGGACAGGTGCTGGAGGAGCGCCGTATCGTCTTCCAGATGCGCGGCGATGACGTGGACCACCGCATCGTCATGCTGGACGATGCCCGTCACCTTCAAAAGCCGCGCGCCCATGACGATGGGACGATAGGCCTCGAACGCATCGGGCCAGACGACGAGGTTGGCGACCCCTGTCTCGTCCTCGATGGTAGTGAAGCACACGCCCTTGGCGCTGCCCGGGCGCTGGCGGATGAGGACGAGGCCGGCAAGACTGACGCGGCGGCCATAGCGCATGTCGCGGAGTTCGCCCGCGGTCACGCAGCCTTGCGCCGCATAATGGGCGCGCAGGAACTGCATCGGATGCGCCTTCAAGGACAGCCGCGTGGTCTGGTAGTCGGTCACCACCTGCTCGGACAGCGGCATGGCGGGCAGCCGCACCTGCTCGACTTCCCAGCCTTCATCGCGCGCGTCGGCCGCCTCGAACAGCGGGAGCGCGGGCGCGCCCTTCAATGCCTTGGCGTCCCACAAAGCGGCGCGGCGGTCGAGCCTCATCGAGCGGAAGGCATCGGCCTCGGCGAGCTTTTCGACACCCGCGACCGAAATCCCCGCGCGCTTCTTCATGTCCTCGACGCTGTCATAGGGCGTGCCCGAGCGCGCCGCGACGATGCGGGTGGCGTCGTCGAGGCGTAGCCCGTCGACCTGTCGCAGCCCGAGGCGGAGCGCCATGCGCGGGCTGGGCGGGGGCAGGCTGTCGGGCGCCCATTCGCCCGTCGGCAGCGCGGTCGAGCCCCATGAACGCCGCTGCGCCACCGGCTCGCGGTCGGTCGGCTCGAGGGTGCAGTCCCAATGCGAGTGATTGACGTCGATCGCGCGCACCTCGACCCCATGTTCGCGCGCATCGCGGACGATCTGCGCGGGGGCGTAAAAGCCCATCGGCTGCGAATTCAACAGCGCGGCGGCGAAGGCGGCGGGGTAGCGCCACTTGAGCCAGCTACTCACATAGACCAGCAGCGCGAAGCTCGCCGCATGGCTCTCGGGAAAGCCATATTCGCCAAAGCCGCGGATCTGGTGGAAGCAGCGCTCGGCGAACTCGGGATCGTAACCGCGCTCCACCATCCGCCCGACCATCTTGTCCTGGAGCAGGTCGATGGTGCCGCGCGAACGGAAGGTCGCCATCGCCTTCCTCAGCTGGTTGGCCTCGGCGCTACTGAACTTGGCGGCATCGAGCGCGATCTTCATCGCCTGCTCCTGGAACACCGGCACGCCGAGTGTCCGCCTGAGGATGCGTTCGAGCTCGTCGGGCGGGCCGTGGTCGGGGTCGGGGCAGGGGTAGACGACCGGCTCCTTGCCCTGCCGCCGCTTCAAAAAGGGGTGGACCATGTCGCCCTGGATCGGCCCCGGGCGCACGATCGCGACCTCGATGACGAGGTCGTAGAACTCGCGGGGGCGAAGGCGTGGCAGCATGTTCATCTGCGCGCGGCTTTCGACCTGGAAGACGCCGAGGCTGTCGCCCTCGCACAGCATGTCGTAGACGCCCGGCTCCTCCTTGGGCAGCGTGGCGAGGTCCCACTTCTCGCCGTGATGCGCCTCGATGAGGTCGAAGGCCTTGCGGCAACAGGTCAGCATCCCCAGCGCGAGCACGTCGATCTTGAGGATGCCGAGCTCCTCGATGTCGTCCTTGTCCCATTCGATGAAGGTGCGGTCGGGCATGGCACCATTGCCGATCGGCACCGTCTCGGTGAGCGGGCGCTGGGTCAGGATGAAGCCGCCGACATGCTGGCTCAAATGGCGCGGCATGCCGATCAGCTGCTCGGCCAGCGCGACGGTACGCCTGAGGTGCGGATCGCTTAAATCGAGCCCCGCCTCGGCCACCCGCTCCTCCCGCATCTCGCTTTCCATCGAGCCCCAGAAGGTGCCCGCGATGGCGGCGCACACATCCTCCGACCAGCCCATCACCTTGCCGACCTCGCGGATCGCCATGCGCGGGCGATAGTGGATCACCGTCGCCGCGATGCCCGCGCGCTCGCGGCCATATTTGGCATAGATGTGCTGGATCACCTCCTCGCGCCGCTCATGCTCGAAATCGACGTCGATATCGGGCGGCTCCTTGCGCTCCTCCGAGATGAAGCGCTCGAACAGGAGGTCGGTCGTGGACGGGTCGACCGCGGTGATGCCGAGGCAATAGCAGACCGCGCTATTGGCCGCGCTCCCGCGTCCCTGGCACAGGATCGGCGGGTCGAGGCTGCGGGCGTAAGCGACGATGTCGTGGACGGTGAGGAAGTAGCGCGCGAAGTCGAGCTTTTCGATCAGCGCGAGTTCCTTCTTCAGCTGGGCGATGATCGCTGGTGGCACCCCCTCGGGCCAGCGGCGGCTGGAGCCCGCCCAGGTGAGATGTTCGAGATGCTGCTGCGGGGTGCGCCCGCCGGGACAGGTCTCTTCCGGATATTCGTAAGCCAGCTCGTCGAGGCTGAAGTCGATGGCATCGGCGAACGCGCGGGTGGCGTGGATGGCGTGGGGCCAGCGCTCGAACAGCGCCGCCATCTCGCCCGGGCCCTTGAGGTGCCGCTCGGCATTGGCGTGGAGGCGCCAGCCCGCGGTCTCGAGCGTCACCTTCTCGCGGATGCAGGTCATGACGTCCTGCAGCGGGCGCTTCTCGGGGGCGTGATAATGCACGTCGTTGGTGGCGAGGATCGAGCAGCGGTGCGCGCGCGCGAGCCGGTCGAGCCGCTCGATGCGGGCGACATCGTTGCCACGATAGAGATAGCTGGCGGCGACATGGGCCAGGCCCGGTAGCGCCGCGACCAGTGCGGGCAGCGCTTCGGCAAAGGCGTCGACATCCTCGCCGGGGATGGCGATGAACGCGATATCGGCCCCTCGGGCCGCGATCTCGGAGAGGAGGAGGTCGCATTCGCCCTTCTCGCAGCGCATCTTGCCGGTCGAGAGGAGCGCCGAGAGATTGGCATAGCCCTCGCGGCTGAGCGGATAGGCGAGCAGCTCGGGCGCATCCACGGGGCACAGGCGGCAACCGATCAGCGGGGTGAGCCCCGCCGCCTTGGCCGCGCTATGCACCCGCACCACGCCGGCCAGCGTATCGCGGTCGGCGACCCCGATGGCGTCCATCCCTTTCTCGAGCGCGGTCAGGACGAGCTCGATCGCATCCGACGCGCCGCGCAGGAAGGAAAAGGGGGTGGTGACGCCCAGCTCGACATAGGGCGCGCGCGGGATCTTGGGCCGCGGCGCGCCGTCGCCCAGCACGAGCTTGCGCTTGGACAGCGAGGAAGGGCTGGCGTCGGGCATGGCGCGCTACCCGAACAGGCCGTGGATATACCAGACCGGATCGCCCCCACGCCCGTCGCCGAAGACGCCCTCGCGAAAGATCCAGTAGCCGCGCCCGGCCTGGTCCTCGACGCGATAATAGTCGCGCAGCCGGGCGGGCCGATATTCGCGCCACCATTCGGGCGAGATGCGCTCGGGCCCCTCGACGCGCTTGATGTCATGCACCGCGCGGCGCCAGACGAAGCGGCGCGGCAGGCCCTCGGGGGTGGCGTAGAGCACGCTGATCGCTTCGGGCGTATCGAGCAGCCGCTCGGGGCGCGGCGCCTGTGGCGGCGGTGTCTCCGCCTCGGCCGGATCGGCGAGCGCCGACTGCCAGCCTGCCGAGCGTTCGGGCATATGCGCGGGCACGCGGTGCGGGCGGCTCACCGCCTCGCTGCCGAGCCGGGTGGCGATGCGGTCGACGAGGCGCCCCACGGCGACACCGGCGGGCTCGCCCCCGTCCAGCGCGTCCTGCGCGGGGTCCAGGGGTTCGGCCCAGCTGGCGGTCAGCGCGAAGGCGTCGAAGCCGAATTCGGGGTCGAGCCGCTCGGTCCGTTCCGCGAGCAGCCGCCGGAGATGGTCGGCCTCGCGGGTCGCCAGCGCGGTCGAGGCTTCCACGCTCGCGACCGAGCCGTCGACGCGAAAGCCCGCCAGCGTGACCGTCCGCGCCCCCAGCCGCCGCACCTCCAGCTGGCGCGCGAGGTCGGGGACGAGCAGGTCGAGCGCCTGTGCGGCCGCGGCGGGATCGTCGACCGGCTCCTTCAGCCTCAATCGCGCGGCGGGCGGCGGTTCGTCGGCCTCGGCGGTCAGCGGATCGGCGATGCGGCCCAGCGCGCGGTCGAGCGCGTCCAAGGGATTGTCGGCGGCGCGAAACCGCCGCGCGAGGCTGCGCCGCTCGATCCCCGACAGGCTGGCAATGGTCTTGAGGCCGAGGCGGTTGAGCGTCTGCACCACGTTGGGCGGTAGCCGCAGCGCCGAGACGGGCAGCGGCGCGAGCTGCGCGGCGAGTTGTCCCGATGCCAGCCTGCCCTCCAACTTGTTGCGGGGCGGGGTGTGTGCCGAGCCGACAAGCTCCCCCCGCCCCGATCCCTCGCGGGAATGATGCGCCAGCGCCCAGGCGGCGAGCGGCGTGTCGGCGATCGCGGTGCGCGCGGTCAGCCCGAGGCCGGCAAAGCGCGCCTCGACATCGTCCAGGAGCGCCTTCTCGCCGCCCCACAGGTGCGCGATCCCGCTTGCATCGAGCCGGAAGCCATCCTCGCCGTCGCGCTCGACCAACGGCGACCAGCGCTGCGCCCAGCGCGCGAGCCGCGCCATGAGCTTGCCGTCCCCGATGAGGTCGCAGGCGATGACGGTCGCCTTGGGATCGACCGCGCGCGCATCGGTGAGCCGCATGCCCGCGCGCAGCCCGAGGAGCGCGGCATTGTCGCAGGTCGCATGCACCAGCGTGCCATGCGGCCCCTCGCGTGTGAGGAGGATTCGCGCGTCCTCAGGAGGCGCGTCGCCATGCGCGTTCGCGATCTTGCGCCAGCGCTCGATCGACAGGCGCGGCAGCCAGATGGCCAGCGTCCTTGCGCGCACCTTCCTCATCGACCCACTCCCATTGCCCCGGCGCACGCCCGCGCGCGCGGAACAGGTCGAGCGCCAGTCGCGATGGCCCGGGCGCTTTCATATTGTAGGGGTTGGGCCCCGAGGGCCGGCTCTCCACCCGCCAGCGCCAGCGCGCGCCCGACAGGTTGGCCGCGCCCGCGCCCAGCCGGACGAGCCAGCAGGGCACGCCATGCGCCTCGGCGGCAAAGGCGAGGCGCCGCGTGGCGGTGAAATCCAGCCGCGCATGCTCGCCCCACGCCTCGCCCACGACCCCGCTCAGGGCCGAACATCGCAAGGCCTCCTCCATGACCCAGAGCAGCTTCGGCGTGTCGGCCGCGCAGACGTGGATGAGCGGAAGATTGCCGTCCCCGAGGCCGGGGGGATGGATGCGCCCGGCCTCGAGGATGGCCATCCGTTCCTGTACCCACAGGAGCGGACGATCGGGGGTGGCTTGCGCCAGCAGGAACCGGACCCAGCCCGCATCGCGCGCATGGGTCGGGAAGATCTCGCCGAGCGTCGGGCGGTCGGGCAGCGGGATGCGCTCGCGCTCCGATGCGCCATCGCGTTCCTCGCCTTCCCCTCCGGGAAGGTCGGAAGAAGGCCGCACAAGCCCCCGCGCGGCGCCGTCGGGCAGCACCACGGGAAGCTCGCCGGCGCGGATGGAAAGGCCATCTGCCACACGACTCGCCGTCACCTTGTTCTTGTTATGTTCTATTTCGCCCAACAGGCAGGGGCGAGTCAAATCTGGCGGAAATGCAGGGCGCGCCGGGCGGCGCTTTTCAGGCCTGCCGCGCCGACTCGGAGGCGTCGCGCCGCGCGCGCTTTTCGGCACGCTCATGGGCGCGCTGCTCGGACCTCGTGCGCGCCGGCATCTCGCCTTCCACCTCGCACACGAAGCGGTTCACATGCGCCATGATACGGCTCAAGGCAGGGCGCCAGACGGCAAACCCCATGTGATGCGTGTCGATCTCGATCGCACGGTCCGAATGACACTCGTCGCCGCGTGCCGCGCGCGGTGCGACGATGCCGTCCCTGCGGCTCCAGAAGGCCATGGTCGGCACCGGCGGCTTGTCCTCCAATCGCGGGAAGGGCGGCTCGTTGACGTCATGGCCCGCGACCCATTCGTAGAGCCAGCGGACATTGTTGTTGCTCTTCAGGTCGCCGCAGAAGGGCGAGGCGAGGGTGACGACCGCGCGCACCTTGTCGGGGGCATGGCGCGCCAGCTCGCGCGCATAGAGCCCGCCGAGGCTCCAGCCGAGCACCAGCACCTTGCGCCCGTCGCCGACCGCATCGAGCCGCTCCTCGAGCGTTTCGAGGAGCCCGTGATAGGCGCCCTTGTTGGTGCCGAGTTCCCACGGATGCGCGCGCCAGCCATAGCGGCCCAATGCACCACGGATCTGGCTGGTCGAACGGTCCGAGGAGAGGAAGCCGGGCAGCACCAGCGCGGGCGGGCCTTCCTCGGGGCCGGTCGGTTCGATGGGCCCCCAGGCCGAGGCGAAGCGCGGAAACTGCCACAGGACTTCGCGCGTCCGCTCCCAGGCCGACGGGGCGATGTCGTCGGGATGGATGCGGTTCGAAGGATCGACCGCGGCCTTGTCGCGCTGCCAGATCATGATTCCCATGTGGGGTCGATAAACCCCCGTAACAAGGGAAGTTCCGGCAAATCCGGCCCGGAAGCGGCCTATTTCGGGACGAAAGCATTCACCGCGTCGACCACGCGCGCGATCATCGGGCGCGACATGCCGATGCGGAAATGACCGCAGGGAATGCCGATGCAGGCATCGCTCTCGTGGGTCTCACCACGCTGGCAGCCCTGCGCGAGCAGCCCGTCCTTCTCGGCATAGAGCGCCAGTGTCGGTACCGGCGGTTTGTCGGGCTTTTGGGCGACCGGCGGATCGTCGACCGCATGGCCCGCGACCTTCTCGTAATATTGCCAGACATTGTTGTGCCGCCGGTCGCCCGAGAAGGGCGAGGCGAGGGTGACGACCGCGCGGACCTTGTCGGGATGGGTGCGCGCCAGTTCGCGCGCCATCACCCCGCCGAGGCTCCAGCCGACGACCAGCGCCTTGTCGCCGTGCCGGACCTCGTCGAGCCGTTCGTCGAGATCCTCGATGACGCCCGCATAGGCGCCATTGTTGCGCCCGCGTCCCCAACCATGCACCCGCCAGCCCCCGTCGGCGAACCCGCGCCTTAGCGCCAGTGTCGTCCGGTCGGTGGTGAGGAAGCCGGGAATGACCAGCGCCGGCGGGCCGCCCCTCGGCCCGCGCGGCCCGAGATGACCGAAGCGGTGCGGCAGGCGCGAGAAATTGTTGGCGACCTCGACGATCTTCTCGCCGAGGCCGGGGACCCGGGTGAGGTCCTCAGAGATATTCATCGCCGTTCATGAGATGGCGGATGCCCTCGGGAAGGCGCACGCGACCGTCCTCGGTCTGGTGGTTCTCGAGCAGCGGCACGAGGATACGCGGGCTCGCCAGCGCGGTGTTGTTGAGCGTGTGCGCGAACACCACCTTGCCCTCGGCATTGCGATAGCGAAGCTTGGCGCGGCGTGCCTGCCAGTCGTGCAGCGTCGAGCAGCTGTGCGTCTCGCGATACTTGTTAAGGCTCGGCACCCAGCTTTCGAGATCGTTCATGCGATACTTGCCGAGGCCCATGTCGCCGGTCGAGGTCTCGATCACCTGGTAGGGGATGTCCATCGCCTTCAGCAGCTTTTCGGCGGCACCGAGGAGCTTCTCGTGCCATTCGGCCGAGACATCCTCGTCGGCCTGGCAGATGACGAACTGCTCGACCTTGACGAACTGGTGGACGCGCAGGAGGCCGCGCACATCGCGTCCCGCGCTGCCCGCCTCACGGCGGAAGCAGGGGCTGTAACCGGCATAGAGGACGGGAAGCTGCGCTTCCTCGAGGATCTCGCCCGAATGCAGGCCCGTCAGCGCCACCTCGGCGGTGCCGGCGAGGAACAGGTCGTCCTTCTCCAGCTCGTAGGTCTCCTCGCGGTGGCCGGGGAATTGCCCCTGCCGGACGAAGGCTTCCTCGCGCGCGATGGCGGGCAGGGTGATCGGCTGGAAGCCGTTGCCCATGATCTCTTCCAATGCCCAGGCCATCAGCTTCTGCTCGAGTAGCGCGAGGCGGCCCTTGAGGCAGTAGGTGCGGCTACCCGACACCTGCGTGATGCGGCTCAAATCGGCCCAGTCGTTCTTCTCGAGCAGCGCGACATGGTCGAGCGGCTCGAAGTCGAACTGGCGCGGGCTGCCTTCGGTGCGGATGACGATGTTATCATCCTCGCCGGGGCCGACGGGGGCACCTTCCCACGGGATGTTGGGCATCTTCAGCATCATCGCCTCGAAGGCCGCGACCTTCTCGCCAAGGCCATTTTCAAGTTCACCCGCGCGCTTGCCCGCTTCCTTGGCCTTCCTGCCGAGCTCGGCTTTTTCCTCGGGCGCGGCGTCCTTGAACATGCCCGAGATGCGATTGCGCTCGGCGCGCAGCTGGTCGATCTCGGTCTTGGCCGAGCGGATCTCGGCGTCGAGGGCGAGGAGCGCGTCGAGGTCGAGGTCGACATTCTTGGCGGCGATGGCATCGCGCACTTGCGCGCGATTGTTCTTGATGAAGTCGATGCTGAGCATGGCCGCACCCCTGCGCCATTATGGTGGCGATTGGCAAGAGGTCGCGCCGCCCCGCCGCGATGGCGCGAGGTCTTTACGGAACCGGAAAGGCCTGCCACCCCTTCACGACGATATATCTGAAGTGAAGGGGTTTTCGATGCCGTCAGGACTGGTTGCACTGCTCGACGACGTCGCGCTCATCGCGCGGACTGCCGCTGCCAGCGTCGATGACGTGGCCGCCGCGGCGGGCAAGGCGGGGACCAAGACGGCCGGCGTCATCATCGACGATGCCGCCGTGACACCGCGCTACGTCACCGGCCTCGACCCCAGCCGCGAACTGCCGATCATCGGCAAGATCACGCTCGGCAGCCTCAAGAACAAGCTCATCTTCCTGTTGCCCGCCGCGCTGCTCCTGTCCGAATTCGCGCCTTTCCTCATCATCCCCATCCTGATGCTCGGCGGCGGCTTCCTTGCGTTCGAGGCGACCGAGAAGATCATCGAGGCGATCACCGGTGACCATCACGGCGAGGCGACGCTCGCCGCTACCGACACGCCCGAGGAACTGGAAAAGCGGCAGGTGTCGGGCGCGGTGCGCACCGACTTCATCCTGTCGGCCGAGATCATGGCGATCACCCTCAATGAGCTCACTGCGGGCGGGATGGTCGACAATATCTGGATGCGCGCGGGCGCGCTGGCGATCGTCGCGGTGGCGGTGACCGTCATCGTCTACGGCAGTGTGGCAATCATCGTGAAGCTCGACGACATCGGCCTCCACCTCGCAAAGCGTGAGAACGGCTTTGCCAGGAAGTTCGGCCGCGCGCTCATCGCCTTCGTACCCAAGCTCCTCAAGGCGCTTAGCATCATCGGCACCGCCGCCATGCTGTGGGTCGGCGGCTCGATCCTGCTTCACGGCTTCCACGAGCTGCACGTCCTCGGCTTCCTTTACGAATGGAACCATGACGCGGCGGTGGCGGTCGCGGGCGACAATGGGGTCGGCGTCTGGATCATGGAAACGCTCGGCGCGGCGCTGACCGGCCTCGTGTTCGGCTTCATCATCGTCCAGGTCGTGACGCGCCTGTTCGGCCACCACCCGCTGCACGGTGGCGGCGAGCCGGTGAAGGATACACATTGATGCACGCGCTGGCGGTGTTCCTCGGCGGCGGCCTGGGCGCGCTCGCCCGCTATGGCGTGGGCAAGTGGACGATGGCCTGGTTCGGCACCGGCTTTCCGGTGGGCACGCTGGCGGTCAATGTCGCGGGCAGCCTGATGATCGGCATCGCGGTCGGCGCGCTGGAAGGCGTCGGCCAGCCCGCCAAGCTCTTCTTTGTCACCGGCCTGCTCGGCGGCTTCACCACCTTCTCGGCCTTCAGCCTCGACACGATGACGCTTTGGGAGAGGGGACAGGTCGGGGTGGCGCTCGCCTATGTGGGCGCCTCAGTCCTCCTCTCGCTCCTCGCCTGCGCGGCGGGCTGGGCGCTCGCCCGCTAGGCCGGGGCCTAGTCGTCGAAGTGGAGGCGGCGGTAGCGGCCGCGATAATAGAGTAGCGGATCGGGCCCTTCCTCGAAGCGCGCGCGCAGCACGCGGCCGACGAGGATCCAGTGATCGCCGCCGTCATGCACGGCATGGCGCGCGCATTCGAAATGCGCGAGGCTGCCGGTCAGTAGCGGCGCGCCGCCCGCGCCCTCCTCCCACTGCGTCTTGCCGAAGCGGTCGCCCGCGGGCGTCGAGAAGGTGATCGAGGCGGGGCGCTGCTCGGTGCGCAGCACGTTGACCGCGAAATGGTCCGCGCTCGTCAGCGGGTCGGCGCTGGTCGTCACCTTGGCGGGGCAGACGATCAGCAGCGGCGGATCGAGGCTGAGCGAGGTGAAGCTGTTGGCGGTCAGGCCGTGCGGCACGCCTTCGGCATCGCGGCAGGTGACCACCGTCACGCCGGTCGCGAAACTCCCGAAGGCGTCGCGCAAATCGCGCGGGTCGCCGTCCTCACCGTCAAATGTGCGCCATCCGCTCATGCTCTGCCGCATAGCGGGGTGCCTCGGCGCCGCCAAGGCTTGCCAGCCCCTTGATCGTGAGGTCGGCGATCTTGGCGCAGCTGCCCTCGACGCTGTCCGACACGAAATAGAGCGGCTGGAAGCGGTCGGAGCGATAGGCGGTGGCCGCCGCATCGCGGAGGGTGAAGCGCGGGCGCGGCAGGTCGGCGACCAGCGCATGCTCGGCCTCGCCATAGGAGGACGCCAGCCCCGCGCCCCACAACTTCAGCTGCTCGTCCTCGCGCGCGAGCCCGAATTCGATGGTGTGCCAGTAGAGGCGGCTCATGATCTCGCCATGTCCCCCAGCGCAGGCCGCCATGCCGAGATGCCCCATCGCCTCCATCGCATCGGCGACCGGCTGCCACGCGAGCAGCGGGACATGGCCGAAGATGTCGTGGAAGCAGTCGGGTTCCTCGAGATAGTCGAGGTGGCGTCCGTCGCGGATGAAATTGCCGATCGGGAAGCGCTTCTCGCTGAGCATGGCGAAGAAGACCTCGTCGGGGACGATCCCCTCGACCGACACCAGCCGCCAGCCCGACTGGCCCTCGAGCCGGTCGCTGAGGCGCTCGAGCCGCGGGATGCCCGGCTCCTGCAGGCCGAGGCGGACCATGCCGCCGATGAAGGCATGGACGAAGTCGCCGCGATGGCGCGCGACCTGCCGTTCGAACAGTCGGTCCCAGGTGGCATGGTCGGCGGGCATGAAACGCGCCCAGTTTTCGGGCACGAGATAGGCGCGCCAGTCGACCTTGGCCTTTGAGGGGGCGATACGGGACTGGAACATCATCACGTGCCTTTCTTCTGCTTTGCCGGAAAATAAAAAAACCCGCCGAGGCTGGGAGCCTGGCGGGCGGTGGTTTCCGGTTGATGTCTATTAGATGATCAACTCGTCTCCACCGCGCGCCCATACGCATAGATGGCTCGCACCGTCGTCGGCGCGAGATACATGCAGGGAAGGGCGATCGAATTGGTCATCGAGATGGAAGATGACGAAAATTGATCCATGTTGCAAGCGCTAAGTCGGCCACTCGACGAAGCCCCGGACCCGTTCGTCACTTTTTCGGCGTCGCCTTGCGGCGGAAGAGCTCGGCGAGGAAGACCGCGGCGCCCGCGACCAGCGACATTTCGAGCGCCCGCTCGGGGCGGTCGAACACCACGGCGGCGAAGAACCAGACGAGGCCAGCGGCAAGCGCGGCATCGAACAGGGCGCCGGGAACGGGCGGCAATCGCGACCTCATGCCACCACCTTGTCGATCGCGGCGGCCAGCGACTTGTCCTTGTCGGTCACGACATTGCCGGCGCCATGCGTGGTCAGCCGGAGCGTCACCCGGTTCCAGACATTGTGGATCTCGGGATGGTGGTCGTGCTTCTCCGCGAGCAGCGCGACCCGCGCCAGGAAGGCGAAGGCCTCCGAAAAATCCTCGAAGGCGAAGGTGCGGACGAGGGCATCTTCGCGCTCGTGCCAGTCGTTGCTGTACATGTCATCGAGCCTAGCGGGTTGCATGGGCGGCGCAAGATGCGCTTATGCCTGCCTCGAACAGGAGAGATTATGACCGACGCCTTTATCTGCGATGCCATCCGTACCCCCATCGGCCGCTTCGGCGGGGCGCTTTCGTCGGTGCGTGCCGACGACCTCGCCGCCGTGCCGCTGAAGGCGCTGAAGGAGCGCAATGCGGGCGTCGACTGGGCGATGCTCGACGATGTCATCATGGGCTGCGCCAACCAGGCGGGCGAGGACAATCGCAACGTGGCGCGCATGGCTGCGCTGCTGGCGGGGCTCGGCGACACCGCGCCCGGCACCACGGTCAACCGCCTGTGCGGCTCGGGGCTCGACTGCGTGTCGATGGCGGCGCGGGCGATCAAGGCGGGCGAAGCGGACCTCGTCATCGCCGGCGGGGTGGAATCGATGAGCCGC
This sequence comes from Sphingomicrobium aestuariivivum, assembly GCF_024721585.1. Lineage (NCBI taxonomy): Bacteria > Pseudomonadati > Pseudomonadota > Alphaproteobacteria > Sphingomonadales > Sphingomicrobiaceae > Sphingomicrobium > Sphingomicrobium aestuariivivum. Next base: position 1,665,762 of record NZ_CP102629.1, read on the forward strand.
GCGCCCTTCGTCATGCCCAAGGCCGAGACCGCTTTCTCGCGCAACAATGCGGTCTATGACACGACCATCGGCTGGCGCTTCGTCAACAAGCGGCTGCAGGCCGAATATGGCATCGACTCCATGCCCGAGACTGCCGAGAATGTTGCCGCGGACTATGGCATCAGCCGCGAGGACCAGGACAGGTTCGCGCATGAAAGCCAGGTCCGCGCCGCCCGTGCGCAGGAAAATGGCCGCCTCGCCGCCGAGATCGTCGGGGTCGCTATCCCCCAGCGCAAGGGCGATCCGCTCCTTGTCGAACAGGACGAGCATCCCCGCCTGTCGAGCGTGGAGGTGCTGTCGAACCTCAGGCCCATCGTCAAACCCGACGGCACCGTCACGGCGGGCAATGCGAGCGGGGTCAATGACGGTGCCGCCGCGCTGATCGTCGCCTCGGAGGCCGCGGTGAAGCGCCACGGCCTCACGCCGCGCGCCCGCGTGCTCGGCGGTGCGGTGGCCGGCGTGCCGCCGCGCATCATGGGCATCGGCCCCGCGCCCGCCTCGGCGAAACTGATGGAGCGGCTCGGGCTGCACATCGACGACTTCGGCGTGATCGAGCTCAACGAGGCCTTTGCCGCGCAGGGGCTGGCGGTGATGCGCGAGCTCGGGCTGGCCGACGATGCGCCCCATGTGAACCCCAATGGCGGCGCCATCGCGCTCGGCCACCCGCTCGGCATGAGCGGCGCGCGGCTCGCGCTGACCGCCACCGAGGAGTTGCAGCGCTCGGGTGCCGACAAGGCGCTTGCCACCATGTGCATCGGGGTCGGGCAGGGCATCGCGCTGGCGCTCGAGCGGGTCTGATGGACAAGGCGGCCCTCCTCGAGCTGCTGGCGGGGGTGCCCGACCCCGAGATCCCCGTGGTCTCGGTGCTCGACCTCGGCATCGTCCGCGGGCTGGAAGAGGATGCCGAGGGGATGAAAGTCATCATCACCCCGACCTATTCGGGCTGTCCCGCGACCGTCGCCATCGAGGAAGCGGTCCGCGCCGCGCTCGACGCCAACGGCTTTCGCGAGGTCCGGATCGAGAACCGGCTCGTCCCGCCCTGGTCGACCGACATGATCAGCGAGGAGGGCCATGCCAAGCTCAAGGCCTATGGCATCGCCCCCCCGAGCCGCGCCGAGACAGCCGAATGTCCCCGATGTGGTTCGACGAACACCAAGGAAATTAGCCGTTTCGGTTCAACGCCCTGCAAGGCGCAGTGGCAGTGCAAGGACTGTCTCGAACCCTTCGACCGGTTCAAATGCCATTGAGCCTCCCGACTGATCAATGAGCGAACCGACCGCCTTCCTCCTCGCCATGCTGGCGATCTACACGCTGCCGTGGCTGCTCTGGCGCGCGCTCGGGCGGCGCAGCTGGGCGCCGCTGGTCGTCGTCCAGATCGTCGGCGGCGTCTTGGCGGGGCCGGCGCTGCTGGGGGCGGTGGTGCCCTCGGTCCACGAGGCGGTGTTCACGCCGTCGGTCCTCGGCGCGCTCGGGGGCATCGCCAGCTGGGCGGTGATGCTGTTCGTCTTCGTCGCCGGGCTCGAACTCGACCTGCCCGACGCCTGGGCCAAAAGGCGCGACACCGGCACGACGGCGGGGCTTGCACTGCTCGTCCCCTTCCTCCTCGGGGCGGGGGCCGCGATGCTGGTGATGCGCGATGCCTTGTGGATGGGCGAGGGGGCGGAACGCTGGCAGTTCCTGCTCGGCATCGGTCTGGCCTGTTCGGTCACCGCGCTGCCCATCCTCCTCCTCTTCCTCGAGAAGCTCGAGATATTGCGCAGCGCGCTCGGCCAGCGGATCCTGCGCTATGCCAGCCTCGACGATCTCGTCGTCTGGGCGCTGCTCGCGCTCATCCTCGTCGATGCCGAGATGCTGGGGCGGCAGGCGGTCTTCGCGCTCGCCTTTGCTGCTGCCACCTTCCTTGCCCGCAAACTGTTTGCCCGGGCAGGCGGGAAGGACCGCGTGCCGCTGGCGCTCATGTGGCTGATCCTCGTGGCATTGGGGGCCGACTGGGCGGGGCTGCATTACATGGTCGGGGCCTTCCTTGCCGGCGCGGTGCTCGAGGCGAGCTGGTTCGGCATTACCGCGATCGATGAATGGCGCGACCGCATCCTCACCCTGCTGATGCCGGTCTTCTTCCTGTCGACGGGTCTCAGGACGCGCTGGGAGATGGGAGGGATGGACGTCATCCTCGTGGCGCTGGCACTGCTCGTCGCGGCGGTGGCGGGCAAGCGACTGGGCGTCGCGCTGGCGGGGCGGATGCTCGGCTGGGCAAAGGGGGAGGCGCGGCTGGTCGGCTGGCTGCTCCAGACCAAGGCGCTGATCATGATCATCTTCGCCAACATCCTGCTCGACCGGCAGGTGATCAGCTCGACCGCCTTCACCGCGCTCCTCCTGATGGCGGTGCTGTCGACCATGCTGGCGATGCCGATGGCGGCGCGGGCGCTGGGCAAGGCGCGCGCCGCCTAGCCGCTGCGGCACGCAAAACGGACAGTGTCCACTTTGTCCACTTCGGGAACTTCGGGGTGCCGGCGCGGGAGAAAGAGCAGTCGGATATTAGCCCGCGCGGGCCGTGTAGGACAGCGCGCTCAGCCGCCGCACTGGGCGCGGTGGAGGAGGAAATGATCGGCCAGCACGAGCGCCATCATCGCCTCGGCAACGGGGGCGCCGCGAATGCCGACACAGGGGTCGTGACGGCCGCGGGTCGAGGCGTCGACTTCCTCGCCCCGGGCGTTGATGCTCGGGACCGCGGTGCGGATCGAGCTGGTCGGCTTGAAGGCCATGCGGACGATGATGTCCTGGCCCGTCGAGATACCCCCCGCCACGCCGCCGCTATGGTTGGCAGTGAAGGCGGGCCGTCCGTCCTCGCCCATGCGCATGGGGTCGGCATTGTCCGAGCCGCGCGCGGCGGCGGTCGCCATGCCCGCACCGATCTCGACACCCTTCACGGCGGGGATCGACATCATCGCGCCGGCGAGCGCGGCGTCGAGCTTGGCATAGACGGGGGCGCCCCAGCCGGCGGGCACGCCGCTGGCGACGACCTCGACCATCGCGCCGAGGCTATCCCCGTCGGTTCGCGCTTGATCGAGCATTGATTCCCATTTGGTACCATCGCGCTCGCCGCCGATGGCGGTGACGCGGGCGTCGATGCGAACGTCGGGGATGACGAGGCGCGCCACTGCGCCGCCCGCCACACGGATCGCGGTTTCGCGCGCGGACGCCCTGCCGCCGCCGCGTGGGTCGCGGAAGCCATATTTGGCGTCATAGGCATAATCGGCATGGCCGGGGCGATAGGGGGCATCGGCCGGATAGTCCTTCGAGCGCGCATCCACATTGTCGATCATGAAGGCGATCGGCGTGCCGGTGGTGCGGCCTTCGAAGACCCCCGAGAGGATGCGGACCCGGTCGGGCTCCTGCCGCGGGGTGACATTGCGTCCCGTGCCGGGGCGCCGCTTGTCGAGGAAGGCCTGGACATGGGCCTCGTCGAGCTCGAGCCCCGGGGGGCAGCCGTCGATCATGCCGCCGATGGCGGGGCCGTGGCTCTCGCCCCAGGTCGACAGGCGGAAGAGGTGGCCGAGGCTGTTGATGCTCATCGCGTCGCGATCCCCGCGCCAAGGCCGCGCATCAGCGCGGTGAAGTCGGGGAAGCTGGTCGCGATCGGTTCGGCATTGTCGACCGTGATCGCGGCCTTGGCGGCGAGACCCAGCGTGAGGAAGGCCATGGCGATGCGATGGTCGTGGCGGGTCGAGACCATGCGGCCGCCCGCGACCGCGCCATTGCCGATGACGCGCAGGCTGTCTTCGGTCGCGAAGGCGGTCACGCCATTGGCGGTAAGGCCGGCGGCGACCGCGCCGATCCGGTCGCTTTCCTTGACGCGCAGCTCGCCGATCCCCTCGAACACGCTCTCGCCCTCGGCGAGCGCGGCGACGCAGGCGAGCATGGGGATCTCGTCGATCATCGCGGGCACCTCCTCGGGGCGCACGTGGACGGGCTCGAGGCGGTCATGCGCGACAGTGACATCGCCGACCGGTTCGCCCGAACGCAGGACGTGATTGTCGAGCGTGACGGCGGCGCCCATTTCCTCGATCTTCTCGATGAAGCCGGTGCGGGTGGCGTTGACTAGCACACCGCGGGTGGTGACGCGCGCGCCCGGGATCATCGCGGCGGCCGCCCAGATGAAGGCGGCCGACGAGGGGTCGCCCGGCACGTGCAGTTCGGTCGCGGTGAGGCGGCGCTGCTCGCCCAGCGTGATGGCGACGCCTTCCTCGACCTCCTCGACCCCGCCCTCGACGCCGAACTGGGCGAGCATGATCTCGGTATGGTCGCGACTGGGGCGCGGCTCGACGATCCGGACGGGCGCGTCGGTGCGCAGCCCCGCGAGCAGGATCGCCGACTTGACCTGCGCCGAGGCGACGGGGCTGGCATAGTCGATGCCGCCGAGGCGCGCGCCGATGAGGTCGAGCGGCAGTGTTTCGCCGCCGTCGATGGAGGCGCCCATGCGGCGGAGCGGCTGGGTGATGCGGTCCATCGGCCGCGACGACAGGCTGGCATCGCCGGTGAAGGTTGCGGCAAGACCCTCGAAGCCTGCCGCAGCACCCATCAGGAGGCGCGCCGAGGTGCCGCTGTTGCCGCAATCGACGGGCTCGGCAGGCGACTGCCACGTGCGGCCGGTGACGAGCGCGGCGCCTTCGCTGTCGCGCTCGACATGGGCACCGAAGGCTTTGACCGCCTCCTCGGTGGCGCGCACGTCGTCGCTGGCGAGCAGGCCGGTGATGCGGCTGGTGCCATTGGCCAGCGCGGCGAGGATCAGCGCGCGATGGCTGATCGACTTGTCGCCGGGCAAGTCGGTCTCGCCGCCGAAGCGGGGCGAGGGATGGGCGGTCAGCGGGGTCACAACATTCTTTCCAGATCGGTTATAAACTGCATCGCCTGATCACCATTCAGGCGAGGGTCGCAGGCGGTGCGATAGGCGCGGCCGAGCTCGTCGGCGCTTTCGGGCCCGCCGCCACCGAGGCATTCGGTGACGGGGTCGGGAGACATTTCGAGATGCACGCCGCCGGGATGCACGCCGGCCTCGCGGGCGAGGCGGAAGAAGGCGGCGGTCTCGTGGAGGATGCGGTCATAGCGCCTGAGCTTGCGTCCGCCTGCTTTCTCCGTGTTGCCATGCATGGGGTCGACGATCCACGCCAGCGGGCGGTCCTTCATGGCGGCGAGCAGCGGGGGCAGGCGGTCCTCGACGAGATCGGCGCCGAGGCGGAGGATGAGCGTGAGGCGGCCGGCCTCGCGCCGCGGATCGAGCCGGTCGACGAGGGCGCCGAGCGCATCGGGTTCGACGTCGGGGCCGATCTTCACGCCGAGCGGGTTGGCGATGCCCGAGAGGAAGGCGACATGGGCGCCATCGAGCTGGCGCGTGCGATGCCCGAGCCACAGGAAATGGCCCGACGTCGCCCACCAGCGCCCGTCGCGATCGGCCCTCGTCAGCGCTTCCTCATAGGGGAGGAGCAGGGCCTCGTGGCTGGTGAAGACGGGCGCGCGGCCGTGGCGCGCGGCCGCCAGCGTGGCGGCAGTGCCGACCGACTGGATATGCGCCTGCACCATGCGCTCCGGATCGGGCGCGCGGGCGGCGCCCGAGAAGCCCTGCCCGTTGATGATGTCGCCGCGATAGGCGGGAAGCTCGACCTGTCCGCGCTGTTCGGTCGGGGCCGAGCGCGGCTTGGCGAACTGGCCGGCGATGCGCGCGATGCGTAGCACGGGCGCGCCGGTGCGCGCCTCGATGGGTGCCGCCATCGCGTCGAACAGGGTGGCGAGACGGGCCACGCGCTGGGCGATGGCATCGTCGAAATTCTCGGCACAGTCACCGCCCTGGAGGAGAAAGGCACGGCCCTTGGCGACGCTGGCGATCTCGCGGCGCAGCGCGGCGATGTCGGCGCTCGCCACGACGGGAGCACCCTCGTGCAGCCGCGCCTCGACCGCCGCCAGCCGTTCGGCATCGGCATAGTCGGGCTGCTGGTGCGCGGGCGCGCTGCGCCAGCTGTCGGGGCGCCAGCGGTCGGCGGAAGGGGCGAAGGGGCGGTTCATGGTGCGCGCCGAGGAGTAGCCGAGCCGGACCCCGCTGCAAAGCGTGGAAGAAGGGCCTAGTCGGCGGGCCGGAAGGTCGAGCCGTAGCCCCAGTCGTCGGCGCGGCTGAAGCTCTTGTAGTCGCCCTCCTCGGTGCGCTCGAGCATGGTCGCGTTGCCGTAGCTTTCGGAATAGTCGAGCACGGTGACGATGTCGGGGTCGATCGCCATGACCGCGGCGCGGTGCGGGTCGGGGCGGTCGAGCTGTTTCAATGCGGGGCGCGAGGCGATGAGGAGGTCGATGGCCTTGTCCCGCTCGGCCGCGTCGGTGACTTCCTTGGCATGGCCCGCGATCGACAGGCCCTTGATCGACACGGGATCGATGACGTCGCGCCCGATCGTGGCGGAGACTCGATCATCGGCGCTGATGTTGCGAAATTTCTGGCTGCGCTTGGAGACGACGAAATAGAGGCGCATGCCGTCATGGGCGTAGGCGACCATCGTGACCTGCGGCCAGCCGTCCTCGCGCAGCGTGGCGATCGACATCAGCCGGTTGTCGCGCAGGATCGAAAGGGCCTTGTCGAGCATGGCGTGTCTCCCTCTTTTTTCGAGGGCGAGTATCGCAGATCGGGGGGCAGGGGTCGAGCCCGAGGGAAATGGCGGAGCGGGTGGGATTCGAACCCACGATACGGGGTTACCGTATACACACTTTCCAGGCGTGCGCCTTCGACCACTCGGCCACCGCTCCGCGCCAGTGCGAGCGCCTAGCCCAAGCGGCGCGCCCGTTCAAGCAAGGGTTGCGGGGGGCGGGCGGCTTTGCTTAGGCGAACATCATGACGCGAGCGTTCGGCACGGCGCCCTCGGGGGCGGAGATGGAGGAAATCGCGCGTGCGGCTTTTGCAAGGCTGCCCGCCGAATTCACCTGCCATCTCGGCGCTGTCGTCATGCTGGTCGAGGACTTCGCCGACGAGGAAACGCTTCGCCAGATGGCGATCGAGGATCCTTACGAGCTCACCGGCCTTTATGAAGGCCTGCCGATGACCGAGCGGTCGATCGACCATAGCGGCACGCTGCCCGACAAGGTGCGGCTGTTCCGCCTGCCGATCCTGCTCGAATGGATGGAGCGCGGCGACGAGACGCTGGAGCATCTCGTCGCCCATGTGCTGATCCACGAGATCGGGCATCATTTCGGTTTTTCCGACGAGGACATGCACGCGCTCGAGGACATGGTCTGATGGCGGGCGTGATCCCGCATTTGCGCTTCGAAAGCGTGACCTGCCGCCGCGGCGGGCGAACCCTGTTCGAGGATCTGAGCTTCGAGCTGGCGCCGGGCGAGGCGATGCTGCTGACGGGGCCCAATGGCGTTGGCAAATCCTCGCTGCTCAAGGTGGCCGCGGGGCTGCTGCCGCCTGCCGCGGGGCGGGTGGTGAGCCGCGAGCTGGCGTTGGCCGATGACCGGCTGGCGCTGGAGCGTGACCGCCCGCTCGGGCAGGCGCTGGACTTCTGGGCGGCGCTTGATGGCGGGACGGAACGGCTCGGCGCGGCGATGGAGGCCTTGGGCCTGTCGGCGTTGGCCGATGTGCCGGTGTCCTATCTGTCGACAGGGCAGAAGCGGCGCGCGGGGCTGGCGCGGGTGGCGGCCTCGGGGGCGAGCCTGTGGCTGCTCGACGAACCTGCCGACGGGCTCGATGCCGCGTCGAAGGAGCGACTGGCCGACCTTGTCGCGCGGCATCGCGCGCTGGGCGGGGCGGTGCTGGCGGCGAGCCACCAGCCGCTGGGCGAGGACTGGCGCAACCACGAGATGCGACCATGATGCGCGCGCTTGTCGGACGCGAATGGCGGCGCGCACTGGGCGGCGGCGCGGGGCTGCCGATCGCCTTCTTCCTGCTCGTCGCCACGCTGGTGCCCTTTGCTACCGGCCCCGATGCCGAGCTGCTGCACCGCGTCGGGCCGGGGATGGTGTGGATCGCCGCGTTGCTGGCCGCGCTGCTACCGGTCGACCGGCTGGTCGGCCCCGACCTTGCCGACGGGACGATCGACCAGCTGCGCCTTCGCGGTGCCTCGACCGAATGGATCGCGTTGTCGAAGCTCGCCGGTCACTGGCTGAGTTTCGGCCCGCCGCTGATCGTCGCGCTGCTGCCTGCGGCTGCATTGCTCGGGCTTGAAGAAGGCGAGGTGCCGCGGCTTGCCTTGACGCTGCTGATCGGCACGCCCGCGCTGGCGGGGCTGGGGCTGATGGCGGCGGCGCTGACCGCGGGGCTGTCGCGCGCAGGGGCCTTGGCGGGGTTGCTCGTCGTGCCGCTCGGCGTGCCGGTGCTGATCTTCGGGACGGGCGCGGCGCAGGGTGAGGCGGGGGCGATGGCGCTGCTGGGCGCCGTGTCGCTCTTGCTGACCGCGGCGAGCCCCTTCGTTGCCGGAATGGGGCTGCGCGAGGCCTAGTCGTTGACGTAGCGGGCGAAGATGGCGGTGGGCAGGACGAGCCCGCGCCGTTCCTCGCGCACGCCCATCTCGCCGAGCTCGACACGGCCGGGCAGGTGCGCGGCCTGCTGGCGCATCAGTTCGCCGATGGCGAGCGCGCTCATCCGCACGGCATAGACGGTCAGGATGCAGAAGCGGCTCTTGTCGTCGAGCAGGCTGATGCAGTCCTTCAAGAGCGGGGCGAGGCCGGTGTCGATGTCCCAGCGCTCGCCCTTGGGGCCGCGCCCGAACTTGGGCGGGTCGAGCATGATGCCGTCGTAGCGGCGTGTCCGCCGGACCTCGCGCGCGGCGAACTTGCCGGCGTCCTCGACCAGCCAGCGGATGGGGCGGTCGGCCATGTTCGACAGCGCCGCATTCTCGCGCGCGCCCTCGACCGATTTCTTCGAGGCATCGACATGGACGAGCTCGGCGCCCGTATCGCTCATCTGCAGCGTGCCGACGCCGGTGTAGCCGAACAGGTTGAGGGCGGTGCTGCCTTCGCCAAGGCGTTCCCGAGCGAAATCCCATTGCGGCGCCATGTCGGGGAAGAAGGCCAAGTGGCGGAAGGGGGTGAGGCTGGCATTGAAGGCGACATTGCCGCGCTTCAGTTGCCACTGGTCGGGGACGTCGCGGTAATGCTGCCAGCGGCCCTTGCCCTCGGCGTCGGAGGCGGGGACGAATTCGGCATGGGCGTCCCAGTCATGGTCGGCCGGCTCCCACATCGCCTGCGGCTCGGGACGGATCGTGCGGATGGGGCCGAAGCGCTCGAGCTTTCGGCCGTTGCCGCTGTCGATGAGCGCGTAATCGTCCCACGGCTCGGTCACGAGGGTGAGGAGGTCGGTCATTTTCCGGCGTCCTGCTTTTTCTTCTTGCGGGTAGCGAGGAGGAAGATGGTGGTGGCGATGGCGGCAAAGGCGAACCACTGGATCGCATAGGCAAGGTGGTTGTTGCGGATCGCGTCGAGCGAGGGCGGGGCGCTGGCGGCGAGCCCGCCGAGGCCGGTGTCCGACACGAGGCGGTAGCGATATTTTTCGTCGGGGCCGATCACCCCCTCCACCTGCCCGCCCTGCCAGTCGGTGCCTGCGGTCGGTTCCTGGCTCCAACCGGTCTCGACCGCCGCGCCCGGGCCCTCGGCGCCGAGGCGGCAGTCGGCGACATGGACATAGCCCGACCTGCCGTCGCGGTTGGCCCCTGCCTGGTGACGCCAGCCGGTGACCTCGAGGCAGGTGAGCGCGCTCTTGCGGTAGAGCGGGAGATCCTCGCCCGGCATCAGAGGATAGGCGATCGGCGGCTGGTCGGCAGCGGCCTCGTAGCGGGCGATGAGCGCCTCTTTTTCCTCGAGCCGGTCGAGTTGCCAGAAGCCGAGGCCGATCATGACCGCGACCGCGCCCGCGGTGATGATGCCGCCGATGAGGAGCTTGGTGCGGTTCATTCGGACAGGCGTCCTTCGCGCGCGTCGTTCTTCACCTCCTGGTAGAGCAGCGCGGCCTTGCCCACGCGCAGCCCCCAGATGGTGAGGGCGAGGAGGACCGGCACCCAGACGAGATGCACATACCAGGCCGGTTCAAGCGCCAGCTCGAGCCAGATGGCGGCGACGCCGATCACGGTGCCGAGGATGAGGATGAGGAAGGCGGCGGGACCATCGCCGACATTGAAGCTGCCGATGTCGAGCCCGCAGGCGGGGCAGTGGTCGGCGAAGGTCAGGAGGCCCTTGAACAGGGTCTTGGCGCCGCAGCGCGGGCAGCGGCCCCCGAGGCTGGCGTCGGCCAGCCCCGGGCGATCGCCACTAGTGATAGGTCGCGCCCCAGCCGCCCCACACGTAGATGGTGGCGAAGAGGAACAGCCAGACGACGTCGACGAAGTGCCAGTACCAGGCCGCCGCTTCGAAGCCGAAGTGGTGCTTGGGGGTGAAGTCGCCGCGCTTGGCGCGCAGGTAGCAGACGATCAGGAAGATCGTGCCGATGAGGACGTGCGCCCCGTGGAAGCCGGTCGCCATGTAGAAGGTCGAGCCGTAGATGTTGCCGCCATTCTCGGTCGAGAAGGCAAAGGGGGCGACGGCATATTCAAATGCCTGGATGCACGAGAAGACGACGCCGAGCGCGATGGTCGCGAGCAGGCCCTTCTTCAGGCCGTCGCGGTCACCGTGGATGAGGCTGTGGTGCGCCCAGGTCACGGTGGTGCCCGAGCACAGGAGGATCAGCGTGTTGAGCAACGGATAGCCGAAGGGGTTGAGGACTTCCTGCCCGGCAGGCGGCCATTCGCCGCCGACCGCGTCGACCGCGCTGGGGAAGAGCGAGGCGTCGAAATAGGCCCAGAACCACGCGACGAAGAACATCACTTCCGAGGCGATGAAAAGGATCATGCCATAGCGATGGTGCAGCTGGACGACGGGGGTGTGGTCGCCCGAATTGGCTTCCTTCACCACGTCGGCCCACCAGCTGTAGAAGGTGAACAGCACGCCGATGAGGCCGGCGCCGAAGACGAGGCCGCCATAGGCGTAGTCGTGCATCCACATGACGGCGCCGGCGAGCATGGTCATTGCCGAAATGGCGCCGACCAGCGGCCAGGCGCTGGGGGGAAGAATGTGATAGTCGTGGTTGACGGTGCCAGCCATGAAACAGGTCCTCTAGTTCAGCTTTGCGCGGGTCCTAGCCCGCCTCTCCTCATTTTTCCACCGGGAAAAACGTATAGGAGAGCGTGATCTCGTCGATGAAGTCGGTGTTGGGGTCCTCGGCGATCGCGGGATCGACGAAGAAGATGATCGGCATTTCCACCTTCTCGCCGGGTTTCAGCGTCTGTTCGGTGAAGCAGAAACATTCGATCTTGGAGAAATATTGCCCCGCCTGGAGCGGGGAGACGTTGAAGGTCGCGGTGCCCGTGACCTCGCGCGCGGTGAGGTTGGTCGCGGTGTAATTGACCACCGTGCGCGCGCCCGGCTGGATGCGCACGGTCTTGGCGGCCTCGACCTTCCACGGCAGCGCGCCGTTCACATTGGCATCGAAGCGCACGCCGATCTCGCCCGCCACCGCGCCGGGGGCCTCGACCGCCTGCTGGGTGGTGCCGCCGAAACCGGTGACCTGGCAGAAGATCCGGTAGAGCGGGACCGCGGCGAAGGCGACGCCGAGCATGAGAAGCGCGAACAGCGCGGCGCGAATCGCGATGCGATTGTTGTTCTTCGAGGCGAGCGCTTCGCTCACGAATAGAGCCCCATCTTGGCGATGGTGATGCCGAAGACGAGCGCCACGAAGGCGATGAGCAGGATCGCCATGATGCGCGCGCGTTCGCGCTGGCGGCGGCGATATTCGTTCTCGTCGAAAGGCGGGGGCGTGTCGGTCATCAGAAGAACATCCGGTCGATGGTGAGGATCGCGAAGAGCGCGAACAGGTAGAGGATCGAATAGCCGAAGAGCTTTTTCTCGGGGCCCATGTCGGCGGGATCCTCGGCCTTGTTCATGCCGACGCGGATCGCGAGGAAGAGGAAGATGGCGTTGAGGACGATCGAGGCAATACCGTAGACGGTCCCGGTCAGGCCGAGCGGCCAGGGGGCGAGCGCGGCGGCGACCATTGGCAGCGTGTAGATGACGATCTGGCGGCGGGTCGTCGCATTGCCCGCCACGACGGGGAGCATGGGGATGCCCGCCGCGTCGTAATCGGTCTTCACGAACAGGCTGAGCGCCCAGAAGTGCGGCGGCGTCCACAGGAAGATGATGAGGAACATCAGCACCGGCAGCAACGTGACATCGCCCGTCACCGCGGCCCAGCCGATGAGCGGCGGGAAGGCGCCGGCGGCGCCGCCGATGACGATATTCTGCGGGGTGCGGGGTTTCAGCCAGACGGTGTAGATCACCGCGTAGAAGAAGATCGAGAAGAGAAGGATCGCGGCGGCGAGATAGTTGGTCGCCAGCCCCATCAGCACGACCGAGAAGGCGCCGAGGCCGACGCCGAAATGGAGCGCCGAGCGCTTTTCCATCCGGCCCGCGGGGAGCGGACGCCCCCTGGTGCGCTTCATCTTGGCGTCGACATCGGCCTCGTACCACTGGTTGAGCGCGCCCGAGGCGCCGGCCGCGACCGCGATGCACAGGATCGCGGTGAAGCCGAGGACGAAGGGGATCGTCTCGGGCGCGGCGAGCAGGCCGCACAATGCGGTGAAGACGACAAGGCTCATCACCCGCGGCTTGGTCAGCGCGAACAGGTCGGCGGCGCTGGCGGGATAGCGCGGCATATCGGTGGCGGCATTCTGCATGGTCGGGCTGGCCTATAAGGCGTTGATTGCATGAATCAAAGAGGGACTTGGGGGAAGGGGGCGGTGGAGCTAGGATGGCGGCCATGACGAACCTGCCCCTCCTCCTCGCCGCCCTGCTCGCCACCCCGCTGCAGGAGACCGCGCCGCCGCCCGCCGATCCGTTGGCCGTGGCCGCGCCCGAGGCGGTACAGGTCGCCGAGGACCTCGTGCGGGTGGCGATCGACACCGACAAGGGGCGCATCCTGCTCGCCCTCGACCGCGGGCGCGCGCCGGTCACGACGGAGGCCTTTCTCGGCTATGTGGAGAAGGGTTTTCTCGAGCATGCGACCTTCTATCGCGCCATGCCTTATGCCGATGGCGGGATCGCGCAGTTCGGGGTGCGGCGCACCGACAAGCTGCTCGACCCGATCGCGCATGAATCGACCGCCGACACGGGGATCCTTCACGAGCGCGGGGTGATCTCGCTGATCGCGCCGCAGCCTGGGCAGGGGCGCAACGACTGGTTCATCACGCTGAACGAGATCCCCGCCTTCGACGCGAGCACGGATTTCCACGGCTTCACCCCCTTCGGCCGCGTGGTCGAGGGGATGGAGGTCGTCGAGGCGATCTTCGGCTCGCCCGTCGATCCGGAGGCGGGCGAGGGCCCGATGAAGGGGCAGATGCTGGTCGAGCCGGTCAAGGTGACCGGCGCGGAAAAGCTTTCCGACTAGCGCAGGAAGTTGACGTAGAGGCCGTGGATCAGGCCCGGCACGAAGAAGAGCAGCGTCAACACGAGGTTGATCCAGAAATCGCGGTCGAGCCCGTGCTTCAGCGCCACGCCCAGCGGCGGGATGAAGATGGTGGCGATGAGGATGAGAAGGTTGGCCATCAAATACTCCTGACAAAGGTGCGGGCCGCCCGAAGGGGACGGCCCTTTGCCTTGTCGAACCGATGATGGCGCGGCGGCGTTCCCGCCTCAGCTGCCGAGGTTGGTGAAGATGCCGACGGCAAGCTCGGCCCAGATGTAGAGAAAACCGAGCAGCGCGGCGATGATCGCGAGCGCACGGGTCGAGCCGCTGCGGATGCGGGCGACGATCAGCTCGACGGCAAGGCCGACGAGGCCGAGCAGCATGGCGAAGATGACAAAATCGCCGGGGCCCCAGCGGACCTCGTCGCTGAATTGCATGGCGACGGCAGGGGCGAGGAGGAGGGCGAGGGCGAGGCCCCAACCGAGCGGGCGGATGAGGCGGCTATCGAACGTAAGGGTCATGCGGAAAATCTCCTGTTGGACAGGCTTCCTGCCTAGCCCGCGGCCTCCTCGCCTGCATGAGCGGGAGGTGAGGATGTCGTGATTTCCGCAGCTTTGCGGTGGAGGCGCAGGAGGATGGCGGCGCTGATCGCGGCACCGTAGAGGAGGCCCTCGAAGGCCCCGACCGCGACCGGCAGCGCGCCCGCGCCCTCCGACAGCGCGCCGAATGCGCCGAGGTCGGTCGAGGCGCCGTGGAACTGGCGGGCGAGCGCGCCGAGGCTGGCCGCCATGAGCTTGCCGCCGGCGATGAGGATGAGCGCGCCCGCGAAGGCGCCCGCGAGGCCCGCGCCGAGGATGACGCGGCGGCGGGGGGCGTCCGTGCCCCCCGCCATCTGCGCGCCCGCGGCAATGGCGCCGCCGAGGATCAGTCCCTCGAGCCCCCCGGTGAAGTCGCGATGCTCGGTGCCGAGGAGGACGGAGAAGCTGCCCGAGGCCAAGAGGTGGAAGAGGTCGCCAATGATGAAGCCGCCGAGCCCCGCGCCTACCGCGCTAAACAGCCAGCGCCGCCCCGCGAGGCGGCTCGCTACCGCCATGCCCGTGCAGAGCGCAAAGGCGCCGAGCAGTGCGACGAGGGTGGTCAGCGTGGTCATGACGAGAAGGATCGGGAGCCACGCGTCGTTGGCGATGCCCGCGCTGAGGCCATAGACGAGCCCGCCGGCGAGCCCCGCCATGCCGCCGCCGAGCGTGCCCGCGAGGACGAGGTCGAACTGGCCGTGGGGACGGCTGGCAGGTGTCGAAGGCGCTGAAGTTTCGACGGGCGCGATGAAGCGATAGCCGCGGCCGCGCACGGTCTCGATATAGGCAGGCTCGGTAGCGCTGTCGCCGAGCGCCTTGCGGAGGTCCTTGATCGCCTGCGTGAGCGCCTCGTCACCGACGGTGACGCCGGGCCAGACCGCCTCGAACAGCGCGTCCTTGCCATGGAGGGTGGCGGGGTGGCGGACGAAATGGACGAGCAGGTCGAAGGTGCGCGGCTGGAGCGGCACCACGCTGCCGTCGTGCGTCAGCCGCGCCTCGTGCGGGGCGAGGAGATAGGGGCCGAACCCGTAGGTGGTCGCGTCGCTCATGCGGCCAAGCTGTAGCAGAGGCCGCGGCGCTGCAAAGACCGTCGCGACCGTTTCGCTATGGGAACAATAGGCGTCCCCAAGCGCTGGGCCTGCATTAATTCTCGCATCTGAAAACAAACTGTGATACAGATGTCATATTATGGCAACGCAAATGAAACATTCCGTCCGCGCATTCGATGATGATCTCACCACCCTTCGCGACCTGATCGTGGAGATGGGAGGCATGGCGCGTACCGCGCTCGACGGGGCGATCCACGCCTTGTCCAAGAACGACCGCGCGCTGGCCGAGAAGGTTATTGCGGGCGATGCGGCGATCGACGCGCTCGAGGCGCGGATCGACCAGTTCGCCATCCGCACCATCGCGCTGCGCGCGCCGATGGCGGACGATCTGCGCGACATCATCTCGGCGTTGAAGATCGCCAATGTGCTCGAGCGCGTCGCCGACTATGCCAAGAATATCGCGCGCCGCTCGCGCAAGGTGACCGACGAGGATGCCGAGCCGCTCAAGGGCCGGCTGGCCGAGCTGGCGCTCTTGTCGGGCAACCTTATCGACCAGGCGGTCAAGGCCTATGCCGACCGCGATGCGGATCTTGCCACCAAGACCTGCGAGGACGATGACGCGATCGACACGCTCTACGCGTCGATCTTCAAGGACACGGTCGGCTACATGCGCGGCCATGCCGACGAGGTCGACTGGGCGGCGCACGGCCTGTTCATCGCCAAGCATCTCGAGCGTATGGGCGACCAGGCCACCAATATCGCCGAGATCGTCTATTACATGGAAACGGGCGAATTGCTGCCCGACCGGCCCAAACAGGACGAGACGGCGGCGGATTAAATCCGCGCGCCGTCCCGGCTCCCTTCAGATTGTCGCCTGACTAGAAGGCGAATTGCGCGCGAGCGCCAACGACGTCGACGTCATAGTCGCGGTCGCCCGCGGCGCTGATCGCGGCGTCCTCATAGGCAATGTTCGCATAGTTCACGAGGAAGCGCATGTAGGCGTTGGGGCTCCACGACAGCGAGGCCATGATGGCGTCCTGCGTGCCGCCGACGATGCCATTGTCGCTGAGGTCGAGACGGTCGTAGCGGAGGTTACCCGAAAGGGCACCGAAGCCGCTCCAGCTGCCGTTCTTGACGGGGGCGACGCCCTTGAACTTGCCGCCCGAATAGCCGCGCTCGTAGCCGGGCGTGAACACATAGCCGATTTCTGCATAACCACCGAAGAAAGTGGGGTCCTCGCCGAAGATGACGTCGGGCTTCATCCAATGACCCTCGGCGGCGATGTGGAAGCGGTCGAACAAGGCGGCGGCCTCGAGCCCGTAGTTCAATTCGGTGTAGGTCGGCAGGCTGCCGGTGTTGAGGAAGCGCACGTCGGTGACGTGGAGCTGCGGACGCTGGCGATAGCGCACCGAGCGGCCGTCATTGTCGAGGTCGCGCCAGTGGAGCGAGCCGCCGAAGTGGAGCTGCGCATCGCCGACCGAGGGGCTGAACACCGCGCGGGTGTCGAAGCTGTAGCCCTGCTCGCCGTCATCGCCGAGGTCGGAGATGTTCGAGGAGAAGACACCGCCCCAGACGGTGAGGTCGCCGGCACCATATTCGGCCGACACGCCGAGGCGACGTTCGAAGCCGAAGGCGTCGGTGAAGGCGGCGCGCTCCATGAAGCTGATGTCGTTCGACGAGGTGATTTCCTCGAGGCCCTGGAAATTGTTGTGTTGGCCCAGCGTGAAGGTGGCATCGCCGGTCTCGTAGGTCACGAGCGCGTCGGTGAAGGCCACTTCGCTGTCGGCGAAGTCGAGCTCGAACTTGTAGCCGAAGTCGCCCGGCAGGTCGCCCGAGACACCGAGGCGCGCGCGGCGCACTTCGGTCGAATTGCCGAGGCCGTCCTCGTCGATCGCATCGGGGGCCCCGACGCCGCCCATGTCGAACTGGAGGCGGCCGCGCGGCTTGAGGGTGAAGCCGTCGGCCTTCTTGAAGGAGGAGATGGTGGGGGTCTTGGCCGCTTCTTCCTTGGCGACTTCGACCTCGGCCTGGACGGCGGTCGTGTCGGCCTGGGCAGCGGCGGCGACCGCGGTGGCTTCGGCGGCAGCGGCTTCGGCGGCGGTCAGGCGCGCGCGGAGCTCGGCGCTTTCGGCTTCGAGCGCTTCGAGGCGCTCGAGCATGGCCTGCGCCTCTTCGGTCGTGATGTCCTGCGCATGGGCCGGATTGGCGGCGAGCGCGATGCCGAGCGCCAGCGGCGCCGTGGTGATCAGTTTGGCCATGATGGCTCCCTCCCTCATGCCCCGCACGGGGACTTTGTGACTTTGCGATGGCCGTTCGACGACGAACGAGAAACCTTGATGGCTTCTCGGTTTCTGTTTGATGACGGTGCGCGGCGGTCACCGAAACGGGCGAGCAACGAGATCGTCAAATAGCGCGATGCGAGAGGCCACGCGGGGGCAGGGCGGCCTGTCCCCGTCCGTCCTGTCGCTGACGCGCAGGCTGGGCGCGGCCCGGCTTCTCTTCGACAAAAGAAAAAGCCGCCCCCGAAGGGACGGCTTTGTCTTTTGCTCGGAGCCTACGCTCAGTCGACGCGCGGGAGCGTTTCGAACTGGTGGTAGGGCGGCGGGCTCGACAGCGACCATTCGAGGGTGGTCGCGCCTTCGCCCCATTCGTTATCCGGAGCGGGCTTGCCCTTGGCGAGGCTCCAGAAGACATTGACGAAGAAGATCACCATCGAGGCGGCCATGATGAGATAGCCGATCGAGCTGACTTCGTTCCAGTAGCTGAAGGCTTCCGGATAGTCGGGGTAGCGACGCGGCATGCCGTCGAGGCCCAGGAAGTGCTGCGGGAAGAAGATCACGTTCACGCCGATGAACATGATGAAGAAGTGCAGCTTGCCGAGGAACTCGTTGTAGCGCTTGCCCGACATCTTGCCGAACCAGTAGTAGAAGCCCGCGAACAGCGCGAAGACCGCACCGAGCGACAGGACGTAGTGGAAGTGCGCCACGACGTAGTAGGTGTCGTGCATGTAGTTATCCACGCCGCCGTTGGCGAGCACGACACCGGTCACGCCACCCACGGTGAACAGGAAGATGAAGCCGATCGCCCAGAGCATCGGGGTCTGGAAGCTGATCGAGCCGCCCCACATGGTGGCGATCCACGAGAAGATCTTCACGCCGGTCGGGACCGCGATGATCATGGTCGCGGCGGTGAAGTACATCTTGGTGTTCACGTCGAGGCCGACGGTGAACATGTGGTGGGCCCAGACGACGAAGCCGACGACACCGATCGCGACCATGGCATAGGCCATGCCGAGATAGCCGAAGACGGGCTTGCGGCTGAAGGTGGCGATGATCTGGCTGACGATGCCGAAGGCCGGCAGGATCATGATGTACACTTCGGGGTGGCCGAAGAACCAGAACAGGTGCTGGTAGAGGATCGGGTCACCACCGCCGGCAGCGTCGAAGAAGGCGGTGCCGAAGTTGCGGTCGGTCAGCAGCATGGTGATCGCGCCGGCAAGGACCGGAAGCGCGAGCAGCAGCAGGAAGGCGGTGACCAGCACCGACCAGACGAACAGCGGCATCTTGTGCAGGGTCATGCCCGGCGCACGCATGTTGAAGATGGTGGTGATGAAGTTGATCGCGCCGAGGATCGAGGCGGCACCGGCAAGGTGCAGCGAGAAGATCGCGAAGTCGACGGCGGGGCCGGCCGACCCCGAGGTCGAGAGCGGCGCATAGACGGTCCAGCCGGTGCCGGCGCCGGTGCCCGTGCCGCCCGGCACGAAGGCCGAGGCGAGGAGCATGACGAAGGCGACCGCGGTCAGCCAGAAGCTGACATTGTTCATGCGCGGGAAGGCCATGTCGGGGGCACCGATCATGATCGGCACGAACCAGTTGCCGAAACCGCCGATGAGCGCGGGCATGACCATGAAGAAGACCATGATCAGGCCGTGCGCGGCGATCAGCACGTTCCAGTGGTGAAGCGCTTCGTTGAAGGTCGCCTCGGCGCCGGCGCCGAAGGGCCAGCCCATGGTGTTGAGATACTGGATGCCCGGCTCGGCGAGCTCCATGCGCATGATGCCCGAGAAGGCACCGCCGATGATGCCGGCGATGATCGCGAAGATCAGGTAGAGGGTGCCGATGTCCTTGTGGTTCGTGGACATGAACCAGCGGGCGAAGAAGCCCGGCTTGTGGTCGGCGTCATGCGCGTGGTCGTGCGTGTCGCCCTTGGGGGCGTCGAACGGCAGCGTGTCAGCAGTGGTAGCCATGGATATCGTCTCTCTTAGGCGTTCGTATTGGCAGCGGCGGCTTCGGCTTCTTCGGCCGCAGCCTCGTCACCGGCTTCGAGCGCGTCCGCGGCGCTCTCTTCGTCTTCGGCGGCGGTTTCCTCGCCCTCGCCCGGGAGCGTGCCACCCTTGGCGGCGACCCAGGCGTTGAACTGGTCTTCGGGGAGGACTTCGACGGCGATCGGCATGTAGGCGTGACGCGCACCGCACAGCTCCGAGCACTGGCCGAAGTAGAGGCCGGGCGTCTCGACGTTGACCCAGGTCTCGTTGATGCGGCCCGGCACGGTGTCGAGCTTCATCCAGAAAGCCGGGACGGCGAACGAGTGGATGACGTCGTTGGCGGTCATCAGGAACTTCACGTTCTTGCCGGCGGGGATGACGAGGCGCTCGTCGACGGCGAGCAGCGCGGGGCCGTCGGCGTCGGTACGGAAGCGCGAGCCTTCCTCGCGGTCGGGATCGTCTTCCTCGAGCAGCATGTTCGACACGATGCTGATGCCCATGTCGGGATATTCATATTCCCAATACCACTGGTTGCCGATCACCTTGACGGTGAGGTCGGCCGGCGGGGCGTCATACTGCTTCTTGATGAGGCCGATCGAGGGCACCGCGAGGACCAGCAGGATGAGCACCGGCACGACCGTCCAGATCACTTCGATCGCGGTATTGTGCGTGGTGCGGCTGGGCTCGGGGTTGGCGCTGCGGCGATAGCGGACCATCGCCCAGATCAGAAGGATGAGGACGAAGATGCAGATCGCCGTGATGATCGGCAGCAGCATGTTGTCGTGGAAGGCCGCGGCCTGGCGGCCGACCTCGGTCACCTGGTCCTGGATCCCCATGCGGCCGTCGGGGCCGGCATAGCCCTGCGTGGCGTCGAGGCCGACCCATTCGGGCGCGGCGGCTTCGGCCGGGGCACCGTCGAGGTCGGCTTGCGCCGCGACCTGGTCGCCGATCGGCGTCTCGATCGTGGCCGAAGCGGCGCTCGGCAGGAAAGTGAGGGCGGTGAGGGCGGCTAGCCAGCGTTTCCCGTTCATCGTCATCCTAGGCTTATCTGTTATGGGCGCGCGAGAAGGCGCGAACCTATCGCGAATTGCGGCCTCTATAGAGAGACGGCCCCGATAGCTCAAGGCCGCAAAAAGGGCCGGGGCGGGCGACTTTACGATAGCCCCCCCGAACCTTATGTGCAGAGCCGAACGCACAGAGGAAAAATCATGACCGAAGACGAGGTTCTGGCCGAATTCCGTAGCGCCGATGCGCTGCTGGAAGGACATTTCATCCTTTCCTCGGGCAAACGCAGTGCCGCCTACCTGCAATGCGCGCGCGTGCTGATGGAGCCGGCCCGCGCCGCGCGCCTCGCCGAAGCGCTGGCCGCGAAAATCCCCGCCGACGTGCGCGACTCCATCGATGCGGTCGTCTCGCCCGCGATGGGCGGGGTGATCATCGGCCATGAAATGGGCCGCGCGCTGGGCAAGCCCGCCATGTTTCTCGAGCGCCCCGAGGGTACCTTCCACCTGCGCCGAGGATTCGCACTGGAGAAAGGTGCCAAGGTGCTGATGGTCGAGGACGTGGTGACCACCGGCCTGTCGAGCCGCGAGGCGATCGAGGCGGTGGCCGAGGAAGGCGGCGAAGTGGTGGGCGAGGTCAGTCTCGTCGATCGCGGCGGCGGTGACAGCCTCGGCGTGCCTTATTGGGCGCTCGTGAAGCTCGACATCCCCGCTTACGATCCCGACGCACTGCCGCCCGAACTGGCCGCGATTCCCGCGATCAAGCCCGGCAGCCGCGCTTCGTGAGGGCGCTGGCCGCGCTCCTGCCGCTCGCGCTGGTCGCCTGCGCGCCGTCCGTCGCCGAGGTCGCGCCCGAGCCGGCACCGCCGCTGCTCGAGGAAGGCGCCGACCCGCTGACGGCGGTGATCGAGCAATATGGCTTCGAGGGCGAGGTCGCCCTGTCGCGTGGGCCGGCGGCGGACGACTATAGCTATCGCGGCGGTCCGGCGGAGGCCGTGTGGCCGTGGGCGTCGGTGACCAAGCAGGTCGTCGCCATCATCGTCATGCAGGAAGTGGAGGCGGGGCGCCTGTCGCTCGATGCGCCCGTGTCCGATTATGTCGACTGGGCGGGCGAGGGCCCTGCCGCGCCGAGCCTGCGGCAGCTCCTCCGGCACCAGTCGGGGCTTTTTGACCCCGAGGACCAGCCCGGATTCGACGGCGATACCGGCTTCCCGCTCGACCTCGATGACTGCATCGCCCGCCGCGGCGCGCCGGGCGGCGATTTCGATTACAGCAATTGCGACACGCTGCTCGTGGCCCGCGTGCTCGAGGCGGTGACGCAGCACGACCTTGGCGCGCTTTATCGCGAGCGCATCGGCATGCCGCTCGGCCTCACCTCCTCGGGCCTCGTCACCGCCACGACCCCGCTGGCGCCGAGCGCGGGCGGGACGACTGCCGAGCGGATCGCGGCCTATGGAGCGGCAGGGGCACTTGCCGGTCCCACGAGCGACCTGATCGCCATCGACGAAGGGCTGATGGCGGGGGCGCTACTCGGGGCGGATGCGCTGGCGACCTTGTGGCAGGGCGATCCGGCGGTCGGCTATTCGGCGCTCGGGCAATGGGAATTTACGGCCCCGCTCGCCGGCTGCGAGGCGCCGGTGCGGATCGTCGAGCGCCGCGGCGCCATCGGCAGCTACCAGGCGCGCAACTATATCCTGCCCGAACAGGGGCTCGCGCTGGTCGCCTTCACCGGCCTTGGCGAGGACATGTTCGGTTTCGGCGAGATCTGGACGGGCAGCGGCTTTTCGCACGACCTGTTGGCAGCGGCGGCGTGCGGCGCATGACCCCGACGAAACTTCGCCTCGGGGTCAATATCGACCATGTCGCGACCGTGCGGAACGCGCGCGGCGGCGATCACCCCGATCCGGTGCGTGCCGCCGAGATCGTCGCCAGCGTCGGCGGCGATGGCATTACCGCGCACCTGCGCGAGGACCGGCGGCATATCCGCGATGCCGACCTCCGGCGTATCCAGGAGGCGACCGACCTGCCGCTCAACCTCGAGATGGCGGCGACCGAGGAAATGCTCGAGATCGCGCTCCGGCACAGCCCGCACGCCGCCTGCATCGTGCCCGAGAAGCGCGAGGAGCGGACGACCGAGGGCGGGCTCGACGCCGACGGGCTGCACAACCAGCTCGCCCCCATCGTCACCCGGCTGTCGGACGCGGGCATTCGCGTGTCGCTCTTCATCGAGGCCGAGGAGCGCCAGCTCGATGCCGCGCTCCGGCTCGGCGCGCCGGTGGTGGAATTCCACACCGGCGAATATGCGCACGCCTTCCTCGACGGCGATTCGGAAAAGCTGGCGCGCGAATTGAAACGCATCGCCGACATGGCCGCGCTCGCCGCAAAGAACGGCATCGAGCCCCATGCCGGCCACGGCCTCACCTACGAGAATGTGCAGCCGATCGCCGCCATCCCGCAGATCGCCGAACTCAACATCGGCCATTATCTCGTTGGCGAAGCGATCTTCGTCGGGCTCGAGGCGGCGGTGTGGCGGATGCGCGAGTTGATGGACGAGGCGCGATGATGGCCACCGCCACGATCCGCAAATCTACCGCGCTCCGGCTCGTCATGCTTTTCGTGGCGGCACAGGCGCTGCTCTTCTGGGCGGCGGCGGCGTGGTTCGGCTTCCTGTTCCGCGTCGAATTCGGCTGGGTCGCCGCGGCCCTGATCGGCTTCTTCGCGCTGCAGATGGTTTCGGCAGGATGGTTCTTCCTGTCGGGCCGCCATGACCGAACCCCGAGCGCGGGCCACCTTGTCGCCCATGTGCTGATCGTCGTGCCGCCGACGATCGCGCTGGCACTGCATGTCGGGAGCTAGGCGATGATCATCGGGCTCGGCAGCGACCTGTGCAACATCGAGCGGATCACCAATTCGCTCGAGCGTTTCGGCGAACGTTTCGAGATGCGCGTCTTCACCGAGGTCGAGCGCGCCAAGGCCCGCCGTCGCCCCTTCACCATTGCCGGCACCTACGCCAAGCGCTTCGCCGCCAAGGAGGCTTTTTCCAAGGCGGTGGGCACGGGCTTCAAGCGCGGCGTCTACATGAAGGACATCGGGGTGGTGAACGCACCCTCGGGCGCGCCGACGCTGGCGCTGACCGGCGGGGCGCAGGCGCGGCTTGACGAACTCACCCCCGAGGGCCACCGCATCCACGTCCATGTGACCCTGACCGACGACCATCCCTGGGCGCAGGCCTTCGTCATCCTCGAAGCCAAGCCCCTCTGAAGAGTTTTTTCGTGAGCGACACCGAGACCCCCGCGCCCGAGACCCCCGCGACGCCGCCCGTCGAAACGGCGGGCAAGACGCCGGCGCGCAAGCCCCGCAACCTGCGCGAGACGGGCGCCTTCCTGTGGCGCGAGCTTAAAGGGTTGTTCTGGGTGATGCTGGCGGTGCTGGGCTTCCACAGCTTCATCGCCAAGCCCTTCTACATCCCGTCCGAATCGATGATGCCCGTGCTGCTCGAGGGCGACCGGCTGGTCGTCTCGAAATTCCCTTATGGCTACAGCCATGTCAGCCCGACCATTCCCAATCCGGCGGCGCTGACGCGGATGCTGATCCTGCGCGGGCCCGCCGAGCCGTGGAGCGTGACCCTGCCCGAAATGGAAGGGCGACTGTTCGGCAGCTATCCAACACGCGGCGATATCGTCATCGTCACCCCGCCGGGGCGCTCGGACGATTATATCAAGCGCGTGATCGGCCTGCCCGGCGACACCATCGCCATGACCGGCGGCCGCCTGGTGCTCAACGGCAAGCAGGTGACGTCCGAAAAACGCCCTGCCGCGCTCATCCCCGTCGATGCCAATGCGCCGTGTCACATCATGGACGGGACGCGGGTGAAGGGCGCCGACGGCGCGCTCTACTGCCGCCTGCCGATCGTGCGCGAGACGCTGCCGGGTGGCGTGAGCTACGACACGGTCGACCTCGGCTACCGCCGCTCGAGCGACGAGTTCGGGCCGATCACCGTGCCGGAAGGCCATGTCTTCCTGCTCGGCGACAATCGCGACAGCTCGGCCGACAGCCGCGTGCCGCTGGCGCAAGGGGGGCTGGGCGGCCCCGTGCCCGTCGAGCGGATCGGCGGGCGCGCCGAATTCATCACTTTCTCGCTCGATGGCAGCGCGACGCTCAACCCCGCGACCTGGTGGTCGAGCTTGCGTGACGGTCGAAGCTGGTCCAGCCTCAGGGGAACGACCGCGACCGGCATGGAGGACTGATGAGCCCGAGCCTTGAAGAGCAGACCGCAGGCCCGACGGAGATCGAGGACCCGCGGCTTCGCTTCGAGGTCAAGAAGGCGCTCATCTGGATCGGGCTCATCATGCTGGCGGCGGGCGTCGTGCTGCTCGCCGCGCCGCTTCTCCTCATCACCGGCGGGATGGTCTTTGCCGTGATGCTCGATGGTGGCACGCGGCTCCTCGGGCGCATCCTGCCGATCGCGCGCGGCTGGCGCCTGCTGATCGTCATCATGGCCTTCTTCGGCTT
Source organism: Sphingomicrobium aestuariivivum (assembly GCF_024721585.1). NCBI lineage: Bacteria > Pseudomonadati > Pseudomonadota > Alphaproteobacteria > Sphingomonadales > Sphingomicrobiaceae > Sphingomicrobium > Sphingomicrobium aestuariivivum. The sequence continues at coordinate 1,690,664 of NZ_CP102629.1, forward strand.
CATCGGCTGGACCGGCTGGTATGCCGGCACCTCCTTCTTCGAACAGTTCGCCACCCTGCGCGACACGGTCGCCGGGCAGATCGCGCGATTGTTCGATTGGGGGCAGCGGATCGGCGTCATCAACGAGCTGACGGTCGAGCGGGTGGAGACCACCCTGTTCGATTCGGTCGGGCGCGTGACCAGCATCCTCGGCACCGCGCTGGGCGCTATCACGGGGGCGATCCTGATGATCGTCATCGGCATCTTCGTGGCCGCCGAGCCGCGGCTCTACGACCGCGGGGTGGCGTGGATGTTGCCCACGCGCACGCGCCCGAAATTCTACGAGATCTCCGACCATGTCGGCTATGCGCTGCGGCGCCTCCTCGCGGGGCGACTTCTCGGGATGTTCATCGAGGGGGTATTCACCTTCATCATGCTGACGGTGGTGGCGCAGGCGATCGGTATCGGCACCTTCCCGCTCGCCGCGCTGCTGGCGCTGCTCACGGGCCTGCTCGCCTTCATCCCCAATGTCGGGGCCTTCGTGTCGGGGGTGCTGATGGTGGCGATGGGTTTCTCGCTGTCGAACGAGGCGGGCTTCTACGCCATCTTCGTCTATCTCTTCGTCCAGAATTTCGACGGCTATGTCGTCATCCCGATGATCGCCAAGAAGACGGTCGACCTCGCGCCCGCGCTGGTGCTGGCGATGCAGATCGTGATGGGCACCTTGTTCGGGATCCTCGGCCTCTTGCTCGCCGATCCGCTCATCGCGGCGATCAAGGCGGCGCTCGAGCAATATTCGAAGGTAACGCCGAACAAGTCGGCTGACCTTCCAGACAAAGAAGAACGCCCGGCCAGCTGAAGCTGACCGGGCGTCTCTTGTTTCCTGGCGTGGGCCGTCCGCTTATTCGGCGGGAGCGGCCTCCTCACCGGCTTCGGGCGGCAGCGGCTGGGGTGCCTGCTGCTGCATCATCAGCGCGGCGCCGCGGACCACATCGACAATCTCGATGTCGAAGTAGAGGTCCGCGCCGGCGGGAATGATGCTGCCCGGGGGCGGGTTGTCGCCATAGGCCAGCTCGGCGGGGATGCGCACCTTGTAGGAGCCACCGGGACGCATCGCCTGGAGCGCTTCGGAGAAACCGGCAACCGTCTGGGCCGGCAGCATGGGCACCGGACGACCGTCGCTCGTGTCGAACACGCGGCCGTCGGCAAGGCTGCCGGTATAGTTGACGAAGGCGCCGTCGACCACGTCGATGGTCTCGCCCTCACCCTCGACGAGGGTGCGGATCGATACGCCGCTCTCGGTCGTCTCGGCCTGGAGCGGACGGGTCGCGGCCCAGGCGACGGCAAAGCCGAGCACCATGAGCGCGACGATCGCGACCCAGAATTTGGCGACCGATCCCTTGGCGATCGGACGAAGCGGGACCTGCGTGACCGACATCAACCTTCCCCCTGCAAGAAGGTCCTAGCGACCGCCTTCGCGTTCCATGCGCTTGCGCTCGAGCTTGCGGGCGCGGCGAACGGCGGCAGCCTTTTCGCGGGCACGCTTTTCCGAGGGCTTCTCGTAATGACGGCGCAGCTTCATCTCGCGATACACGCCTTCACGCTGCAGCTTCTTCTTGAGCGCGCGCAGCGCCTGGTCGACGTTATTGTCGCGAACGATAATCTGCATAAAAAACCACCAGCTCCTTTAGTCCCGCCGGAGGGTTGGACAGGCGGGATTGTCCATAGAGAATCGGGCCGCGGACGCCCGAACGGGCCGCAGCGAGGTCGCGCCCTTAGCAACCTTGGGCCAGCTGTTCAACCGCCAGCACAGCTTTTCATCGCCTTGCCGACACCTTGGCTCGGGCTGCCGTTTAATATGGATAAGTTCCGACCGTCATCGGTGAACCGTTGCGGCGAAAGGACGAATGGAACCCCACCTCATGTCGCGTTAACTTTTTGATAGGTATAAGAAAAGACGTTGAGTGCATGGAGTGACACACGAGAGCGGGGAAGTTTGTAGTGACGGATCTGGGGCGGCGTACGCTTTTGAAAGGTGCAGTGGCGGGGGCAGCGGGTTTGGCGCTTCCGGGAGCCGCATTCGCGCAGCCGGTCCCGCGCATCGTCCGCCCCGGCCAGCAGGGTGCCATGTTCGTCGACCAGGCCGCGCCCGCAGGGATCAATCCCCTGCTGTTCGCCAAGGCCAAGGCGGCGCTCAATGCGCACCGCACCCGCATCCGCCATCACGACCGCATCGGCATCGTCGATTATTCGAAGCATAGCTCGGAGAAGCGCTTCCACATCGTCGACCTCGCCTCGGGGCAGGTCGAGAATTTCCTCGTCACGCACGGCAGCGGTTCGGACCGCAGCCACAATGGCTTCCTCGACCAGTTCTCGAACCGGCATGGCAGCCATGCCAGTTCGCAGGGCGCCTATGCGACGGCCAACCGCTATCACGGCAAATACGGCCTCTCGATGAAGCTCCAAGGCCTCGACTTCACCAATTCGAACGCCATGTCGCGCTACATCGTCATGCATTCGGCCGATTATGCCGAAGCGGGCATGGTGCGCCGCCACGGCAAGCTCGGGCGGAGCCAAGGTTGTTTCGCCTGTGGCAAGCGCGACCATTGGCAGGCGATGAACCTGCTCGGCGACGGGCGCCTCCTCTACGCCGACAAGCTGGCGTAGAGGCTTTCACTGGCGAGCATGGACAAGGGCGGGGCGTCTGGGCGACCCGCCTTTTTTTCGAGCGCGCCAAATTCAATGTTGCAGGCGGAGCAGTCGGCAGACAGGCTGGGCACCGCCGATCCTAATGCGTGCCAGGGGGACCTTCATGAAACGTCCGTTTCACCGCTCCATGGGAAAGATCTTTCTCTTCGAGATCGTCTTCCTGTTCACCGCGACCCTCGCGGCGCGCCATCTTGTCGGCAGGGCCGAGACCAGCGGGACGCTGCATGCCTGCGACACCGGTTGGGGAGAAAGGCTGCCCTATTTCCAGGATCACGTTGCCGCTTATTGTGCCGATGAAGCAGCGCGCCAGCTGATTGCCGCCTATTTCCTCTCAGGGCTGGCCGTCTACGTCCTGACGACCTTGTTGGCGATGACCAGCGCCAAGATCGCCAGCCATGATGGCGGCCCGCTTGTCGACGAGCGATTTATCAAACGTCCCTTGCTGGTGAAGCTGGGCTGCTGGGTTCTGTTCGTGGGCGGCGTTGGCCTCTGGCTGTACGGCGTGGACGGTGCCCGCGGCGACTATCAGGTCTTCGACAGCTCGACGGGCGAGTTTGTCGGCGCGCTGTTCGTGACCAGCCTGTGCCTGCCCTTCATGCAGTTCATGGCGACGCAGATCGGGCGCCGGGGCGGGACGGTCCGGAGAGCGATCGATACCGACCAGCGCGAGGTTCTTGGCACCCTGCTGGAGCGTGCGGTCAAGGAGCAAAAGCGCTAGAAAAGAAAAACCCTGCCGGTGAGGGCAGGGTTTTCCGGTTCAGTTCGTCCGGGTCGAGCCTAGTTGGCGCTGGCGACCTCTTCGCCAAGCGGGGCGAGGGGGTCGGCGGCCTGCTCGATCTCCTCGGCCCCGGGCATCGGCACCGTGCCGGCGTCATTGAGCGCCTGCAGCACCTGGCCGTCGCGGTCGTAGATGTCCTCATAGGCGAGGATCGAGCCGTCGCCCTTGGCCGCCACCGACATGTAGACGATGTAGACCGGGATCGGGTTGACGAATTTGGCGCCCGTATTCTCGCCCGAATTGACGACGTCGACCGTCTTTTGCGCCGACCAGTCGCCGCCGTCTTCCTCGAGCAGCATGGTGGCGAGGCCGAGGATGTTCTCGGTGCGGATGCAGCCGTGCGAATAGGCGCGCGCCTCGGTGTCGAACAGGCCGCGGGCGTTGGTGTCGTGCAGGTAGATGAGGTGCGGATTGTACATCACGAACTTCACCCGGCCGAGCGCATTGGTCGGCCCCGGCGGCTGGCGCCAGCGCACGACATTGCCGTCGGCGTCCTTGACCGCCTCGTAGCCGCCCTTGCCGCGGATCTCGGGTTCGATCGACTTGGGCACGTTCCAATAGGGGTTGAAGATGACCCCCGTCGCCTCGGCCATGAGCTGCGGCGTCGGTGTGCGCTTGGCACCCGCGACGGCGCGATGGCGCGACTTGGTCACGCCATCCTCGACCAGCGCGGCGGTATAGGCCGGCACGTTGACGATGATGTAGCGATCCCCGAGGTCGCGCGGCAGCCAGCGCCAGCGGTCGAGGTTCAGGCGGATGTCGGCGATCTTCTCCGCATCGGCCGCATCGCCCTTGGCACGCTCGGCTTCGAGCGCGTTGACCAGCGCCGCATATTGCGGGTGGGTGGGGGCCAGCTGGTCGAGCGAATTGGTGATCGAGGCCGAGGCGATGGCCTGCGCGGTATAGCCGCGCAGGCTGCCGTCTTCGGCGAAGTCGGTGTCCTTGATGTGCCAATCGACGCGGCCGTCCTGGCCGACATGGCCGAGCGCTAGGTCGCGCGCGAGTTTCTCGAAAAGTTCGGTCGCGGCGACCGACATGGCGTCATAGTCGCCGGCGGCGATCGCGGCATCCACCGCGGCGCGATCATAGTCGGCGGCATCGAGGCCGAGCGTGTCGATGGTGTCGATATAGCTCAGGAGCTCCTCGACATCGGCGACCTGCCAGAAGGGAATCTGTTCCACGGGTTCGACCGGCCACATCGGCGCGCCCAGCTCGCGCTCGGGCGAGGCGGGGAGGAGATGCTGGTCGGGCCCGGACTGCGCTTTGCCGGTCGCGGCGGGCGCGGTCTCGCCCGGCACCTCGGCGGCGGGCAGCTCGACCGGGTCGACCTGCGGCACGGCAGGCGGCGTCGGCGCGGCGTCCTGCGCGGCCAGCGAGGCGGGCAGGAGGATGGTGGCGGCAGCAAGCGAGCGAAGCGAACGGGTCATGGAAAATCCTGCAGGACCAAGGGATTGACGACACCCCACATGTCGTCTTCTGCCCCCCGGATAGCAAGGCTGGACAATATACAAGCTGAACGGCCAGCACCAGCGATTCGGCACGCGTCCGGACGCCCCGCGATCACGCCCGGTCGCGGCCGCGCGGCTCAAGCCTTCGAGAAACTTCCCCCTTTTGCGAATTTGTGACTATAAGGCGCGCGAATTGACCGCCTCGGGCGGACGGAAAAAGGACGAACGGAAACTCATGGTCGAAGCGCGAATCGCGGAAGTCGATCCGGCGGCCGAACGGCGGCGCTCGAAGCGCCAGCCGGTCGATGTCGACGCGCAGGTCCGCGAAATGGGCGCCGAGGGCAGCGAGGCGCGCCTCGTCAACATCTCGGCGCACGGCTTTTCCGCCGAAGTGCCGGGGCACGAGTTCGATACCGGCATGCGCATCTGGCTGATCATCCCGAACCGCGACCGCGCCAGCGCGATGGTCAAGTGGATCGCGGGCGACCGTCTCGGTGCCGAATTCTTCGAGGAAGTGGACGTTACCGGTCTCGTCGGCGACGAGGACTAGTCGAGCAGCGGCACCAGCCGCGCCGTGAACGCCGTCACGATCTGCTTCACCCCTTCGAAATTGGGATGCACGCCGTCGGGGAGCAGCAGCCCCGCGCGGCTCGCGCCTTCGGGGACGAAGGGCAGGACGGGTATGCCATAGCGCTCGCCGAGCGCGGGATAGACGGCATCGAAGGCGGCGACATAGTCGGGGCCGTAGTTGCGCGCGGCGGGGATGGCGGCGAGCACCACCTCGATCTCGCGCGCCTGCAGCGCCTCGATCATCGCGGCGAGATTCTCCTCGGTGACCGACGGGTCGAGCGCGCGCAGCATGTCGTTGCCGCCCAACTCGAGGATGGCCACGTCGGGCAGCTCCTCGAGGCTGTCGAGCGTCCAGCCGAGGCGTTCGCGCCCTTGGGCGCTGGTATCGCCCGACACGCCCGCATCGATCACGGTGGCGGCCAGCCCCTCGCGGCGCAGGGCGTCCTCCAGTTGGGGCGCGAAGCCGAGACCTTCGGCAAGGCCGTAACCTGCCGTCAGGCTGTCGCCGAACGCGAGGATGGTAACGCCGCGCGGCTCCGCGACTTTCGCCGTTTCCTGCGCCCCGCCTGCAGAAAGCGGCGCGACGAGGAAGGCGAGAAGGAGAAGGATGCGCAGCATGGTCGAAGGTCGGGCTAGCGCGTTCGGCCCTCGCCCGCAATTGCCAAGCTGCCCAACTGCCCCTAGCCCCGAGAGCCATGACCCAGACCCTCCTCGATCTTTCCGACGTCCATCTTTCCCTCGGCCAGGGCGCGGCCCGCGTCGACATCCTCAAGGGTGTCGATCTCAAGCTGTCGTCGGGCGAGACGCTCGCCATCCTCGGCCCCTCGGGCTCGGGCAAGTCCTCGCTGCTCGCGGTGATGGCGGGGCTCGAGCGCGCCGATAGCGGCAGCGTCGAAGTGGCGGGCGAGGACCTTGCCGGGCTCGGCGAGGACGGGCTGGCGCGGCTGCGCGGCCGACACGTCGGGATCGTCCTCCAGGATTTCCAGTTGCTGCCGACGATGACGGCGCGCGAAAATGTCGCTGTGCCGCTCGAACTTGCCGGCGCCAAGGACGCCTTCGCGCGCGCGGAGGCCGAACTGGCGCGCGTCGGGCTGGGCGAACGGCTGACCCACTATCCGAGCGAACTGTCGGGTGGCGAGCAGCAGCGGGTAGCCATCGCCCGCGCCACCGCGCCCGGCCCCGCGCTCCTGCTCGCCGACGAGCCGACCGGCAATCTCGACACCACCACGGGGGCGGGGATCGCCGACCTGTTGTTCGAACGCGCCGCCGAGCGCGAGGCGGGGCTCGTCATCATCACCCATGACGCGGGGCTGGCGGCGCGCTGTGACCGCACCGTGCACATGCGCGACGGGAAGCTCGCCGAATGATCGGCTGGACGCTGGCGCGGCGCGACCTCAAGGGCGGACGCGCGGGCCTCGGCCTCCTGTTCGCCTGCCTGCTCCTGTCGGTCGCGGGGCTGGCGGCGGTGTTGAGCCTCGTCGCCTCGATGAACAGCGCGATCGACGAGAATGGTCGCGCGCTGTTGGGCGGCGACCTGCTCGTCAGCCAGGCGCAGCGCCCCGCAACCGCCGAGGAGCGCGCCGCGATGGATGCGCTCGGAACGGTGAGCGAGGCGGTGGCGACCCGCTCGATGCTGCGCCGCGACGATGCCATCGCGCTCGTCGACCTGCGCGGCGTCGATGCGCTCTTCCCGCTGGCGGGCGAAATCACGCTGCAGGGCCGCGCGCCCGATGCCGCGGACGAGATCGCACTGGGGCGCGGCGCGGCGCGCCAGCTCGGGCTCGACGTCGGGGACAATGTTTCGCTGGGCACCGCCGACTATGTCGTCGCGGGGCTGATCGACCGCATGCCCGGCGGCACCTTCCTCTTTGCCCCGCCAGCGCTGGTCACGAGCGAGGGGCTGGCGCGCAGCGGGCTGGTCGTGCCCGGCAGCCTCGTCGATTATCAGTATCGCATCGCCCTCGATGATCCCGCCGCGCTCGAGGGCGCGGAGGAGACGCTGCTCGCCGCGCTCGAACCGATCGGCTGGGAAGCGACGACGCGCGAAGGGGCGAGCCGCGGCACGCAGCGCTTTGTCGCGATGGCGGGCGACATGCTTCTCGTCATCGCCATCGCCGCGCTGGGCATCGGCGCGCTCGGTATCGGCGCGGCGATGCGCGCCTTTGCCACCTCGCGGCAGGCGGCGGTGGCGCGGTTGAAACTCATCGGTGCCCAGCGCCGCGACCTTGCTGCCATGCTCGGGATCGAGATCCTGCTCGCGGTGGGGCTTGCGCTGCTGCCCGCGCTGCTGATCGGCGCGGCAGTGCCGCCGCTGCTCGAGGATTTGCTCGCCGACCGTTTCCCCGTGGCGCCCGATGTCGGGCCGCACTGGGGCGCGCTGGCGCTGGCGGCGGGAATCGCGGTCGCGGTGACGCTGGCGGTGGCATGGCGCCCGCTGCTCGGGGCGCTGCGCACCGCGCCCAAGGCGCTGCTGCGCGCCGATGCGGGCAGCGGCCGGCTGCGCGGGCGGCGGACCGACTGGCTCGTGCCTGCGCTCGCCGCGCTCATCGCGGTGGCGCTGCTGCTGCTCGGTTCGGACAGCTGGCGGCTGGCGGCGGTGGCGATCGCCGCGCTGGCAGTGCTCGCGCTGCTCTTCTGGCTGCTCGGGTGGGTGATCCAGTTCATGGCGAGGCGCGCCAGCGGACGCGGCGGGCCGATCGCGCGGCTCGGCGTGGCGGCGCTGCATCGGCCGGGCAATGCGACCCGCGCGCTGACGGTCGCACTGGGGCTCGGCCTGTCGATCCTCGTCGCGCTGGCGGCGACCAGCCAGAGCCTGCTTGGCGAACTCGACGGGGCGATCCCCGAGCGCGCGCCCTCGCACTTCATCACCGACCTGCCGCGCGGCAGCGGCGATGCGCTGGCGGCGCTGGTCGAGGAGGAAATCCCCGGCGCCACCTTGCGCGTCGTGCCGAGCCTGCGCGGATCGGTCAGCGCGGTCGACGGCGTGGCGGTGGCAGACCTGCCCGAGGAGCGCCGCAGCTGGCTTACCAGCGGCGACCGCGGGCTGACCTGGTCGGCGGGCGTGCCCGAGGGCAACAAGCTTACCGCGGGCGACTGGTGGGCGGAGGATTATGACGGCCCGCCGCTCGTCAGCCTCGAGGAAGAGGCGGCGCGCGATCTCGGCCTGTCGGTCGGCGACACGCTGACGCTGTCGATCGCGGGACGCGAGGTCACCGCGACCATCGCCTCGCTGCGCAGCGTCGACTGGCGCAGCTTCGGCTTCAATTTCGGCATCGTCTTCGCGCCCGGCGCGCTCGAACAAGCCCCGCATGTGCTGATGGCGACGATCGAGCCCGAGGGGCGCGAGATCCCGCAGGGCTTCGAGGCCAAGCTGGCGCGGCGCTTCCCGACGGCAAGCGCCATCTCGGTGGCGGGCGTGCTCGAGGACGTGCGCTCGGTGCTGACCGCATTGGATGCGGCGGTGCGGATCGCGACCCTGCTCGCCATCCTCATCGGGGTGGTGGTGCTGACCGGCTCGGTGCTGGCAACGCGGGCGGCGCGGGCACGCGATCTCGTGCTGTTGCGCCTCGTCGGCGCGCGCGGGGCCCAGCTCGTCGGCACCCAACTGGTCGAATTCGCGATCCTCAGCCTCGGCGCGGTGCTCACCGCCATCCTCGCCGGCATCACGGTGGCACGCTTCGTCGTCGCCGACCGGTTCGAGATCCCCTTCGCACCCGATGCCGGCGCGATCGCGGGGCTGGCGCTGGCCACCGTCGCGGTGGCGATCGGCAGCGCGATGCTCGCGGTCCGGCCGGCGCTCAAGCGGCGTCCGGCGGCGGCGTTGCGGGCGCATTGAGGACAGGCGCGCCAAGCCCGCTTCGTCAAAAGTGACTCGAATCCTGTCCTAAATTAAGACTTTGGAAACCCTTTCGGTCGGGCGGACGTTTATGCGGGTTGAAAGGAAGCCCGAATGAGCCAGGTCCCGCAGATGAACCACGACATGGTCAGCCAATCGCATGACCGCGGCTATCACGCCGTCTATCGCGAGGCCGAAGTGAACCATTGTCCGGGCTGCGGGCGCACCCACTGGCTGGTCGGACGGACCTCGGCCGAATGTGCCTTCTGCGCGACGGCGCTGCCGCTCGAGGGCGCGGTGCTCGACCAGGGGCCGGTCGACTTCATCATCGCCCATCGTCCCAAGCGCGAGACGCATCGCGACGTCTGGGCCGCCTGAACCCAACCGTAGCGCGTCCTATTCGGCGGCGCGCACCGGCACCTGCACATTGCACACATCCACCCCGCCCGCGGGGACGTCGTAGAAGGCGTCGTCGCGGTTGGCGCGCACCGCGACGTAGCGCGCGAATGCCTCGCTGTCGGAGCGCAGCACCTCGTAGTTCGGGCGATCCTCGGGCGCCAGCATGTCGGCGAGGATCACGCTCTTGATGGGCGCGGCGACCTCGCCTTCTGGATACATGCCGAGCACCTCGGTGCCGCGGGTGAGCGAGGTGTAATGCGCCATCCCGTCGACGACGCGGCCGACGATGGCGATATTGCGGTCGAGATGGCGCGGGGCGTGGCCGATGACGGCATAGAGCTCCTCGCCGGTGCCGGTGTCGGGGCTCATGTTGCGGCCGACGCCGACCGCACCATAGCAATGGGTGAGGCTCGCCGTGCCGTCCGAGTAAAGGGCGACGGGCCAGCCGTCCGAAAAGCCGACGGCGGCGGCATAGCTGTCGCGCATGCCGAAGCCGTTCACGGCAAGGCCCTCGATCGAGCGGACATATTCGGCGGGCGGGGTTTCCTCGACCCCGGCAGGCAGTTCGGGCTGGTCGTCGCGGTGGCCCCACTGGACGACATAATTGTCCTGTACGCGATAGACCGAGGCGCCACCGCCGGTCCAATAGCCGGCGCGCGCCATGGCCTGGATGTTGGCGACATGGACGGGGGCGAAGGTCGAGTTGAGCTCGATCGCCACCTCGCTGTCGTCGGCTAGCGTGACAAGGAGGAGATGGTCGGGCGCGATGGCGCGCCAGGCCTCGGCGGGCGCGGCGGCGACGACTTCGCCCGGGGTCTGCCCCGCGACGTCGGGATCGACCTCCTGCGCGAGAAAGGCGGCAAGGGCGATGGCGGCGGTCAGCATAGGAGGATCTCCGGACGGGAAAAACGGGTCGGGCGCCACCATGCCAGCGGGGGGTGAAAGCGCAAGGGCGCGTCAACCGCGCATCAAAATTCGCGTGCCGGGAAACAAAGTGCAAAGTGGATCATTGCTCCTTGCATGGAGATGGACACGACCCCCCGGCTTTCGCCCCGCGAATTGAGGACCATGGCGCAGACGAGTGCCGATCCCACCATTCGCCGCGCCCTCAAAACCCTTGCGCAGGACTATGAGGAGGAGGCATCGAGGCCGGTGCGAGGGGAGAAGTGGATTTGATCTTCAGGAAGTCGTTGCCAGTCATGGCCTGTGCCGCGTTGCTCCAGGGGTGCGGTGAACCCGCCCCGACCGAGGATGCCCCGGTGACCGTGCGCTCCGAAGCGCAGAACCGGATGTTCGACCTCTCCCCCGTCAATCGCGATATCGCGCTCAAGCGCGCCATCCGCGCGAGCGGGCTGCGCTGCGAGCGGGTGACGCGCTCGGGCTATGTCGCCGATTACGAGAATCTCATGATGTGGACCGCGAGCTGCGACGACGGGCGCGACTGGGCGATCTTCATCGGTGCCGACGATTCGGCGCAGGTCCGCAATTGCGTCGATGTCGCCGAGCAGGGCCTGCCGGCCTGCGAGATCACCCGCGCCGACAGCGAGGGGCAGAACCAGCCCGAGCTTGGCGAGGTCGAGCCCGGCTCGAACGAGCCCTAGGCGCCGGCCGCCGCCTTTTGCGGCGGGAAGCGTGCGATTTCCACGAACTCATGGGCGTTGCGGTGGCCCACCACCGGCAGTTCGCCCGAACTCACCCAGACATGCGCCTCGAGCCCGTCCACGCCGCGGCGGGTGCCGTAGTGCAGCAGGACATCGCGCCGGCGCCGCTCGAGCATGCGCATGGCGACGATGGCCTGGATGAAACATTCGGTCTTCCACGGCAGCCGGCGGGCCCAGCCGCGGGTGGCGCGCTCGATGAGGTCGCGCTCCTCCATCGTGGCGCCCGGACGGTGGCGCTGGCGGGTCGGCACGAGCGCCTCGAAGGGGCGCGACCGGAGCGCGGCGGCAGCGGCGAGATGGTCGCCGAGTGCCTCGATGACGACGCGGGCGGGAAGGCGGCGCACGGGATTTTCGCTCACGGGCAGCCGTCCTCGACCCATTGCGAGAAGGCGGCGCAGGTCATCGCGCGCCCCAGATGGATGCGGTAGCGAATGACCTGGTCCTCGTCGTCCCAGCCGCTGGCGGGCCAGTCGTCGAGGGCGCGGCGCATGGCGCGGGCGTTGAACAGATGCGCGCCGGCATGGCCTGCCTCGAGCCGCTCGAGGATGTTGCGCATGAGCCCCGCATCGCGCAGCGCGGCGGCGCGCCAGTCGGCACCCTGTGCGGCGGTCATCACCGGTTCGCGGATGGCGGGCGGCAGGCGCGGGTCGAGCATGGCGCGCTGGAGCCAGCGCGAGCGGCCCTCGTGGCGGTAGATATGTTCGGGCAGGCGCAGGCAGAACTCGACCAGCTCGCGCTGCGCGTAAGGGTCGACGAGCGTGACGCCGTGGCGCAGCTGGGCGGCGCGGGTGCGCGGGGCGGGGTCGAGCTGGAGGATATATTCGCGCAACCGGCGCTCTGGCACCCAGCTGCCGTCGGCATTGTTGTCGATGCGGATGCCGGCGTCGACCTCGGGGCGGAGCGCGGCGCGGATGTCGCCCGACCAACGGTTGGCGAACAGCGCGCCTGCGTGGCGCCAGCCCGCGGGGATGGCGAGGAGCCGCGCCAGCCAGCGCGGCGGGGCGGCGCGCAGCGAGGCGCGGATGTCGCGCCCGCCATTGGCGAGGATGAGCGAGGCCCAGCGCCCCCACTGGCCGCGCGCGGCGGCCGCAATGGTCGGGCGCACGCCATTGTGGCCGAGCGTATAATTGCCCTGCATCCCGTCGAGCATGCGGTTCATGCCGAGGTCGGCGGCAAGCGCCTGGCAACCGTCGACCCAGCCGAGATTGGACGGATTGTACATGGGGCGCTGGAAGGCGGCGAAGCCCCAGTTGAGGGCATCGCGCAGCCCGCTCGGCGCGGCGCGCAGGCGGTGGTGCTCGCTGCCGAGGTCGAGGCTGCGCAGGCCGGCGTGGGCGAGCGGATATTCATCGACCAGCTGGATCGTCGAGGGATCGGCATGGGCGGATGGCGAGCCGGTGATGGCGCGCGGGCTGCGGCCCATCGCGGCGAGCCGCGTGAGGATGACGTTGCTGTCGACGCCCGCCGAGAGGAAGAGGTCGCCGCGTTCGCGGTGGATGCCGCGGTCGAGCAGGCGCGTGGCCTCTGCCAGTGCCTCGTCGAAGCTGATGTCGAGGGCTGAGAAATCGGGCTCCCACCAGCGTGCGACACGCACCTCGTCGCCGCGCATCTCGACGACATGGCCGGGGGGCACGCGGCTGACGCCGATGTAAGGGGTGCGAGGTCCCTCTTCGGGCAATGTCAGGAAGAAGCGCGCCAGCCACTTGTCGTCGAGCCGCGGGGCGCCGAGCTGGCGGGCGAGCGGGAGAGGATCGCGTGCCAGCAGGATCCGGCCGTCGCCGGTGGCGGCGTAATGGAGCGGACGATGGCCGAGCGCGTCGCGGAAGAGGATCGCGATGTCGGGCCCGGTGAACAGCCCGGCGAAGCCGCCTTCGATGAGGTCGAAGGCCGCTGCATCGTCAGCGACAAGCAGCGACAGGATGCGGTCGAGCGTGTCCGCGTCGGGCAGGATGTCGGCATCGAGCCAGAGCGCGAAGCCGTCGCGCTCATGGGCGGGAGGGGGTGTGTCGGCGGGAGAGCCCCCGGGAACGACGTGCCGGGGGAGGGGGAATTCGGAATCGGGTTGCGGCGTCAGCTGCAATTCATCGACTTGCCGACCTTGGTATATTGTCCCTCGCACAGGTTCCCGTTCGTCGCCATGCGCGCATGCTTGGCAGGAACGCGATCGAGACGCGGACAGGACCAGACGGCTTTGTTGACGGTCATCTTGGACATACTAGTGGATCCGAACATGAAATACAGGCTGATTTCACCGCGTTACCTAATAAGAGGTAGCGTTCGCGTCTACAGCTATATTTAACCGAGCGTTAAATTAACGGGATCGCGCGGGCTCAGCTGCCGCAGAGCCGCGACTTGCCGATCTTGCCCGAGCAGCCCTCCGCCGAAGGCCCGTTGCCGGGCATGCGGGCGCTCTTCGCCTCGAGGCGGGCGAGCTTGGGCGCCATCCAGGGCGCTTTGGGGGTGACGGTTTCGGTCATATCGAATCGGCACCGTTCTGTTTAAACAGTGATGCTTGACGATCCGTTAAACCTGTCTGTTGAGCGTCACGATGCGGTCCGCGAGCGCCTGGCTCTGCGGGCGGTGGGAGACCATCAGCGCGGTGAGATCGGGGGCCATCCGGCGGATGTTGGCGACGAGCGCGGCCTCGGCCTCGAGGTCGAGCGCGGCGGTGGCCTCGTCGAGGATGAGGAGGCGTGGGCGGCGCAACAGCGCGCGGGCCAGCGCGAGCCGTTGCCGTTCGCCGCCCGAGAGGGTGGCGCCATGTTCGCCGAGCGGGCGATCGAGCGCGGGGCCGAAGCGGCTGCGCAGGGCCGAGAGGCCGAGCGCGTCGAGCAATGCATCTACCCTTGCGTCCGGGGCGCCCGCGTCGAGGCCGAGCATGGCACGCGGCGTGTCCCCGAGAAGGAGGTCGTCCTGCCCGACATAGGCGAGGCCCGCGGCCCAACCGTCATGGCGCGTGAGGTCGACCAACTGGCCGTCGAGGGTGATGCTGCCGCCAAGCGGCGGGACGAGCCCCGCGATCGTATCGAGGACGAGCGACTTGCCCGTGCCCGAGGGGGCGACGAGCGCGGTCCAGCTGCCGCGTTCCAGCGCGAGGTCGACGGGCGCGGTGGCAATACCGTCGGCGATGCCCGCGACAAGGCCGCTTGCCTCGAGGCGGCGCCAGTCGGCGGGCGCGTCGCCCGAAAGCGGTACGGGGGCGGGAGCGGCGCTGGCTTGGGCAAGGAGGGCGGACAGCTCTGCGAAACCCGGCGCATTGACCGCGATCCCCTGCCACGCGTCGAGCAGCGCGCGCAGTGGCGCATAGAGGCGCGCGAAGAGGATGACGAGGAGGATGAGGAGCGCGGGCGCGAGGTCGAACAGGAAGAGGCCGGCGTAAAGCAGGGCGACGAGGCTGGCGGCGGCGACCAGCTGGGCGACGGTGGCGGCGCGGATCTGGCCGTCGTCGATGGCGACATAGGCGTCGCGCTCGGCGGCGAGGCGCGCGGCATAACGGTCGAGGAAGGCGCTGGTGCGCCCCTCGGCGAGCGCGGCCTTGAGGCCGGCGCGCAGGCGGTGGGCTTCGTCCACGCTGAGACCGCTCAGCGTCGTGAGGCCGACGGCAGCGCGCTGGCTGGCGCGCAGGAAAGGAAGGCCGACCGCCATGCTGGCCAGCGCCAGCGCAACGGCGGTCAGGGTGAGCGCGGGCGAGAGGAAGAGCGCGATCGCGCCCTGCACCCCGATGATGAAAGCGGTGACGATGACCTGCTCGACATAAGCGGCGGCAGTGGCGCTGCGCGTCACGTCATGCTGGAGGAGGCGCTGGAGGCGGGCGGGGCCGAGCAGCTCGGCCTCGCGCCAGCCGATGCGCAGCAGCGCGTCCGCGACGGCTTCGCGCAACCCGGCCGGATAGCCCTGCGCAAGGCGGGTGCGCAGCCGCCCGCGCCATTCGACCAGCAGCGCGCGCAGGGTCATGACGAGGAGGAAAAGGAGGAGCAGCGTGCCCGTGCCCGGAAGCGCGGGGAGCCAGTCTGGCAATGCGCCGCGACCCGCCTCGCTCGCGCTGGCGAGGACGGGAACGAGGAGGAGGAGCCCTGCGCCCTCGGCGAGCGCGGCGACGAGCGACACCGCGACGAGCCGGTCCAGCCGTGCGCCTTCGCGGGCGCGCAGGTCGGCAAGGAGGGCGCGGGCCTCGCGCGTCATGCCTCGACGATCACCAGTCCGGCCTCGCGGGCCTGTTCGAGGAAGGGCAGGATGTCGGCGAGGCACTGCTCGGGGCTGACGTCATGGTCGGCGACCATCGCCTCGACCAGCGCGGCCACGGTCGTGCCCCCGCCGATCCGGTCCCACAGGAGGGTGGCGATGGGGTCGAGCCCGAAGACGTCGCCCGCGCGCGGGTCGAGCGCCATCAATTCGCCATCGACGCGGCCGGTCGGGATGGTCTCGTTGCGCCGGATGCGCGTTTCGGGGGTCAGGGGGGGTGCCTTTGCCATGCCCGTTGGGGTAAGCCGCCCCCAGATGGAGGGCAAGAGGATGCACGGTCACGGCGCCTTCGGGCTGCACTTTGCAAGCGAATTGCCGCTGCCCGAGCTATATGCCGCCGAGGGGGAGGCGGATGTCGTCATCCGCTTCGGCCGCGATGCTGCGCTCGAGCCCGACCTCGAGACCGACTGGCGGGTGGAGGAGGACGGCACGGTCGCCTTCGAACTCCACGGCATCCGCTACCGCGTGCGCGAGGGGCGCGAGATCCATGTGACCGCGCCCGAGGAGACGCCCGAGGCGATGGTGCGGGTGTGGTTGCTCGGTTCGGTGATGGGCGCGCTGTTGCTCCAGCGCGGGATGCTTACCGTCCATGCCAATGCGGTGGCATTCGGCGAGGGCGACGCGGCGGCCTTCCTCGGCGACAGCGGGGCGGGCAAGTCGACGCTGGCGGCGAGCCTCCGGCAGGCGGGGCTGCGGCCGCTGTGCGACGATTTGCTGGCGATCCAGTTCGACGGGGAGGGCGCGTGGGTGCGACCCGGCATCCCGCGGATCAAGCTCGGGCCGGTGGGCGCCGACGCGCTGGGCATCAGCCTCGAGGGGCTGCCCAAGGTGGCGCCCGACATCGACAAGTACCAGCTGCCGCTCGACCGCTCGGCGCCGTGGCAGGACCGCTTCCGGCTGTCACGGCTCTACCGGCTCGACCAGGGGGAGTTCGCCATCACCCCGATCCGCGGGCAGGAAGCCGCGCTGGCGATGCTCGACAACCTGTTCCGTCCCGCGATCGGCGAGGAACTGGCCGATGACGACCGCCGCTTCGTGCAGGCGATGCGGCTGGCCAATGATTGCGCGACCTTCGCTTTCGCGCGGCCGTTCCGCCTCGACGAGGCGGTCGACAATGCGCGCCGGCTGAAGGCGCATCTCGACACGGCGCTGTAGCGCGAACAGCAAAAAACGCCCCCGAAAGCTCGGAGGCGTTCAATGCTGTCTCAAGACCTGCGCTTGGGCAGGCGCCGGAGGCTTAGCCCTGGCGCGCCTTGAAGCGGCGGTTGGTCTTGTTGATCACATAGGTGCGACCGCGACGACGGATGACGCGGCAATCGCGGTGACGCGACTTCAGCGATTTCAACGAGTTACGGATCTTCATGTCGCAAAACCTTGCAGATAAAGTGATTCTGTTTTTCGGGAGCCGAAAAGTCTGAGCGCCACCTAGGGGTTGACGCTGGCGGAGTCAAGCGCGGCCGGACGTGTCGCGCGCGCATCGCCCGGCGCGAAGCGGTCGCCGAAGAAGGTGCCTGCATACCAGAGCGGGCGTTCCTCGTCCGCCGCAATGGTTTCGGCGATGCGATAGTTGAGATCGGCATATTTGGCGAGCGCGTCCCATTGCAGCGGCTGCGACAGGTCATCGCCCGCCTGGTGGTAGCGCTCGGCGAAGAAGGCGCCCCACTGCTCCTCGCCGCCATTGGCATAGCCGGTGAAGAGGAGGATGGCGGGCACGCCCTCTTGCGCGAAGGCATAATGGTCCGAGCGCACGAAGATATTCTGTTCGGGCATGGGGTCGGACGAGACGGTGATGCCGAGGCTGGCGCCCGCATCGGCGACCTTCTCGGCGACGCTGTTATATTGTGCCCCGAAGGCGACGACATCGGTGAAGTCGTAGAGCGGCACGGGCATGTCGAGATTGACGTTGGCGACGATCCTGTCGGTCGGCACGGTCGGGTGGGCGGCATAATAATAGGCGCCGAGCAGGCCCATTTCCTCGGCCGAGAGGGCGATGAAGGTGACGCTGCGCGGCGGGGCCTTGTCGGCGAGCGTGAACAGGCGCGCGGCCTCGAGCATGGTGGCGATGCCAGCGGCATTGTCGAGCGCACCGTTGAAGATCTTGTCCTCGCCGCGCGTCTCGGGCTTGACCCCGACATGATCGAGGTGGGCGGACATGATGACATGTTCGTCTGCAAGCTCGGGATCGCTACCGGGCAGGCGGGCGATGACATTGGGGCTGGTGAAGGCCTCGTGGGCCGAGCTGACGCTGGCGGCGAGGCTGGCGTCGGTCGCGACCGCGGCAACGGCGCCGCCATTGCGGGCGGCTTCGACATGATCGGTGAGGTCGGTACCGAGCACGGCCTCGGCGCCTGCCTTGGTGAGGATGCCGCTCAGCTGCAGCGCGCCGGGGAGCGAGCCGGGGCTGCCGTCGGGGGCGATCCAGTCGACCTTGGGGTTCTTGCGAAGATAGCCGATGAAGTTGCGGGCGCGGGCGTCATCGGCGCGGCTGATTTCGAAGAAGCCGACCGCGCCATTGGCTGCGGCAGTCTTGGCCTTGGCCGATGACAAATGCGCGGCGACATCGCCTTCGATTCCCTCCGGCAGGCCGCCAATGGCGATCACGATCTTGCCCGTGACGTCCTTGCCCGCATAATCGTCATGGCCGAGCAGCGGCTCGTCGAGGCCGTAGCCGACGAAGACGACATCGGCATCGACCGCCACCTCTTCGCCGCGCGCATTGGCGGTGATGACATAGTCTTCATCGGCCAGCGCGGTGGCGGTGCCATTCACCGTCGCGACTGCTTCGGTGCCGGTGAGGCGAGCGCGAATGAAGGGGACGTCCTGGTACCAGCTGCCGTCGGGGCCGCCGGGCTCGAGGCCAATCGCGCGGAACTCGCTGACCACGTAGAGCGCGGCGAGGTCATAGCCGCGGGTTCCCGACTGGCGGCCTTCGAGCAGGTCGTCGGCGAGATATTCGACATGGGCGCGGACCTGGTCGGCATCGGCGCGCGGGGCGCTGTCGAGCGAGGTCGCGGGGGTTTCGGCGGCAAGCGCGAGGCCTGCGGTGAGGAGAAGCGGGAGACTGGGCACGGGATCCGTTCCGATCGTTAAATGGGCGTTTGGCGGAGAAGCGTAACGGGCCCGCGTGCGATGGCGAGCCTTTTTCGACGAGGAGACGGGCCGAGCAAGCTCGACGGACGGGCTTTTCCTTCCGCGCCGCCTTGCCTAGAGAGGGCGGCAACCAAGAGAATAGCAGCGAAAGAGCTTCATGACCCTATCCGTGACCAGCGCCTTCGACAGCGGCAACATCCGCCTTGTCTCCCAGCAGGGCGACCGCCTCGAACTGGAGATCGTCAAGGATCACCAGTCGGACTTCTACCAGTGGTTCCACTTCAAGCTGGTCGGCGGTGCGGGGCGCGAGGTCGAGCTCGCCATCACCAATGCGGGCGGCGCGGCCTATGTCGACGGCTGGCCCGGCTATGAAGCGCTGATGAGCATCGACCGCGAGGACTGGACCCGCGTCAAGGCGACCTCCTACGAGGACGGCACGCTGACGATCCGCCTCGTGCCCGATACCGACTGCGTCTATCTCGCTTATTTCGTGCCCTATTCGATGGACCGGCACCTCGATCTCGTCGCGACCGTCGCGGCGCTGCCCGATGTCGAATATCGCAGCCTCGGCAAGACGATCGACGGGCAGGACCTCGACTATTTCGTGATGGGCGAGGGCGATCTCGTCGTCTGGCTCTATGCGCGCCAGCATCCGGGCGAGAGCATGGCCGAATGGTGGATGGAAGGCGCGCTCGAGAAGCTCACCGATCCCGACGATCCGGTCAGCCGCAACCTCTTGAAGCAGTGCACCTTCCACATCGTGCCCAACATGAACCCCGACGGGTCCAAGCGCGGGCACCTTCGCACCAATGCGGTCGGCACCAACCTCAACCGCGAATGGGACAATCCGACCGCGGAGAAGAGCCCCGAGGTTCTCTACGTGCGCAACCGCATGGACGAGACCGGCGTCGACTTCGCGATGGACGTGCATGGCGACGAGGCCATTCCGGCCAACTTCCTCGCGGGCTTCGAGGGGATTAAGAGCATCACCGACGAGCAGTATGGCCTGTTCAAGAAATTCAGTTCGACGCTGGTGACCAATTCGCCCGACTTCCAGGAGCAGAAGGGTTATGAGGTCTCCAAGCCGGGTGAAGCGAACCTCAGCATGTCGACCACGCAGGTCGCCGAGCGCTTCGGTGCGGTGTCGATGACGCTGGAAATGCCCTTCAAGGACAATGACGACCTGCCCGATCCCGTCTACGGCTGGTCGACCGAGCGGTGCAAATATCTGGCCGAGGCCTGCCTTTCGAGCCTCAACCAGATGCTGCCCGACCTCAAGGCCTATCGCGGCAAGGGGAAATAAGCATGGGTGCCAAGCTGATCCTCGTCCGCCACGGCCAGTCGCAGTGGAACCTCGAGAACCGCTTCACCGGCTGGTGGGACGTCGACCTCACCGACAAGGGAGTCGCCGAGGCCCGCAATGCGGGCGAGGTGATGAAGGAGAAGGGCATCGCCCCGACCCGCGCCTTCACCTCGATGCAGACCCGCGCCATCCGCACGCTGCACCTCGCGCTCCATTCGCTGGGGCGGCTGTGGATCCCCGTGACCAAGGACTGGCATTTGAACGAGCGCCACTATGGCGGGCTCACCGGCATGAACAAGCAGGAGATGCGCGACAAGGTGGGCGACGAGCAGGTCCACATCTGGCGCCGCAGCTTCGACGAGCCGCCGCCCGCGCAGGAGGAAGACGACAAGTACCGGATGGACGATGATCCTCGCTATACCGGTGTCGACGTCCCCGCGACCGAGAGCCTCAAGGACACGATCGCGCGCGTGCTGCCATATTACGAGGCGAACATCCGCCCCCATCTCGAGGCGGGCGAGACGGTCATCGTCTCGGCGCACGGCAACAGCCTTCGCGCGCTGGTCAAGCATCTGTCGGGCATTTCGGACGATGACATCACGGGGCTCGAGATCCCGACGGGGCGCCCGATCATCTACGAATTCGACGATGGCATGCAGCCGGGCGAGCGGCGCTATCTCGACGAGGCCTGAGCCGTTGAAGGCGGGCCCCGTGTGGCCTAAGTGAAGTCCACGACATTTCGGCAAACGGGGGAATGAACGCGTGAAAGTCGGCATCATCATGGGGAGCCAGTCCGACTGGGAGACGATGGCGCGCGCCGCCGCGATCCTCGAGGAATTCGGCGTGGACCATGAAGTGAAGATCGTCTCGGCGCATCGCACGCCCGACCGTCTCTACGATTATGCGAAGAGCGCGCGGGAGCGCGGACTGCACGCGATCATCGCGGGCGCCGGCGGCGCCGCGCATCTGCCCGGCATGGTCGCCGCGCTGACGCCGGTGCCGGTGCTCGGCGTGCCGGTGCGCTCGAAAGCGCTGTCGGGGCAGGACAGCCTGCTGTCGATCGTCCAGATGCCCGCGGGCGTGCCGGTGGCCACCTTCGCCATCGGCGAGGCGGGGGCGGCCAATGCGGCGCTCTTCGCGGTCGCCCAGCTGGCGGTGAACGACGATGGCCTGGCGACAAAGCTCGACGACTGGCGCAAGGCGCAGACCGAAAAGGTCGGGGAGACCCCGCAATGACTCCGCTGCCGCCCGGATCGACCATCGGTATCGTCGGCGGGGGGCAGCTCGGTCGCATGCTCTGCCTCGCCGCCCAGCGCATGGGGTATCGCACCCACGTCTACGCGCCCGATCCCGCGCCGCCGGCGAGCGAGAGCGCCTCGCTCTACGTGTGCGCCGACTATCAGAATTCGGATGCGCTGGCGGCCTTTGCCAACGAGTGCGACGTCGTCACCTACGAATTCGAGAATTTGCCCGTCGCGCCGCTGGAGGCGATGGGGGACAAGCTGCGTCCCGGCACGCGCAGCCTCGCCATCGCGCAGGACCGCGCGGCGGAAAAGCGCTTCATCGAGGAACATGGTGGCACGGTCGCCAACTGGCGTCCCGTCAGCGAGACGAGCGACCTCGACGGACTTGAGGAGGCGATCGGCTTTCCGCTCGTCCTCAAGTCGCGGCGCCTTGGCTATGACGGCAAGGGGCAGGCGTGGGTCCGCGAGAAGGGCCAGCTGATGGACGCGTGGGAAGCGATCGGGCGCGAGCCGGCGGTCGCCGAGGCCGCGGTCGACTTCGCCGCCGAATTCTCGATCCTCGTCGCGCGCCGCGCCGACGACACGCTCGCCGTGTGGAACGCACCGCGCAACATCCATGACGGCGGTATCCTCCGGCGCTCCGAAGTGCCCGCGGGCGAGCCGGTCGAGGAGCAGGTCGAGGAAGCCGTCGCCATCGCCTGCAGGCTGGCGCAGGAACTCGGCCATATCGGCGTGATGGCGGTCGAATTCTTCGCCACTGCCGAAGGCCCGCTCGTCAACGAGATCGCGCCGCGTGTGCACAATAGCGGGCACTGGACCATCGAGGGTTCGCAGTGCAGCCAGTTCGAGCAGCACCTCCGCTGCATCGCCGACCTGCCGCTGGGCGACCCGGCGCTGGTCAGCCCGCGCGTGACGATGGACAATCTCATCGGCAGCGATGTCGACCTGTGGGCCGAGCTGCTCGCCGAACCCGGCGCGCACCTCCACCTCTATGGCAAGAAGGAAGCCCGCCCGGGCCGCAAGATGGGGCACGTTACCCGCCTCGGCTGAGGCGCCCACGTTCTCCTAGTCCAAATGGAAAAGGGGCGCGCCACCCGCCTGGGTGACGCGCCCCTTTCTTTCGGGCCCTGGCGGCTTATTCGCCGTCGAAGGCGCGGGTTTCGTAGGTCACGCCCGCGGCATCGAGCTGCGGCGCGACGACATCGGCATCGCCGACGATGACCCAGATGAAGTCCTCGGGGTCGATGACCGCGCGGATCGCCTGGTCGAGGCTCTCGCGGGTCTGCGCCTCATATTTGGCGGGCAGCGTCTCGTAATAGTCCATCGGACGGCCGAGCTCGACATTGTTGCGGATGCCGCCGAGCACCGAGGTCGAGGTCTCGAAGGCCCCGGGCAGCGAGGCGATGTTCGAGGCCTTGATGCGGGTGATTTCCTCTTCCGAAAGGCCGTTGGCGGTCAGGAAGTCGACCGTCTGGTCCTGCAGCGCCTTGAGGCTGTCGGCGGTGCGGTCGGCCTGGACCGGTGCCGAGAAGCCGTAGCGCACGTCATTGTCGGTGCGGGTCACCGAGCCGCGCACACCGTAGGACCAGCCCTTGGTTTCGCGCAGGTCCATGTTGATGCGGCTGAGGAAGTTGCCCCCGAGCGCTTCGTTGGCGGCATTGAGGTCGACGAGGTCGGCCTTCGGGTCGATCGGCAGGAGCTGCGCGCCGGCGATGATCGACTGCGGCGAGTCCGGACGGTCGAGCAGGATCACGACCGGTTCGTCGGGACGCACCGGGCGGTCGGGAAAGACCTTCGCGCCGGCCGCGGTGGCGGGCGCCTGCCAGTCCCCGAGCTCGGCCTCGAGCGCGGCCTTGACCTCGGCCAGCGACAGGTTGGAGGTCACGTAGATCTCCATATTGTCGGGACGGATATAGGCCTGGTGGAAGGCGGTGAGGTCGCCGGCATCGATGCTGTTGATCGCCGCGACGTCGCCATAGGGGCTGCCGCCATAGGGATCGGCCTCACCATAGATGATGGCGGGGAGCGTGTCGGCGATGAGCCCGTTGGGGCTCTTCAGCGAGCGGGCGCGGTTGGCCAGCGTCTGGCTGCGCACGCGCTCGATCGCGTCAGCCTCGAAGTCGGGCTGGCGCAGCATGGTGCCGAACAGGTCGAGCGTCTGGTCGAGATTGACCGACAGCGCGCTCATGCTCGCGGTGGTTTCATCGAGGCTCGATCCGAAGCCGATGTTGGCACCGAGCGATTCGGTCTTCTCGGCGATTTCCTGCGCGTCCATGCCACCGGCGCCCTCGTCGAGCAGGCTGGTGGTCATCGAGGCCAGGCCGCGCTTGTCCATCGGGTCGGCAGCGCTGCCGGCGTCGAATTCGACGATCATGTTGGTCACCGGCACGGTATCGCGCATGGCGTAATAGACGGTCGCGCCGTTCGACAGCGTGGTGGTTTCCACATCGGGGAAGTCGAGCGCGGCGGTCGGGTAGACCGGCGGCTTTTCGCGCGGTGTGATCTCGTAATCGGCGGCAACGGCGCTTTCCGGCTGCGGGCCGGTGGCGCCCTGCGCTTCCTCATAGCCCTGGCGTTCGCCCGGCATCAGCGTGATGGTGAGCGAGGGGCGCGACAGCCACTTGGCAGCGGCGGCCTGCACATCGGCCGGCGTCAGCGCAGCCAGTGCGGCGAGGTCTTCGGAATATTGGTCGCTGTCGCCATTGTAGAGCAGGCCCTCGGCCAGCGTGTTGGCCTTGCCGCCGAAACCGCCGACGGATTCGAGCCCGCGGACCTGGCCGGCGAGATAGTTGGTGACCGCGCGGTCGACTTCTTCCTGCGTCGGGCCGTTGATGACGAAATCGGTCATCACCGACTGGAGGTTGAGTTCGAGCGCCTCGATCTCGGTTCCTTCCTTGGCCTCGCCGCCGAGCTGGAAAAAGCCGACGCGGTGGTTGGGCGAATAGGAGGAGTAGGCGAAGTTGGCGATTTCCTTGCCGCGCACCAGCTCGGCATCGAGGCGGCTCGACGACAGGCCGCCGAGGATCGAGGAGGCGATGTAGAGCGCATAGCGGTCATCGTCCTGCAGGCCCGGCATGGCCCAGTTCTTGATGACCCGCGGGCGCGAGACATTGTCGTACATGACATGGCGACGGGGCGCATCGAAGGTGGGCACCTCGGCCATCGCGGGCGTCAGCTGGGGACCGCGCTCGATGGCGCCGAAATATTTCTCGACGAGCGGCCTGGCGGTCTCGACATCGACATCGCCGGCAAGGACGAGGACGGCATTGTTGGGGCCGTAATTGTCGATGAACCACTGCTGGACGTCGCCGAGGCTGGCGCTGTCGAGGTCGGCCATCGAGCCGATCGGCAGGTGGCCGTAGGGGTGATCCGGCCCGAACAGGCGTTCGAACACCTCGTACCAGACGAGGCCGCCCGGCTGGTTGTCGCGCTGGCGCTTCTCGTTCTGGACGACGCCGCGCTGGTTATCGAGCTTTTCCTGCGTCACCGCGCCGAGCAGGTAGCCCATGCGATCGCTTTCCATGAACAGGACGCGCTCGAGGGCGCCGGTCGGCACGTTCTGGAAATAGTTGGTGCGGTCGAAGCTGGTGGTGCCGTTCAGGTTGGTGGCACCGATTTCCTCGGTGTAGGTGAAATAGTCGCCCGGCAGGTTTTCCGAGCCGTTGAACATGAGATGTTCGAACAGGTGGGCGAAACCGGTCTTGCCCTCGGGCTCGTCCTTCGAGCCGACATTGTACCAGACGCTGGCCGCGACGATCGGCGCCTTGCGGTCCTCATGGACGATGACGGTGAGGCCGTTGTCGAGCTGGAAGGTCTCGTGCGGGATGCTGACCTGGCTCGCGAGCTCGGCGACGGGGTCGGCTTGCGCCGCGGTCGCGGCGGGCGTGGCCACCGCCATCGTGTCGGTGGTCGAGCAGGCAGCAAGCAGCGATCCGCTGGCGAGCAGCAGCGCGGTCATGGGCAGACGGGACATGAACTTCTCCGGGAGATTGACGTCGTTACGCCCGCGTTCATGCACCCCGTTTCCGGCAACCGCAATACGGCACTCTGCAGACGGCGGTGAACGCCCTCCTAACGACCCGGACGCAAATCCTCGTTGGGAATGATCCGGTAGCGCGCCTCGATGAGGCTGAAGATGCCGAACAGGATGAGGCCGATGCACAGGAGCGTGAAGACCGTGCCCATGTCCTTGAGGCTGGCGAGCGCGCCGGGCAGGCCCTTGGCCGCATCGGCATTGCCGGTTGCCTGGATGACGGCCCAGCCCGAGACGATGAAGACGATCCCGCGGGCCAGATGGCCGGCCAGCCCGAGCCAGCCGACAAAGGGCGGGGTGCCCGCCGCGAGGCCGCGCAGGAAGTCGCGCGTGACGCCCTTCTTGATCTGGTAGACGCCGGCGATGAGGATGCCCGCGCCGGTGGCGAGCAGCAGCCAGTCGGGCGCCATGGCGGCGGCTTCCTCGGTGCCGTCGCCCGAGCCGCCCGACCCGAAGACGGTCTTGGCGGCGAGGAAGGCGAGGATCCAGTAGCCGACCCCGCCGACGATATAGAAGAAGCGCTTGGCCTTGCCCTTGGCATCGTCGTCAAAGCCCTCGAGGTTCTTCACCGCATCGAAGATCTTCCACAGCCCGTATCCGAAGGCCCCGATCATGATGATCCACAGGAGGACGGTCCCCGCGGGCAGTTCCTCGACCTGCTTGAACAGCTCGGACGAGCTGTCGGGCGCGCTGGCGGATAGCGCAACATAGCCGAGGAGGATGTAGATGAGGCCGCGCGCGACATAGCCGACGCGGGTCCAGTTCTCTAGGCTGGAAGCGGTGGATTCGAGACTCGACGTGGTGACCATGCGCATGAAACTCCCTGTTATCCACGAGGAGACGAGCGGCAGGCCGTGACGGTTCCGAAAGTGCTGACAGGCGCGCCAATCGCTGCTAGCTGGCGTGCCAATATGGCCGTGGAACATCCGCCGGCCCTTCAGCTTTCAGAAGAATCACATGGCCGATCTCGAAAAAATCCGTAATTTCAGCATCATCGCGCATATCGATCATGGCAAGTCGACGCTTGCCGACCGGCTCATCCAGGTCACGGGCGGGCTGACCGAACGCGAGATGAAGCAGCAGGTGCTCGACAATATGGAGATCGAGCAGGAGCGCGGGATCACCATCAAGTCGCAGACGGTGCGCCTCAACTGGCAGGCGGCCGACGGCGAGACCTATGAGCTCAACCTCATGGACACGCCCGGCCACGTCGACTTCGCCTATGAAGTCTCGCGCAGCCTTGCCGCCTGCGAAGGCGCGCTGCTGGTCGTCGACGCGGCGCAGGGCGTCGAGGCGCAGACGCTCGCCAACGTCTACCAGTCGATCGAGCACGATCACGAGATCGTACCCGTCATCAACAAGATCGACCTGCCCGCCGCCGACCCCGAGAAGGTCAAGCTCGAGATCGAGGAAGTCATCGGGCTCGACAGTTCGGACGCGGTCGAGGCGAGCGCCAAGTCGGGCATCGGCATCGAGGACATCCTGCAGGCGATCGTCGACAAGATCCCGCACCCGAGCGGCGACCGCGATGCGCCGCTCAAGGCCATGCTCGTCGATAGCTGGTACGACCCCTATCTCGGGGTCGTCATCCTCGTGCGCGTGGTCGAGGGCAGCCTGAAGCGCGGGCAGAAGATCAAGTTCATGCAGGCGGGCACCGAGCATCTCATCGACCGCGTCGGCTGCTTCACCCCCAAGAGGGTCGAACTCGAAAGCCTCGAGGCGGGCGAGATCGGCTTCATCACCGCGCAGATCAAGGAAGTCAGCCAGACCGCGGTCGGCGACACGATCACCACGGTGAAGAACCCGACCGACAAGCCGCTGCCGGGCTTCAAGGAAGTGCAGCCGGTGGTGTTCTGCGGGCTCTTCCCCGTCGATGCGGCGGACTTCGAGAAGCTGCGCGAGAGCCTCCACAAGCTGCGCCTCAACGATGCGAGCTTCAGCTTCGAGATGGAGACATCGGCGGCGCTCGGCTTCGGCTTCCGCTGCGGCTTTCTCGGTCTCCTCCACCTCGAGATCATCCAGGAGCGGTTGACCCGCGAATATGACCTCGACCTCATCACGACCGCGCCGAGCGTCGTCTATACGATGCACCTGTCGCACTCGAAGACCGAGGATGCGCAGACGATCGAGCTGCACAATCCGGCGGACTATCCTGATGTGAACCGGATCGAGAGCATCGAGGAGCCGTGGATCAAGGCGACCATCTACACCCCTGACGAATATCTGGGCGGGATCCTCAAGCTGTGCCAGGACCGGCGCGGGATCCAGAAGGACCTGACCTATGTCGGCGGGCGCGCGCAGGTGGTCTACGAACTGCCGCTCAACGAGGTGGTGTTCGATTTTTACGACCGGCTGAAGTCGATCTCACAGGGCTATGCGAGCTTCGATTACGAGCAGATCGGCAACCGCGAGGGCGACCTCGTGAAGATGAGCATCCTCGTCAACGAAGAAGCGGTCGATGCGCTCTCGATGATCGTCCACCGCTCGACCGCCGAGAGCCGCGGCCGCGGCATGTGCGAACGGTTGAAGGACCTCATCCCGAGGCACTTGTTCAAGATCCCCGTCCAGGCCGCGATCGGCGGCAAGGTCATCGCCCGCGAGACGATCAGCGCGATGCGCAAGGACGTGACGGCGAAGTGCTATGGCGGCGACGCCACGCGCAAACGCAAGCTCCTCGAGAAGCAGAAGAAGGGCAAGGCGAAGATGCGCGAATATGGCAACGTCTCGATCCCGCAGGAAGCCTTCATCGCCGCGCTCAAGATGGGGGATGAGGGCTAGGATCGCCGAGCAGAAGGCGGCGATTGCGCGAGCAATCGTGCCTTCTGTCGAGAGGCGATCCTGATCGGCCGGCGGGTCGGCATAGCCGAACCCGTTCGACGACGGCAGGCCGCCCTGCCGTCGATATCGTCCGACTACCCGCTTGCATTGTCGAGCAGGCGGAGCAATTCCGCAGTGTCAATCCCGTAGGCTTCGACCAGATCAGCTTGAGTAATCTTCAGGCCCAAAGCCTGCAATTTTGCCGACCTGGCGCCGAACAGGCGAAGCAGAAGTTCAAGGCGTTCGTGAGTGGCGGCATGGTGCAGTTTTCGATGGCAGGTCGGGCAGAGGGCAACAATGTTTGCTTGAGAATCCAGTGTTGGATCGTGCGAGGCTTGAGTCGATAGGGGTACGAGATGGTGAGCTTCTACGAAGGGCTCACCTGAGACCGCCGAGGTGAAGGTTGCGTGTCGCTCTCCGTCGACCTCCGCCTCGCATCGAAAACCAGCCTGTCGGATTGCCGCCAGTGCGATCTTCGGATCCCTTGGATACCTCTCACCGGAAAATTTCACGGGCTTTTTTGCGGCGGCATCCTCGATTGCCTGCTGAAAAGTTGCATCCTCGCTCTCGTCATCGAAGACATAGCGTTCCTTGTCGTTCACGACATCTGCGCGCTTCGCATTCCGTAGGGTTGCAAGGGAAGAGGGCGTGATCGTACCGACAAACGGGTTCGGCTCACCCTTTCTAGTGAAGATGTAGAACAGCTCATCCGCCTTTAGATCGATAATCGAATTCGTGCCATATAGACGCAATTCGCTCCCAGTCTGTTTGGGCAGCAAGATCCGCAAAGACTCCAAGGAGGGATTTCCTACGAGGTGAGGGTTCACAAGAAAATTTTTGTATTCGGATTTCCCATCTGGCGCGGCACCTCCCCTACGCGCAAAACTACCTTCGTGGTAACGCGTAAAAAGAACGCTTTTCTCAAACCTATCCAAAGTAACACTTCGGTCTCGCGTGGCCTCCCTCACAGTGATTTTCGAGATCGCACCGTTTTCCGCACCAAAAGCAGTCAACTGTTCTGTCGTCATTCGAGGCATGATCACCCTCCTTTGCATCCAATACGGATATACATAACCGGCAAACCGGACAATTCAACCGGCCGGTCGGGTAAATGCAGGGGAACTCGGGTCGATCCAGTATAAGCATATGAATTGACGATGAAAAAATATCAAAACTTATGTGGATCAGACGCCTCGAATGTCGAAATCTTCTGTTTTGCGTCGGATTGAGGCGATAAGTCGTTGTGCGAGGGTTAATCGGGGAAGTTGTTTCCGTCCCTTCAGCGCGCACTCCCACACTGTCAATACGCGCCAGTCTGCGGCGGTTAGGATAGCGATGTGTTTGGCATCTCGCTGCTTGTTGGCCTCCACCTTATCTGCCCAAAAGTCGGTATTCGATTTCGGAAGGCGATATAGGTGGCACGCTTCATGGCCATGCCAGAAGCATCCGTGGACAAAAATAGCCGCGTTCCACTTCGGGAGCACAATGTCCGGCCGAGTATCGAGAATTTTCTTGTTTAGCCGAAATCGAAACCCTGATCGATGCAATACGCTCCGGACAATCAACTCTGGCTTGGTATTCCGGTTTTTGATTCCGGACATCATTTCGCTACGTTTTTGTGGCGAGACGATATCAGCCAAGAGCTGTTTGATCAGTTATTGCTTGGGCTTTACCTAGCTGCGAGACCATAGCCTGTGCCAGGGCCCTGATGACAGGGACCGAAACCGAATTGCCGAACTGTCGATAGAGTTGTGTATCTGAACAGGCATCCAGCTCGAACCATTCGGGAAAACCTTGAATGCGCGCGCATTCCCTCGGGGTCAGTCGGCGGGGGTTGCGGCCAAGAGTGCTTTGATCGATCAGGATTTCGCGACCATCCTTATAATAGCGCGATGTAATCGTATTGCAGTACGGCGCGTCATGGCTGAACACCTTATGGCCAAAGCCATTACCTTTGGCCTCGTGTCTCGCCATCCGTCTCTGCAGCCCGTCCCAGAGACGATCACTGATCGTATAGCCCGTGACAGAATTGCTTCCTTGTGGCTCCAGAGCATGCGCTAAAAGGGAGACATCTTCCCGCCCCTCAAGACCATCAAAAAACGTATCGAAATCGACTTCACCGAACTGACTTCTGTCGAACCCGACAATATAAATTCTCTCGCGGTTCTGCGGTACGCCAAATTCCGTGGCTCCGATGACCTTAAAACCGACAGAATAATCAAGGCGCTTGGATAGCGATTTTCGCGCTTCGAGCGACATAGGGATTTCATCGGGCACTGCTACGTCGGAGTCCCCCCGCAGGATCGAAAGGATTGTTTCGAGCGTGCGGCCTTTGTCATGTCCACGAAGCTGTTTTACATTCTCGAGCAGGAACATGGCTGGACGGTGCTCGGCCAATATTCTCTGGATTTCGAAGAACATGGTCCCTCGCGTATCCATGAATCCCTGCTTCAGCCCTGCGTTGGAAAACGCCTGGCAGGGAAAGCCCGCCAAGAGGAGGTCGTGCGCGCCAATCTTCTTGGCGGAAATTTGGGAGATATCTCCCTCCGGCAAATGACCGAAATTGCGTTCGTAAGTCCGTTGGGCAAATTTGTCCCATTCCGAACTGAAAACGCAATGACCGCCGAGTTCATCGAACGGAATACGCATCCCACCTATGCCGGCAAACAGGTCGATGAACCGGAAATTCCGGCCTTTTCCAAAATCGGGTTTGGGTTGGGCTAGCGCCTCGGACAGCTTCATAATTCGACTTTCTTTCGGTCGTTTACGACTGCCATGCCTATATCGGCAATGCAATATCGTCCACGTTTTGTTCTCGAATTCCGCCCCGAATTGGCGACTATTGTGCTATGACTTCGCCCCCCTCACAACCGCTTGATCATCATCCCCCCGGGCCCCTGCTCGAACCCTCGCGCGATCAGCTCCTCTCGCGTCACGTCGCGATAGTCCTTGGGGTGGCGCTCGCCGAGGCGGGTCTTGGCCTGGGCCTGCTCGATGGTGGCGCTGGCGTTGGGGTCGGTGGGGGTTTCGGGCGCCGGCTCCTCCGCTTCTTCCGCCGCGAGGACGGGGAGGGGCGGGGTGTCGGGGGTGGATCGCTCGCCCGAAGTGCTGGCTCTCCACGCCGCATCGCGGGCGGCTTGCTCGCGCACCGCCTCCCAGTCGACCTTACCGTAGAGCACTTCCCAGGCGGCGCGCTTGTCGGGGTCGTCCATGATCTTCGCGCGCTCGTCCTGCGTGTGTTCGGCGGCGAGGCGCTGCAGGCGTTCGAGGATCGCGGCGCGGGCGGCGGCGACCTGTTCGGCGTCGGGGCCGTGGTGGTCGGTGAAGTCGACCTTGGGCGGGCGGCCTCTCGCCTTGCGGGGGAGGATCGCGCTGCGGCGGGCCTCGCGCTGTTCGTCATGTTCGGCGGCGAGGTCCTCGAGATTGTCCTTGAGGAGGGCGAGTTCGCGTTCGCGGTAGAGGTCGAGCGCATTGTCCCAGGCCTCGGCGAAGCTGCGGCCCTTGGGGTGCTTGCGCAGGCGCTCGGCGCCGTTGGGCCAGCGGCCGATGGCGCGGGCGGCGGGGCGGACGTTGCCGGTGGTGGCGAGCGCGGCGATGAAGGCGCGCTGATGCTCCCCGGTCCAGGTGTTGGCGTGGCTCTTTACCGGCACGGGGGTGAAGGCGAGGAGCTCGGCAAGCTCGGCGAAGCGATCATCGCCGGCGGCGCCGCGGGCGCGGCAGAGATCGCACAGGACGGGAATAAGGGGCTGGTCTGGCATAAGGCGGCTCCGGGGACTGGCGCCTGCCACTTTATCGCAAGGGGTGCGCTGTAGGACAGGGCACGGCGTCGTGGGCACCCAAAGCGGTTTCGGTTGCGTTCAGGAACGGATCCGTATAGGGGCCACAGCACATATCGGCGCAGCGTGACGTCCCGTATCCGGGAACCGGCGCCCTTCACTCTCCTAGAGCTTCTCTTTTCACGCAGGGTCGCATCGCAAGCCAACCCTGCTGCGTGAGCGGTGCATGCGTGCACGCTCGCGCCGCTCTTTATTTGAAAGAACATCCATGAGCTTTTTTGCCAAGCTTGGCCTCGCCAAGCCGATCCTGCGCGCCTTGCAGGAACAGAATTATTCGACCCCGACCCCGATCCAGGAGCAGGCGATCCCGTCGCTTCTCGAAGGCCGCGACCTCATGGGGATCGCGCAGACGGGCACGGGCAAGACGGCGGCCTTTTCGCTGCCGTCCATTCACCGCCTCCTCGAGCGCGGCTTCGTGATGCGCCAGCCGGCCTCGTGCCGCATGCTGGTGCTCTCGCCGACGCGTGAGCTCGCCGCGCAGATCGCCACCTCGATCAAGGGCTATTCGAAGGGCACGGGCCTCAAGACGCACGTGGTCTTCGGCGGCAAGCCGATCACTGCGCAGGCGCGCGGGCTCACTGGCGGCACGGACATCCTCGTCGCCACCCCGGGGCGTCTCCTCGACCTTATCGACCGGCGCGCGCTGACGCTGCGCAATGTCGAGATCTTCGTGCTCGACGAGGCCGACCAGATGATGGACCTCGGCTTCATCAAGCCGCTCCAGCAGATTGCGCGCATGCTGCCCAAGGAGCGCCAGTCGCTCTTCTTCTCGGCGACCATGCCCAAGGCGATCGCCGACCTGGGGCGCCAGTTCATCTCCGATCCGGTGAAGGTCGAGGTGACCCCGCCGTCGACCACCGCCGAGCGGATCGACCAGTCGGTCACCTTCATCGACCAGCGCGAGAAGCAGGCGCTGTTGACGCTGCGCATCCGTGACGGCCTGCGCGACAATTCGATCGACCGCGCGCTCGTC
This sequence comes from Sphingomicrobium aestuariivivum, assembly GCF_024721585.1. NCBI lineage: Bacteria > Pseudomonadati > Pseudomonadota > Alphaproteobacteria > Sphingomonadales > Sphingomicrobiaceae > Sphingomicrobium > Sphingomicrobium aestuariivivum. The sequence goes on from NZ_CP102629.1 coordinate 1,723,581, forward strand.
TTCACCCGCACCAAGCATGGCGCCGACCGTGTCGTGCGGCATCTCGTCGGGGCGGGCATCGAGGCGGCCGCGATCCACGGCAACAAGAGCCAGGGCCAGCGCACCGCTGCCTTGAACGGCTTTCGTGAAGGCAAGCTGCGCATCCTCGTGGCGACCGACATCGCCGCGCGCGGCATCGACGTGCCGGGCGTGAGCCACGTCTTCAACTTCGAGCTGCCCAACGTGCCCGAGCAATATGTCCACCGTATCGGCCGTACCGCGCGTGCGGGGCGCGAAGGCGAGGCGATCAGCTTCTGCGCGCCTGATGAAAAGGCCTATCTGCGCGACATCGAGCGGCTCACCGGCGTGAAGCTCAACCCCGCGCGCCTGCCCGACAATTTCAACCAGCAGGCTGGCGCGCTGCCCAAGCCGGTCTCGCGCGGGGAGACGCAGGGGCGCTGGACGCCGACGGGCGAGGATGAGGGGGACGGCGTCAACAGCCGTCCGCCGCACCAGCGCCGTCCGCGCACCGGTGGCCACAAGGTCAAGCCCCGTCACGGCGGTGCCGGCGGGTTCGAGCGCCGCGAGAGCGGCGAGGGCGGCGAGCGTCGCGGTCCCAAGAAACGCTTCAACAACGAGGCCGGCGGCCAGCGCGACGAGCGTCGCGGGCAGGGCCAGCAGCGCGGCGGCGAGGGTTTCCAGCGCCGCGAACGCCATGAAGGCGGCGAGGGCGGCGAGCGTCGCGGTCCCAAGGCGGGACAGCAGCGCCGCAACGGCCCGCCGCGCGGCAAGTTCGCGGGAAGCGCGGAAAATGGCGATAAACGCGGTCCGCGCGGGCCCCAGCGCAAGGGCCGTCCGCAGCGCCGCGGCGCCCCGGCCTGACTTTTGACGTAGCAAAAGGGGGGGAGGCGATCTCCCCCTCTATTGCCTGATCGTTAATTGCGGTTAAGCTTCCCCTATGGAGCGAATGGGGGAACACGAGTCGCCCTCTTTGCCTTCGGGGGAAGGGGATGCGCCGGGCCGTGATGCACGGGACGGGCTGACACGCACCCACAACATCGGTCGCGAGCTCCGCCTCCTCCTTGCCAACCTGCCCGATCGCGTCGACTTCGACAGCGTCGTGGCGCTGGCCGACGCGCTGCCCGTGATGATCGCTTATTGCGATACCGAGCTGCGCTACCGCTTCGTCAACCAGCCGCTCGCCGACTGGCTGAACCGCAGTCGCGAAGCGATGATCGGGAGGCGCATCGCCGACATGATGGGCCCCGAAAGCTATGCCGCGCGCGAGCCCATGCTCAAGAAGGCGCTGGCTGGCGAGAACCAGTTCTATGCCGCCGAATATAGCCATCCGAGCAAGGGCGACCTGGTCACCGAGGCCGAATATATCCCCCATGTCGGCAGCGACGGGACGGTGCTCGGCCTCATCCTCATCATCAGCGACATCACCGGCCAGCGCGGTGCCGAACGCGCGCTGCGCGAAAGCGAGGACCGCTTCCGCCGCATCGCCGATTCAGCGCCCGTGCCGATCTGGGTCGCGGGGCAGGACGGCACGCGCGAATTCATCAACCAGGCCTATGCCGACTTCCTCGGTCTGCCGCGCGAGGCTGCCGCCGAGATCGACTGGGTCGATCTTGTCCATCCCGACGATGCCCAAGCGACCCGCGAGGCGCTGGTCGAGGGCCTGAAGGCGGGCAGGGCCTTCTCCTTCTGTCCGCGGATCCGGCGCCATGACGGGGTCTATCGCTATCTCGCGGTGCAGGTGCAGCCGCGGATCGATGCCGAGGAGCGCGTCGATGGCTATATCGGCACTGCCAGCGACGTCACCGCGGCCAAGGAAGCCGAGAGCCGGCTGCGCCGCGAGGTCGCCGACAAGCGCGGCGAACTGGCCTCGAGCGAGATGCGCTTTCGCGCCGTTTTCGACACGCTCGACATGGTCGCGCTGATCGATCTCAAGGGCTGCTATCTCGACATGAATCGTGCCGCGCGCTCGGTGCTCGGCGAGGAAGCGGTGCTGTCGGGCAAGAAGGCGTGGGAATTGCCGCCGGTGGCCGACCACCCCGCCAATGCGGCGGTGATGCGAAAGCTCATCGAGCGGGCCGCGCGGGGGCATGAGGGACGCGCCGAGATCGACCTCGACCTCGAGACCGAATATGCCACCCACCTCCTGTCGATCCGCCCGGTTCGGGACGAGGAGGGGCGGCCGCAATATCTGGTCGGCGAGGCGCGCGACGTGAGCGCGCTCAAGGCCGCCGAGAGCCAGCTGCGCCAGTCGCAGAAGATGGAAGCGCTCGGCCAGCTTACGGGCGGCATCGCGCATGACTTCAACAACCTCCTGACCGTCGTGCTCGGCGGGCTCGATCTCATTTCCAAGCGGGTCGAGGACGAAAAGCTCAAGCGCTATGCCGACAATGCGCTCGCCGCCGCGCAGCGCGGGGCACGGCTGACCGGCCAGCTCCTGTCCTTCAGCCGTACCCAGAAACTGGAGGTCCGCCCGGTGCGGATCGCCGACATGAAGCGCGAAGTCGGGCCGTTGATCGCCAATGCGATGGGCGGGCGCTACGAGGTGCAATGGAAGGTCGAGGACGGGGGCGAACGGATCCTCGCCGACCTGACGCAGCTCGAGGTGGCGCTGCTCAACCTGGCGATCAACGCGCGCGACGCGATGGAGCGCGGCGGTCGGCTGGTGGTCGAAACACGGCGCGTGCATCGCGAGGGCGGCGACGACCTGCCGGCCGGCGATTATCTCGAGCTCAGCGTGTCGGACAGCGGCAGCGGCATGGCACCGCGCACGCTCCAGAAGGCATTCGAGCCCTTCTTCACCACCAAGGAAGTGGGCAAGGGCACGGGGCTCGGCCTGTCGATGGTCTATGGGATGGTGCGCCAGTCAGGCGGCAGTGCGCGCATCGACAGCACGCTCGGGAAGGGTACCACCGTGCGGCTCTACTTCAGGCTCGCGGAGGCGGAGGCAGACAGCGGCGATGCGGTCGCGGCGGCACGGCACTGCGCCGAAAACATCGAGGGCCGGTCGATCCTCGTCATCGATGATGACAGCGATGTGCGTGCTTTCGTCTCGCAGACGCTGGAGGACCTTGGCGCCAAGGTCAGCCGCGCCGCCGACGGGGCGCAGGGGCTCGATGTGTTCCGCAAGGTGCGGCCCGACATCGCGCTGATCGATTTCGCCATGCCCGGCCTGTCGGGGGCCGAGGTCGCGGCAAGGCTGCTCGAGCGCCATCCCGACCAGCCCATCCTCTTCATGTCGGGCTATAGCGAGACCGACGCCATCCGCGCGGTCGCGCCCGAGGCGCCGATCCTCGTCAAACCCTTCTCGCCCGATGCGCTCGAGGAAGCGCTGTGCCGGCTCCTGACCGACTGAGCGGGGCAATGGCGGGTCGTTAGCCCGCCTTGCGCGACAGGCCGACGACCATCTGGTTGGCGCGCTCGTAGGTGAGCGGGCGGCCGAAGAGATAGCCCTGGATGGTGTCGACACCGAGGCTGCGCATGCGCTCGAAATCCTCGGCCGTCTCGACGCCCTCGGCGGTGACGTTCATGCGGAACGACTTGGCGAGCTGGACGATCGACTTGATGATCGCGACATTTTCCTCGCGGGTGCCGGCTTCGCGCACGAAGCTGCCGTCGATCTTCAGCTTGTGGAAGACCGCCTTGTTCAGATAGCCGATCGAGGAATAGCCGGTGCCGAAATCGTCCAATGCGATGCCGACGCCGAGCTGGCGCAGGCGCTGGAGGATTTCGAGCGTGGCCGAATTGTTGCCGAGGAAGACGCCCTCGGTGACCTCGAGTTCGAGGCGGTTGCCCGGCACCTTGTGACGCGCCAGCGCCTGGCTGACGAGCTGGGGCAGCGAGGGCATCTGGATCTGCTTGGGGCTGACGTTGACCGCGACGGTGATCGGTTCGGGCCATTGCGACAGCGTCTTGCAGGCCTCCTCGATGACCCACTGGCCGATTTCCATCATCAGGCCGCACTCTTCGGCGATCGGGATGAAGACCGGCGGGGGCACGAGGCCGCGCTTGGGGTGGTTCCAGCGGATGAGCGCCTCGAAGCCGATGAGCTTCTGGTCCTTGGCCGAGACGAGCGGCTGGTAGAGGAGGTGGAACTGCTTCGACGCGATGGCGGCGCGAAGGTCGCTCTCGAGGCGGACGCGGTCCTCCTGCTCGCTCATCAGTTCCGAGGAGAAATATTTGGCCACGCCGCGACCGGCATTCTTGGCTTCGTAGAGCGCAAGGTCGGCCTTGAGGATGAGGTCGTCGACGGTGGCGCCGTCGATGGGACCGAAGGCGCAGCCGATCGAGACGCCGATGCGGATCTCGATCTGGTCGATCATATAGGGTTCGGCGACCGAGGTGATGATGCGGTCGGCTAGCGCCTGCACGCCCTTCCGGCTCTGCGCGTCCTTGATGATGATGGCGAATTCGTCGCCGCCCATGCGCCCGACATGGCCCATGTCGCCAACCTCGTCGACGAGGCGCTTGGCGACCGCCTGGAGAACGGCATCGCCCTTGGGGTGGCCGAAGGTGTCGTTGACCGGCTTGAAGCCGTCGAGGTCGAGGAACATGATTGCGCAAGGGACATTGGAGCTGGTCGCATTGCGCAGCGCCTCGCCCGCGAGCTGGCGCACGCGACCACGGTTGGGCAGCCCCGACAGCACGTCGACATTGGCGAGGTGGGTGAGGCGTTCCTGCTGCTGGCGCACCTCGGTGATGTCCGAGCCCACGCCGCGGAAGCCGGCAAAGCGGCCGGCATGGTCGATGATGGGATCGCCCGCGAGGCTGATCCAGCGCCCGCCGCGCTGGGTATCGAGCTGCATCTCGAGATTCTGGAAGGGCTTGTGGTCGTAGAGGACCTCGCCGAATTCCTTCTGCCCGCCGAGCAGGGCGGGGAGCGAATGGCCGATGATCGCCGAGGAGGGGCGCCCGATGAGCGCGACCATGCGGCTGGACAGGTAGGTGACGCGGTTTTCCTCGTCGACCTGCCACAGCCAGCCGACACCGCGCTTTTCATATTCCTGGAGGAGGAGCGAGGCGCTCTCGGACTGCGAGCCGACGTCGGCGTTGGTCTTGAGCTGGTGGAAGGCCCAGCGCGCGACGGTCATGACGCCTGCCATGGCCACGCCGATGACGAAGATGATCGCGACCATATGCTCGAACGGCACGGTGTCGCGGCCGATGAAGAGATTGACGCACAAGGCGGTGACGAAGACCGTCATCCACGTCATGGCGGCAGTCGGCACGGCGACGAGGCCGAGGGCCGCGACGCCGAGGCCGGCGATGACGGAGGCGGCGATGATCTGGTCCGACGGGCCGAGGCCTGCGAACACCATCATCGGCAGGCTCAGCCAGACGGCGGCGCGCAGCGCGACGTCGGAGATCATCAGCCAGTGCGGCACGCGGCGGCCCGAGCGGCCGATATGGGTGATTGCCTGGCGACGCGCGAGCATGGTCATGAGGACATTGATGACCGCCACGCCGAGGATCCAGCCGCCCATCAGGACGACCTCGATCGAGCTATGCATCGAGGCGGCGAACAGGAGCGCGGCGAGGATGTTGGCGGCGGCGAAGAAGGGCGCGAGCTGGGCACGGCTGATCAGCTGCACGTCGCGCAGGGGAGTCGAGGCCTGGTCGTCATGCACGCCCTGCGCGACGCCGAGCGAGGCGCCGTCAGGCAATTTTGCCGAAATCATGCGTTTGTAGCGGTCGGGTGCCTGATACATTCGACTCACGCGCTCCTATGATGAGAGCGTGAGTCGTAGGCCCGTGGTGGTTACGACGGGGTTAAGGCCGTGGTTAACCCTGCGTTGATTGCGCTACGTCAGCCTCGCCGCCGAGGCCCATTTCATCGAGTTCCTGGTAGGTCACCGGATGATAGAGCGGGCGGGCGCGGGGATAGATGTCCCTGGCGATCGGCAGGCCCCATTCCTCGTCCTCGGCCAGCGCGGTGAAGAGCGGGCGGACGAACTTGCGGCGGCCCTGGCTGGTGAGGAAATCGTCGAGCCGCGCAACGGCGGGGTCGTAACGGTTCTCGACCGCCAGCTTGAGCCAGAGGAAGAGGATTTCGTTATTGCCCGTCGCGTTGAGGCCGAACGCCTCGTCGAGCGCGGCGAGGCGTTCGTCGGTAAGGTCGGTGTCGATCTTGCCGAGGAAGCGCAGCCTTTCGGCGGTGTTCCATTCGGCCCAGCCGAGGCTGGCGGGGTCGGCGCCGCCGTCGAAATCGACGACCGCGGCATCGACCGCGGCGAAGGCATCGGCGTTGCCGCGCGCGATATTGTCGGGAAGCCCCGCCTCGTAGATCCACTCGTTGAGGCCGAAGGCGGCGATCTTCTCCTCGTCGCCCTCGAACAGCTGCTGCGCGACCGCCTCGAAGAACATGGAGGAAGTCACGGGCTCGAAGGCATGGTCGTCGAACCACTGGCGGATGAAGGCGTCGAACTTCTCGCGCCCGACCTCGGCCTCGAGGGTGCGCAGGAAGGCGGCGCCCTTGTCATAGGGGATGTCGGTAAAGCCATCGTCGGGATGGCGGCCGGCAAGGTCGACCGCGAGCACCTGGTCGCGTTTCTCGAGTTCGGCGATGGCGCCGTCGGTGGCGTCGAGCGAGAGGCTGACGGCCTGGTCGAAGGCTTCCTCGCCATAGACCGCCTCGACGATGCGCTGCTCGGCATAGACGGTCATGCCCTCGTTGAGCCAGAAGTCGGCCCAGGTGGCGTTGGTCGCAAGGTTGCCCGACCAGCTGTGGGCGAGTTCGTGCGCAATGAGCGCGGTCAGCGACTTGTCACCCGCGATGAAGGTCGGGGTGAGGAAGGTGAGGACGGGGTTCTCCATGCCGCCGAAGGGGAAGCTGGGGGGCAGGACGATCATGTCGTAGCGGTCCCAGCGATAGGGGCCGAACAGCTTTTCGGACGCCGTGATCATGCGCTCGGTATCGGCCAGTTCGGCGGCCGCCTCGTCGAGCATCCCGGGCTCGGCCCAGACGCCGGTGCGCAGGCCGAGCGGGCGGAACTCGATGTCGCCGACCGCGATGGCGATGAGATAGGGCGGGACCGACTTGTCCATTTCGAAGGAGAAGATGCGGTGGTCGGGGCCGTCGGGGACGGGGTCGCCGGCCGACGGCGCGCTCATGACGGCGGTCAGCGGGTTGGGAACGCGGATCTTCGCTTCCCAAGTCTGGCGGATGCCGGGGCTGTCCTGCGTCGGGATCCACGAACGGTTGAGGATCGACTGGCCCTGCGAAAAGAGGAAGGGATGCTCCTTGCCCGAGGTCTGTTCGGGGCTGAGGAACTGGAGCGCGTCGCTGTCGGGGGCGGCGACATAGTCGATCACGATCTGCTCGTTGCCGCCCAAGGTGACGGTAATCGGCTGGCCGAGCTCCTCGCTGCCGTCGCCGACCGTATAGTCGAGCGCGCTGCCGTCGGGCGCGGTGATCGAGTTGATGGTGAGATTGCGGCTGTCGAGGACGATCTCGGTGGCATCTTCGGCGACATCGAGGTCGAGGGTCGCGATGCCCGACACGCGCTTGGTGTCGAAGTCCATGTCGAGATCGAGCGCGACATGGTGGACGCGCGCCTCCAAGGGCTTGGCGAAGCTGTGCTGGTCGACGGCGTCCTCGCGGTCGAGGATCGGGGCGATGGTCGGGTCGCTGCCCGTGGCGGCATCGTCGCGGGTCGAACAGCCTGCAAGGGCAAGCGCCCCGAGGGCGATAAACGCGAGACGAACCATCGAAAACTCCTGCCAACCGTGTCTGCCGTGCGACGAGGCCAAAAGCTGCGCCTCTAGGAAACACTGCATCTGCGCCTTATGTTGCGCCAGCGCAACCATGATGGAGCAAGCATTTGGCGAGCGAGCCTGTATCGGGGCTGAAGCAGTCAGGCAGGGACGAGCGACCCGCGCGCCGTGAGCGCGTCGGGGGCACGTCGGTCGAGCAGGCCGCGCGCAAGGCGGGCGACAGCGCCGCTGCCGGCGTGCCCGAGGGACAGGTCATCGGCGCGGTCGGCCTCGACCGGCCCTTCTTCTCCGACAAGAACCGCGCTTTCTGGCTGCTCCAGAGCTTTGGCTGGTCGGGCTATCTCATCCTCAGGTACCTGACCGGGGTGGTGAACGGCTTCCAGCCGATCGTCTTCCTGTTCCACTGCCTGATCATCACCGCGACGGGCTATTCGCTGACCCTCCTGATGGCGGCGCTCTACAAGCGGCTGATCAAGCTGCAGGCGGCAATCACCATGCTGGTGTCGATCGCCACGGTGGTGCTCGCCTCGGTGCTGTTCAGCTTCCTCGAGACGTGGAGCATCTCGACCTTCGTCAACCCGACCTTCGAGCCGCGCGGGACACAATTCCTCGGCGCGATGGTGCTCGACTTCGCGCTGCTCGCGGCGTGGACCGCGCTCTATTACGGGATCAACTATTACCTGCTCCTGGAAGAGCAGATCGACCAGCGCCGCGCGCTCGAGAGCCAGGCCTCGGCGGCGCAGCTGGCGATGCTGCGCTACCAGCTCAATCCGCACTTCCTATTCAACACGCTCAACAGCATTTCCACGCTGGTGCTCCTGTCCGAGCGCGAGCGGGCCAATGCGATGCTGGCGCGGCTGTCGAGTTTCCTTCGCTATACACTCGCTAACGAGCCCACCGCGCAGGTGCCGCTGGCCAAGGAAATCGACACGCTCAAACTCTATCTCGAGATCGAGAAGATGCGCTTCGAGGAACGGCTGAAGCCGCATTTCCGGATCGAGGCGGAAGCCGCCGGCGTGCCGGTGCCGAGCCTCATCCTCCAGCCGCTGATCGAGAATGCGATCAAATATGCGGTGACACCCGCCGAGAATGGCGCCGATATCTGGATCAACGCACGCCGCGAGGGGCAGCACGTGCGGATCGAAGTGTCGGATTCGGGGGCCGGCGGGGCGGTGGTGAGCGAGAGCCAGTCGACGGGACTCGGCCTTGCCAACACCCGCGAACGACTGATCGCCGCTTATGGTTCGGACAGTCGTTTCGAGACGAAAACGAACGAAAAGGGGGGCTTCAGCGTTATCCTCCACATACCCCTTGGTAAGAAAGACGAAGAATGACCATCCGTACCCTATTGGTCGACGACGAACCGCTCGCCACGCAGGGCCTCCAGCTGAGGCTCGAGGCACATGACGATGTCGAGGTGATCGGCACCGCCAACAATGGCCGCGAGGCGATCCGGCAGACCAAGACGCTGAAACCCGATCTCGTCTTCCTCGACATCCAGATGCCGGGGTTCGACGGTTTCTCGGTGATCTCGGGGCTGATGGAGGTCGAGCCGCCGCTGTTCGTCTTCGTCACCGCCTATTCGGACCATGCGGTAAAGGCGTTCGAATCCAAGGCGGTCGACTATCTGGTCAAGCCGGTCGAGGAGGATCGCCTCGCCGAAACGCTCGACCGCGTGCGCCAGCGACTGGCCGAGAAGGGCGCGGCGCGCAAGGCGCGCAAGCTCGAGGAAGCACTGAACGAGCACGCCCCCGAGGCCGCCAGCGAATTGTCCAAGCAGGACCCGAGCGCGCCGGCGGCGAGCCGCTATGAAAGCGTCATCAACATCCGCGACCAGGGGCAGATCTTCCGCGTCGACGTCGAGGATATCGAGCGTATCGATGCCGCGGGCGACTACATGTGCATCCAGACGGGCGACAATACGCTGATCCTGCGCGAGACGATGAAGGACCTCGAGAAGCGGCTCGACCCGCGCAAGTTCCAGCGCGTCCACCGCTCGACCATCGTCAACCTCGACAAGGTCAAGCAGGTCAAGCCGCACACCAATGGCGAATGCTTCCTGATCCTCGGCTCGGACGCCGAGGTAAAGGTGTCACGCAGCTATCGCGACGTGGTGGCGCGGTTCGTGCATTAGGGCGGGCTAAAGGTCGGCCGCCTCCCATCGCGCCCGCCCGCGGCGTTCGATGTCGGCGCGGGCGTCGTCGGGGATGAGCTGTTCGACCCATTCGCCGGTGCATTTTCGACCCTGCTCCTCGGCAAGGACGACGCACAGGAAGGCGGCGTCGTCGAGCAAGTCGTTGCGATAGCGTTGGAAGACGGCCTGATTGCGGACCGCGAAATTGACGGCGTCGGCAAATTCCCTGTCGGCGCAATAGGCCTCGCGATCGAAGACCATCCGCATCCCCCTGCCTTCGTCCGAACCGCTGGCGTGGACGGCGAGCCGGGGGTCCTCGGGGCGAAGGAATTCTTCCTGCGAGCGGAAATTGGGTAGCTGCCCCTTCACGTAGTTGAGGCTATTGCGATAAAAGTCGACCGCGAGACGGGCGTCGGCGGACAGCGCGGAGACGCCGACCGAATTGACGAGTTCGTCATAGACGCCGCTCGGCGGGTCGATCATCTCGTACAGCTGGACCGACCAGAGACTCTGGAAGGCGGCATCGTCGGGGCAGCGGCCTGCCGCGAGGTCACGCGCCGCGCTGCGCGCCAGTGGCAGCTCTTCCTCGCGCTGCGAGGTGCGCCGCCAGATCAGACCCAAGGCGGTGCGGGCTTCTTCGAGAAGTTGCGCCTCGATCCGGCCCAGACGCGCGGCATCGCGGCGATTTTCGGCAAATTCGCTCAATTGGAAGGCGGCGAAGATCGAGAGAAAGACGATGACGCCCTCGATGGCGAGAAGCGCCCATTCGGTCGGGCCGATGCCGCCGACTGCACTCCTGACCTTGCGCCACAAGACGATCATCACTGCCCCCCGCTCTGGAGACTAACCTGCGTCAAGCGACCATCGGGGGCAAGCGCTTATGCGGCGCCTTCGCGAGGCGCGGTGGCGAGGAGCCACAGGCCGAAGAGGATCTCGCTGGCGGCAACGAGCAGCGCGACGCTCAGCGCGGGGAGGCCCTCGCCCCAGATGGCGTAGCCGCCGATCGCGGTGACCACTGCTGCCAGTCCCCAGAAGCGCACATCGCCATAGGCCGTGCGGAAGGCGAAGAAGTGGGTGCCGACCGCGATGGCGACCAGCGGGAAGACATAGTCGGGGCGGCTGCCGAGGAAGAGGTGGGCGATGACGATGCCTGCGATCATCGCGAGCGTGCTCTCGAGCGCGACGCGGCCGAGGGGGTTCTCCTTGGCGGCAGGCGCGCGGCCGAAGAGGAAGCGGCAGATCAGCATGGCCGAGGGAAAGATGAACATGCCGGTGACGAAGAGGACGGCATAGCCGGTGGGCACGCCCTCGGCGTTGGCGACGAGGCCGGCAGCGAGCCAGAAGAGGCCCGAGACGATAAGGCCCGGGCCGCCGCCCACGAAGGCGCGGCGGAGGTCGGCCTGGGCGTTGGCGATGGTCATGATGCTTTCTCCAGGGTGGGATCACGGTCGATGGCCCGTGTGAGGCGCGGCAGCGCGAGGCGCTGGAAGACGGCGCGGGCGATGAGGAAGAGGGTGAAGCTCAGCCACAGGCCGTGGTTGCCGAGGCTCCATGTCGCCCACAGGCTGACGGCATAGACGGCGGTGCCGCCGATCATGGTGAGGAGCAGCGCGCGGGTCCACGAGGCGCCGACATAGACGCCGTCGTAGATGAAGCCCGCCACGCCCGCGAAGGGCAGGACGACGAGCCAGGGCGAGACGAACATGGCGGCGGCGGCGACCTCGCGGGTGGCGGCGAAGCTCTCGATCAGCGGCACGGCGAAGGCGCCGAAGAAGAGGCTGACCAGCGCGGCGGCGCCGAAGCCGCGGAACAGGATGGCACGGGTCAGCCGCTCGAAGCGGACGCGGTCGGCGGCGCCCTTGGCTTCGCCGTTCAGCACCTGCGCGGCATTTTCGAAGCCGTCGAGGAAGAGCGCGGAGAAAAGGAAGAACTGGAAGAGGATGGCATTGGCGGCAAGGACCACCGGCCCGCGCTCGGCACCGATGCGGGTCAGCGCGGCGAGCGCGAGGCTGAGGATCACCGTGCGAAGAAACAGGTCGCGGTTGACCGAGAGGAAGGGCAGGAGCCGCTCGCGCGACAGGACTTTCTCGCGCAGCGCGGCACCGATCGCCTCGCGGTTGGCGGCAAGGACCACCGCGCCCGCCACGCCGAGCTTGGCATATTCGGCGATGAGGCTCGACCAGCCGATGCCCGCGATGCCCATGTCGAGGCGCAGCACGAAGAGCAGGCCGAGGGCGACATTGAGGAGGTTGTAGCCGACCTCGATGACGAGGACGGCGGTCATGCGGCGCTGGCCCACGAGCATGCCGACGAGCGCGAGGTTCATGAGCACGCCCGGCGCCGACCAGTAGCGGATGCCGGCATAGATGCGCGCGGCGGTCATCACCTCGCCCTTAGCGCCCAGCGCCTCGAGGAGGAGGGGGAGGAGGACGGGCTTGAGTGCAAGGAGGAGGAGCGCGATGACGAGGCCGACGGCGAGCCCGCGCAGGAGGGTGGCGGCCTGCTCGACGGGCCCCACCCGCGTGCCCGCCTGCGCGACGAGGCCGGTCGTGCCCGTCTTGAGGAAATTCATCACGGTGAAGAGCAGGGCGAAGAGCCGCGCGCCGAGATCGACCGCGCCCTGCGCCGGCGCGCTGCCGAGGCGGCCGACGATCCACAGGTCGGCCACGCCGATCAATGCGGTGGCGACATTGGTGATCATCGCCGGAATGGCGATGGCCCAGATCAGCCTGCTGTCGATCTTCCCCCCTGTCATCCCGCGATGCTATGCACAGGCTTCACGACAGGGGAAGCGAAATGGCTGGAATCACGGGTCTGGGCGGCGTGTTCGTCAAGCGCAAGGACGTCGAGGCGTCGACGAAGTGGTACAAGGAGGTGCTCGGCATCGCGGGTGAATATGGCCCCGTCTTCCGCTGGTCGGACGAGCCGCAGGACGATCCGTTCAGCCTCCTGTCGAGCTTTGCCGAGGACACGACCTATCTCGATCCGGGCACCATGCCCTTCATGATCAATTTCCGCGTCGACGATCTCGACGCCTTCCAGGCCGAACTGGAAGCCAAGGGCGTGGAGATCCTCGGGCGGCAGGACGAGCCCTATGGCAAGTTCGCGTGGCTCCTCGATCCCGACGGCATCAAGATCGAGCTGTGGGAGCAGATCGGGCCGGCGCCCACAGAGTAGCCGCTAGCGATCAGAAATGCGCCAAACCACGGGGAAGATATAGGCGCCGGACACGGCATTGCCCGCCGCATCGCGGGGCGGCGAGGAGGCGCGGTATCGGCGGAAGAGCACTTTGCAGGTCGGCTCGTCGAGGATTTCGTGGCCGCTCGATTGCCAGACTTCGCAGTGCTCGATCCGGCCTTCGGCATTGACGACATAGAGGATGGGGACGGTGCCGCTGATACTGCGGTCCAGCGCAGCGCGCGGATAATCGTCCCCACGATAGGTCGAGGCGATATGCGGGGAGGGGGCGGTGACGGGCCGCTCGATGAGGTCGGGCGTGAGATTATGTTCGGCCCACAGATCGACCATACAATCGCGCAGCGCGGTCTCGAGCGCGTGGGCCTCGGGGACCTCGAGCGTCAACACGACCTCGCCTTGTGCCGCAAAATCGATCCGCCTGGGGACATGGGTAGTGGCATTGTCGGGATAGAAATCCATCGCGGCCGCGAGCTTTTCGCCGTTGGCGAGGTCGCCCATCGCCACCTGCGCGCTGTGGGCCGTCGACGGTGCGCCGGGCAGGTCCCAGCGGGCCTCGTCCAGCATCGGCATGGCGGGCGGGTCGACGAATTTCACGAGGAGCTGGCCCTTCTTGCCGAGCATGTCGGGCTTGAAAGCCAGCGCGAGCCTGCCCAGCGCGGCATGGTCGAAGGTACGCATCGCGAGGCACTGCCGGTCGCCATAATCGACCGACCATGGGCCCTCGGGCGTGGCGAGGGTCGAGGCGTCGGCGGGGGCGGCGGCGAGCGCCAGCGCGGTGAGGGTAAGCGACATGGGAACTCTCCGTTAAGACAATCAGCTCGCCTTGCGGCGGCGCCACGGCCAGCGGATCGGCTTGCCCGACTTGAGCACGCTTTTCCTGAAGATGCTGGCGGCGCCCTTGAGGATGAGCGCGACCCAGAGCGCCTGCCACAGGAGCGCGACGAGATGGGGCCAGAGGGCGTCGACTTCTGCGGCCCGCGCGATCATCGCGAAGGGGCTGGTGAAGGGGAAGATCGCGGCGGCGATGGCGTTGCGCCCATAGGGATCGCCGACCGCCATCTGCGCGCCGAGGAAGATGACCACCTGGATCATCGTCACCGGCATCGACAGCGTCTGCACCTCGCGCACGGTCGAGGCCTGCGCGCCGATGCCGAGGAAGGCCGCGCCAAGCAGCAGGTAGCTGGTCGCGAAATAGAGAAGGCCCAGGAGGATGAAGACCGGCCAGCCGACCGCGGGGGCGGGGGGCACGAGCGCGAAATCGCCGCCACCGAAAGCGAAGAGCGCGAGGATGATGGTCGCGATCCACACCGTGATACCGGTGAGCGAGATGGCGAGCATGGCGAACAGCTTGCCGATGAAGATGCTGTCGACGGGCACGGCGGAAGCGAGCACCTCGATCGCCTTGTTGCCCTTCTCCTCGAGCATCTGGGAGAGGAGCATGCCGGCAAGCAGGATGGTGACGAAGAAGAGGATGAGCTGGCCCATGCGCGCGGTGATGACCTGCGCGAATTCGGTACGCGAGGCGGTGGTGCGCAGCGTGCGGACTTCGAGCGGCGGGTCGTGGACGGTGAAGGCGGCGCCCGCTTCGCCTCGGCGGGCCTCGACGATGAAGGCCTCGAGCTGGTGGGCGGTGCGCGAATGTTCGCCCATCGTGCCGGTCAGGACCGGCGCATCGAGAGGACCTTCGAGCACACCGAGGACAGGGCGCTCGGTGCGCGACAGCAGCGCCTTGCGCTGGGCGTCGGTATCGGCCTCGGGCTCGACCTGTTCGAGCTGCACGAAGCCGCCGCCGGGGGCAAGGATGCCCAGCCGGTCGCGCGCGGCCTCGAGGTTGGCGACCTCCTCGGCGCTGGCGACCACCGCGACGACGGGTTCGACGTCGTTGGAGGCGATGTTGGTGCCGACCGCGCCGAACAGGACACCGATACCGACGGGAAAGAGCGGGCCGATGAGGAAGAAGAGGAAGGTCTTCGACATGACGGTCGCGAAATAGTCGCGGCGGCCGATGACGAAGGCGGCGCGGATGATTTCCTTCACGAGCGGGCATCCTTCTTCATCTGGGCGGCGACCGCCTCGCCCGCGATGGCGACGAAGGCGTCGTGCAGGCCGGGGCGCTCGATCGACAGCGTGTCGATGCCCGCGCCATGGTCGATCAGGCTCTTGAGCATCTTCTCGGGGCCGCTGCCCGGCAGCTCGAAGCGGAATTCGTTGCCCGAGCGGCGCGCATCGGCGGGCAGGTCGGCGAGCCACGGGCCGTCGGCCTCGCGGGTGCGCAGGTTGACGATGGGGGAGAGGCGGTTGCGCGCCTCGTCGACCCCGCCCTCGAAGGCGATGGCGCCATTGGCGATGATCGCGACCTTCTCGCACAGGCGCTCGGCATGGGCGATGACATGGGTCGAGAAGATCACCGTGGTGCCCTCGGCGGCGAGACGCCGGATGAGGTCTTCGAGCTTGCCCTGGTTGATCGCGTCGAGACCCGAAAAAGGCTCGTCGAGGACGACGAGGCGGGGGCGGTGGACGATGGTGCCGAGGAGCTGCACCGTCTGCGCCATGCCCTTCGACAGGGAGCGGATCGGCTTGTCGACCCATTCGGCAAGGCCGTGGCCCTCAAGCAGTTCGACCGCGCGGGGGCGACCCTCTTTCAGCGGCAGGCCGCGCAGCGCGCCCATGAAGGCGATGGCCTCCTTCGCGCTCATCGCGGGATAGAGGCCGCGCTCCTCGGGCAAGTAGCCGACATCATGGGCGACGCGCAGCGGGTGCTCGTTGCCGAGCAGGGTGCGGTGGCCGCTGTCGGGATCGATGATGCCGAGCATCATGCGCAGCGTCGTCGTCTTGCCCGCGCCATTGGGGCCGAGGAAGCCATAGATGGAGCCGGCGGGGACCGACAGGCTGGCGCCGTCGACCGCGGTCTTTCCATCGAAGGTCTTGACGAGGTCGGTCGCCTCGGCGGCGAGGCCCTCGATGGGAGCAGTGGCGTTCATCCCCTGATTTGGTAAGGGCTGGTGTCCTGATGGCAAGCCTCGAATCCCGCATATCCCAAGAAGCGACGGCGCTGGGCTTTGCCGCCTGCGGCTTCGCGCGCGCCGATGCGGCCGACGCGGCGGGGGAGGATTTGCGCGCCTTCGTCGCCGAGGGGCGGCATGGCGAGATGGGCTGGATGGAGGAACGGCTTCACCACCGCGTCGGGGTCAGGGCGCTGTGGCCCGAGGCGAAAAGCGTGATCGCCTTGGGGCTGTCCTACGCGCCCGCGACCGATCCGCGCGCGCTGGCGGACGCGCCGACGCGGGGACGGATCAGCGTCTATGCGCAGGGCGCCGACTATCACAAGCTCGTCAAGCAGAAGCTGAAGGCGCTGGCCCGCTGGCTGGTCGCGGAAGAGCCGTGCGAGGTGAAGGTGTTCGTCGATACCGCGCCGGTGATGGAAAAGCCGCTGGCGGCGGCGGCGGGGATCGGCTGGCAGGGCAAGCATACGAACGTGCTCAACCGCACCCACGGCAACTGGCTGTTCCTCGGCATCATCTACACGACGCTGGAGCTCGAGCCGTCGGCACCCGCCAAGGTGCATTGCGGCAGCTGCACCGCCTGTATCGCCGACTGTCCGACAGGCGCGATCACCGCGCCGCACCGGATCGATGCGCGAAAATGCATCAGCTACCTGACCATCGAGCATCCGGGGCCGATCCCCGAGGCCTATCGCGACGCGATGGGCAACCGCATCTACGGCTGCGACGACTGCCTTGCGGCCTGTCCGTGGAACCGCTTTGCCGACCCTTCGCAGGGGCATGAGAAGTTCAGGCCGCGCGCCGAGCTGGCGGCGCCCGAGCTCGCCGACCTGCTGCAACTGGACGATGCGGGGTTTCGCGAGATGTTCGCGGGCTCGCCGATCAAGCGCATCGGCAGGAACCGCATGATCCGCAATTGCCTCATCGCGGCGGGCAATAGCGGGGAGGAGGCCCTGCTCGAGAGGATCGAGCCGCTGCTTGGCGATCCCGACCCGGTGGTCGCCGAGGCGGCGGGCTGGGCGAAAGCGAAACTGCTGGCGGGCTAGCGCTGCGCTTCCAATGCGCGGATGCAGGCGTCGCGGTCGACGCTCGACCCGTCGGGGCCGCGTGCCTCGACATGCGTCGTCTCGGTGCCGCCGCGGCGGTTGGGGTAGAGATAGGCATCGAGCGTGCAGCCCGGCGCCTTCCACTGGAGCATGAGGCTTTCGCCCTCGGGCACCTGAAGCGCGGGGCTGCCGAAGCGGCCGAGCAGGGTGGCCGCGCCCATGCCGATGAGCGCGCCGGCGCTGGCGGGCGCGGTGGCGGCGACGAGCGAATAGTTGGCCGAGGGGATGGGCGGGCGCGCCGAGGTCGCGCGCGAACCGCAGGCACCGAGTGACATTGCGGCGGCCCCGAGGGCAAGGATGGCAAGGCGGTGGTTCACGGCGCGGGCAACTCCAACTGGCAGGGCCGCCAGCCTAATCGGGCGCGGCGCATGCGCCAACCGGATTCGACGCGGGCAGAGAACGGAATGGCGCCCGCGTTGACAGGCGCGGGCCATGGGCGGAAAATCGGGGCTTCGAGCGACGTGCCATGCCCGGAGGGGGTGCCTTCATGTCGACTGCCGTTGCCCTGGTTCGACCCTATGCGGTCGCCGCCCTGCTCGGCGGCGCGGTCGGGCTGGTGTCGGCCGCCTTCCTCGGCGCGGTGCATGTGCTGCAGCGGCTGGTGTGGGACGTCGTCCCCGCCACGCTGCCTTGGTGGCAGGGCCATCGCGCCGCGGCGACGCTTCTCACCTGCACGCTCGGCGGGCTCCTCGTCGGGCTGGTCAATCGCGGGGCGGGAGGCGGCGTGCATGCGCAGGAGGGGCCGCACGATCTCGAGGAGAGCCTCGTGCAATCGGAGGATCCGCGCACCGGCGGGGCGGCGCTGGCGCGGCTGGCCACGTTGGGGGTGGTGTCGCTCGGGTTCGGCGCGGCGCTGGGGCCCGAGGCGCCGCTGATCGCGCTGGTCGCGGGAATGGCGGCGAACCTTCGCGGCGTGCTCCACCTCGCGCGCGACGAGGCGGTGCAGCTGTCGCTGGCGGCCGCCTTGGGCGGGCTGTTCGGCGCCCCGCTCGGCGCGGTGGCGATGCCGGTCGAGAAGGCCTCGCCGCCGGTGCTGCGCGAACGGGTCGCGCGGATCGCGCCCTCGCTCTTGGCAGCGATCGCGGGGCTGTGGGTGCTGCTCCTCATCCTGCCCGAAGGCTCGCTCCATCCGCTGACCTTCGCGCATACGCTGGCACTGCCGCAGACGGGGCGGCCGGGGCTCGAGGTGCTGGCGTGGATCGGCGCGGCGGCCGTGGGCGGGCTGGCGGGATGGGCGCTGCTCCTCGCCATCCCCGCGCTCCAGCATCGGGTTGCCCGCGCCATTCCCGCGCTGCCGCTGCGGGGCATGGCGGGCGGGCTGGTGCTCGGCATCATGGGGGCGATCACCCCGCTCGCGCTCTTCTCGGGGCATGAGGGCATCCAGCATGTCTACAACGAGGTGGCGACCATCGGCGCATGGGCGCTGGTCGGGCTGGCGCTCGTCAAGGCGGTGGCGCTCGTCGCCTGCCTCGCCACCGGCTGGTTCGGCGGGCAGATTTTTCCGGCGGCGATGGTGGGCACCACGCTCGGGCTGGCGGTGGCGGCGCTGTTCGGGGGCGATGCGGTGGCGGGCGCGGCGGCGGCGGGTCTTGTCGCCGCCTCCGCGGTGCTGATGCAGCGGCCGGTCGCGGCGCTCCTCGTCTTCCTCTTCTTCCTGCCGGGCGGCACGCTGGTCGCCTCCGCGCTCGGGGCGGCGGTGGGGGCGCTCGTGCTGGCGCTGGCGGGACGCGGCGGGACGGGGCGGGCGCGGGCCCACTGAAGGCGGCGGGACTTGCTTATTGAGGGGGGCTCCAATAGGGGCGCAGGCGATTGTTTTTCCATCCAAGGCCCAAGTGAAATGACCCAGCCCCGTCTCGCCGTGCTCGCCATCGGCAATGCCATCGTCGACGTGATCAGCGACGCCAGCGAGGAATTCCTCGAAGAGCAGTCGCTCGACAAGGGATCGATGCGCCTCATCGACGAGGCCGAGGCCGAGCGCCTCTACGACCTGATGGGCGCGGGCCGCGAAGTGTCGGGCGGCTCGGCGGGCAACACCGCCGCGGGCATCGCCGCGCTGGGCGTGAAGACGGGCTTCATCGGGCAGGTCGCCGACGACCAGCTCGGTGCCATCTACAAGCATGACATCGAGGCCGCGGGCGTGGAATTCCTCGTGCCGCCGAGCGCCGATACCGAGGCCGCCACCGCGCGCTGCCTCATCCTCGTCACCCCCGATGCGCAGCGCACGATGAACACCTTCCTCGGCGCCGCGCAGGAACTGCCCGCCGCCGCCATCGCCGACGACATCATCGCCGATGCCGGCATCCTCTATCTCGAGGGCTATCTGTGGGACCCCGAAGCGCCGCGCATGGCGATGGAAAAGGCCATCGACGTGGCGCGGGGCGCTGGGCGCAAGGTGGCCTTCACCCTGTCGGACACCTTCTGCATCGATCGCCACCGCGACGATTTCATCCGCCTCATCGACGAGGGCCGGATCGACATCCTCTTCGCCAACGAGGCCGAAGCCAAGGCGCTGGCGGGCAAGGGCGACCTCGACGAAGCCGTCGAGTGGATCGCCCCCAAGGTGCCGCTGCTCGTGGTGACTCGCTCGGAAAAGGGCGCCATCGCGGTCGAGGACGGCCACCGCGCCCGCGTCGGCGCGCAGCCGATCAAGGCGCTCGTCGACACCACCGGTGCCGGCGACCTGTTCGCGGCGGGCTTCCTCGCGGGGATGGCGCAGGAGCGCGACCTCGAGGAATGCCTCAAGATGGGCGCCATCGCGGCGGCCGAGGTGATCCAGCATTATGGCGCGCGTCCCGAAGAGGACCTGCGCGCGCTGGTTGCCCGCAAGCTGGCCTAGGCCAGCGTCCACTGACAAAGGAAAAGGCCCGGCGGGAGACGATCCCGCCGGGCCTTTTTCGTTGGGGCTGGACCCTGTCCCTAGCCGAGCAGGCCGGGGAAGAGGCCGAACAATAGCACCAGCCCGACCGCGATGGGGCAGAGCCACGCGATCAGGAAGCGCCACAGCTTGAACATGCCGCCCGACAGGCCGGTCGCCGCCTGCATCATCTTGCGGTCGGCCTTCCAGCCGATGAAGATCGACAGGATCATGACGCCGACGGGCAGCATGATCTTGCCGGTGAAGCCGTCGATGGTGTCGAGGATGTCGGCATTCTCGAAGATGCCCCAGAAGCCTAGCGGACGCACGTCGGACAGGACGTTGTAGCCCAAGAGCGCGAACACCCCGAGGCCGAAGGCGCCGAGACCGAAGATGGTGGCCGAGGTATGACGGCTCCACTTGAGTTCGCCCTTGCCCCATGCGGTCGGTACCTCGAGCAGCGAGACCGAACTGGTCAGCGCGGCCACGAAGATGAGGAGGAAGAAGAGGAAGCCGATCAGCGCGCCGCCGGGCATCGTCTGGAAGGCGACGGGCAGCGCCTGGAAGACGAGCGTCGGGCCGCCCGCCGGGTCGAGCGACGCGCCGAAGACGATCGGGAAGATCATCAGGCCCGCGAGCAGTGCGACGCCGGTATCGGCGAGCGCGATGGTCGCCGCGGTCCCGCCAAGCCCGCCCGACTGCTTGATATAGCTGCCGTAGGTGATGAGGCCGGCGACGCCGAGCGAGAGCGAGAAGAGCGCCTGGCCCAGCGCTTCGTTGATCACCTGCGGGGTGAGCTTGGAGAAGTCGGCGGTGAACAGGAAGGCGGTCGCCTCGCTGAAATTGCCGGCAAAGGCGCCGTAGATGGTGATGCCGATGAGCAGGAAGAAGAAGATCGGCATGAGGATGGTGGCCGCCTTCTCGATGCCCGAATGCACGCCGCGGCTGACCACGAACCAGGTCACGCCCATGAAGGCGGCATGGAGGCCGAGCAGCAGGGGCCAGTTGCCCAGAAGGGCGCCGAGGCGCGACTGGATCTGCTCGTTATTCTCGCCCGCGAAGGCGCCGCCGAGCGGATCGCCGCGACCGATGGCGGAGACGAGCTCGCCGCCCATGACGCCCGCATAATAGAGCACCCAGCCGGCCACGACCGAATAGAAGGAAAGGATGAGGAAGGCGCCGATGGTGCCGAGCGTCGCGGTGATCGACCAGCCGGTCGAGGCGTTGGAGCGTCGCGCGACATCGCGCACCGAGCCGACCGCGTCGGTCTGGCCGATGCGCCCGGTGGCGATTTCGGCCAGCACCAGCGGCAGGCCGAGGAGCGCCACGAAGGCGACATAGACGAGGACGAAGGCACCGCCGCCATTTTCCCCCGCGAGCGTGGGGAAGCGCCAGATATTGCCCAGACCGACCGCTGCGCCGACGGCAGCGAGAATGAAGGCACTACGGCTCGACCAACCTTCCTTGGCCGATGCACTGCCCATCGCGGCTCCCTTGGAAACCATCAAAACCCTCCCCGGAGAAAAACTGTTGGCGCGAAGTGGTAACGGGCAAAATCGCGCCCGCCTAGTGCGTTAGCGCAACGCCCTTTCGAAGATTACTTGCAGAGCATCGGCCCCAGCGGCTCGCCCGCGAACAGGTGGACGTGCAGGTGGGGCACTTCCTGGCCTGCGCGCTGGCCGACATTGGCGAGCATGCGATAGCCCTGCTGCTCCATCCCGCGATCGCGCGCGACCTTGCCGACGAGGCGGACGAAATCGAGGATTTCCTCGTCCGACGCCTTGGCGGTGAAATCGTCCCAGCTGACATATTGCCCCTTGGGAATGACGAGGATGTGGTGCGCCGCGAGCGGATTGATGTCGTGGAAGGCGAAGCTGTGGTCGGTCTCGGCTTCCTTGTGGCAGGGCAGCTCCCCGCTCAGGATCTTGGCGAAGACATTGTCCGGATCATAGGGCTTGGTGGCATCGATCGGCATGGATGTGCGGCTCTCTCGTGACTAGCGTTTCCCTTGACCCATCGCGCATGCGGGTTCACGAGGCAAGCCATGACCGACGAGACCCCCGAGAGCCTGATTCCCTATGACGAAATCGTGCAGGAAGCGCTGCGCGCGGTGGTCGGCCGTGTCCTGACCAGCGTTGCCACGCAGGGAGGGCTGCCGGGCGGGCACCATTTCTACATCACCTTCCGCACGCGCCATCCGGGCGTCGACATCCCCGCGCATCTCTCCGAGCGTTTTCCCGAGGAGATGACGATCGTCATCCAGCACCGCTTCTGGGACCTCAACGTGGACGCGGACGGTTTCTCGGTCGGCCTCAGCTTCGGCGGCGTGCCTTCGACCCTGCGCGTGCCCTTTGCCGCGGTGACCGACTTCGTCGATCCGGCGGTCGAATTCAGCCTCAAGTTCCACGCGAACGAGGAGGATGAAGCGCCGGGCCCCGAGGGCAATGGCGATGCGCCCAAGCCCGAACCGGTCGAGGACGGCTCCAACGTCGTCGCGGTCGACTTCACCAAGAAGAAGTAGCGCGGCGGCGGCGTGAACCCGCTCGCCGCGATCCTGTTCGCGCTCATCGCGCCCCCGCTCATCGCGCTGTTCTGGGACGGGCGCCGGCTCCACCGGTTGCGCCAGCGCGCGAGGGCCGAGGGGGTGGACCCCGCGCCGGCCAGCGTCCCCCGCTATCTCGCGCGGGCGTGGCCGGCCTTCCTGACCGCCAGCCTCGGCATCGGCCTCACCATCTCTCTCATGCGAAGCTTTTCCGCGGTATTGCCGGAGCATGCCGAACTGCTGCTGTTCGCGCCCTTCGCGCTGGCCGCGATCAGGATCCAGCACGCATCGGTGCGAGGGATCGAGGCGGCGATGTTCGACAGGAAGCGTTGAGCGGTCAGCCGCGGCCGCGGGTGCCGGTGCGACCTTCCTTGTAGGTCTTTTCCAGATATTCGATGATCTTGCCCGCGACGTCGATCTCGGTCGACTTCTCGAGGCCTTCGAGACCGGGCGAGGAATTCACTTCCATCACCACGGGGCCCTGGTTGCCGCGCAGGATGTCGACGCCGCACACGCGCAGGCCCATCGTCTTGGCGGCCAGCGTGGCGGTCTTGCGCTCGATCGCGGTGATCTTGACCGGCTCGGCCGAACCGCCGCGGTGGAGGTTGGAACGGAAGTCGCCTTCCTTGCCGGTGCGCTTCATCGCGGCGACGACCTTGTCGCCGATGACGAAGCAGCGGATGTCCGAGCCGCCGGCTTCCTTGATGAACTGCTGGGTGAGGATGTTGGTGCCCACGCCCGCGAAGGCCTGGATGATCGATTCGGCGGCCTTCTGCGTCTCGCCGAGCACCACGCCGATCCCCTGCGTGCCCTCGAGCAGCTTGACGACGACGGGCGCGCCGCCCGCCATCTCGATGATTTCCTCGGCGCGGCTGGTCTGGTGCGCGAAGACGGTGACGGGCAGGCCGACGCCCTTGCGCGCGAGGAGCTGCATCGAGCGCAGCTTGTCGCGACTGCGGCTGATGGCGACGCTCTCGTTCAAGGGAAAGACGCCCATCATCTCGAACTGGCGCAGGACGGCCGTGCCGTAAAAGGTGACGCTCGCGCCAATGCGCGGGATGACCGCGTCATATTTGGGCAGGTCCTCGCCCTTGTAGCGGATCGTCGGGCGGTTGGAGGTGATGTTGATGTAGCATCGCAGGTGGTCGATCACGTCGATCTGGTGGCCGCGTTCCTCCGCCGCCGCGACGAGCCGCTTGTGCGAGTAGAGGTTGGCGTTGCGGCACAGCAGTGCGATTCTCATGCGGGGACCCCCTTGGGCGGCTTGTTACGAGTGACGAATGATTGTGCCGGATCAACGAGCCAGCGTCCATTGAGTGCCTGGCGGCCGATCAGCATGCGGAAACCCATCGAGTCGCGGTTGGTCAGCGTCAATTCGATCGGATAGGTCGCATCGCCCATTTCGAGGTCGACGGCAATGACGAAGCGGCGCTGCTTCATGCCGTTGGAGGAGGTGATGACGCGGGTGTCGAGGAGCGGGCATTCGCAGGCGATTTCCTCGCTGTCGTTGCGCTGCTCGGGATGGAGGTTGAAGCGCACGTGCTCGACGCCGTCCTTTTTGAAATGATGGACGTCCCAGGCGTGGATCGCGCTGGTCTTGGCGCCGGTGTCGATCTTGGCCTTGATGGCGCGCACGCCGAGGCCGGGAAGGGCGACCCATTCGCGCCAGCCCACAATCGGTCGATCCATATGCCTCGTCCCCTCGACAGTCGCCCCCCGCTTGGGCTAGCGCGCGCCCCAAAGTCAATTGGAGAGCGAATATGAGCGACATCCGCATCGAGAGCGACAGCATCGGCGACATCGAGGTGCCTGCTGCTGCCTATTGGGGCGCACAGACCCAGCGCAGCTTGCAGAACTTCCCCTTCTCGGAGCGCGAGCGCATGCCGATGGGGATCGTCAAGGCGCAGGCCATCGTCAAGCAGGCCGCCGCGCGGGTCAATCGCAAGCACGGGCTCGACGAGGACCTCGCCGATGCGATGGAAGATGCCGCCCAGTCGATCATCCAGGGCAAGCGCGATGGCGAATTCCCGCTGACCATCTGGCAGACGGGCTCGGGCACGCAGACCAACATGAACGTCAATGAAGTGATCGCGGGCATCGCCAACGAGGCATTGAGCGGGCAGCGCGGCGGCAAGGAGCCGGTCCACCCCAACGATCACGTCAACAAGTCGCAGAGCTCGAACGACAGCTTCCCGACCGCGCTCCACGTCTCGGCGGTACTGGCGACCGAGAACGAGCTCTTCCCCGCGCTCGACCGACTGACCGCGAGCCTTGCCGCCAAGGCCAAGGAATTCGACCATATCGTCAAGATCGGCCGCACCCACACGCAGGACGCCACCCCGCTGACGCTGGGGCAGGAGTTCTCGGGCTATGTCGCGCAGCTGGTGAGCGCGCGCAAGCGCATCGAGGGGGCGATGAACGGGTCGCTGCGCAAGCTCGCCATCGGCGGCACCGCGGTCGGCACCGGCCTCAACGCTCCCGAGGGCTGGGCCGGCGACATGGCCGCGGCGATCAGCGACATTGCCGGCACCAAGTTCGAAAGCGCCCCCAACAAGTTCGCCGAACTGGCCGCCAAGGACGGCATGGTCTTCTTCCACGGCGCGCTGAACAGCCTCGCGGCCGCCTTGAACAAGATCGCCAACGACATCCGCTTCCTCGGCTCGGGGCCGCGCTCGGGGCTGGGCGAACTCAACCTGCCCGCCAACGAGCCGGGTAGCTCGATCATGCCGGGCAAGGTGAACCCCACCCAGAACGAGATGCTGACGATGGTCGCCGCGCAGGTCATGGGCAACCAGACCGCGGTCACCGTGGGCGGGGCGCAGGGCCATTTCGAACTCAACGTCTTCATGCCGCTGATCGGATCGAACGTGCTGCGCTCGATCGAGCTGATGGCGACCGGCATGGTGAGCTTCGCCGAGCGTTGTGTCGACGGCATCGAGGCCAATGAAGAGCGCATCAAGGAACTGGTCGACCGCTCGCTGATGCTGGTGACCGCGCTGGCGCCGGTCATCGGCTATGACAATGCCGCGGCCATCGCCAAGCATGCGCACAAGAAGGGCCAGACCCTCAAGGAAGCCGGCCTCGAGCTCGGGCTGGTCGATGAGGAGACGTTCGACCGTGTCGTCCGGCCGGAGACGATGATCGGCCGTTAATCGGCGGTTTTCCGCCACCAACTCCTTGAAAAGGGGCGTCGTTAACGCGGCGCCCCTTTTTGCTTTAACGACAGGGCGTTAGGTCCGGACGCCGAACCGCTCACCCTGTTCATTGAGCCGCCACCCCCTTTTTGACACTGTGTCAAAACGGAACAAACGGCGGGGTGGCGCGAACCACCTCGGCTAAACACGGGGTGGGGAAAAATTGGTTAACCAGAAGTTTCTCGGGCTCACGGGCCTGATGCTCGCCAGCGCGTTCGCGCTCGACCTTGGTGCCACGCCGGCTTCGGCCGCCACGATGGCCAGTGCGGCGGCCGCTGCCAAGGCGACGAGCCCGCACCGCTATGTCGATGTCGCCGCGTCGGCCGCGCTCTACCAGGTCGAGGCCGCCAAGCTCGCCGAGCGCCGTGCGCGTTCCTCGAAGGTGAGGGCGCTGGCCAAGGCACAGAAGGATGTCGGCTATGGCATCGGCGGCCAGCTGAGCTGGGCGGGGCGCCGCGTCAACGCGCTGCCCGACAATGTGCTGACCGCCAAGCACCAGCGCATGCTCGATACGCTCGCGCGCTCGAGCAATTTCGATGCGACCTACCTCGCGCAGGCCAAGGCCCTCGTGCCCGAGATGCGCCAATTCCATGAGAGCTATGCGACGAGCGGCGGCTCGGCGACGCTGCGCCCCGTGGCCCAGTTCGGCGCCGCCAAGATGCGTGACCAGGAAGTCGCGCTCCAGCGCCTCAACTAGGCGCCAATTCCCCGCCCCTTGCCCGCTCCCCCTGTTGGAGTAGGGTGTCGGAACGACAAGCAGGGGACGGGGCATGAAGAAGTTTCTTGGCATCACGGCCGGCGCGATGGTGCTGGCGGGCTGTGCATCGAGCCAGCCGGCGGCCGCACCGGTCGCGGCGGCAGCCTCGCCCGCGGCCGCGGTCAATCCGGGGGTGATCCTCACCGCCGCGCGCTTCGTCGATGTCGCGGCATCGGCGGCGCTTTACGCCATCGAGGCCGCCAAGCTGGCCGAAACGCGCTCGGGAGACCGTGACGTGCGTGCGCTCGCGGCGATGCAGAAGGCCAATGGCGAGGGGATCGGCGGCCAGCTCAGCTATGCCGGCCGGCGCGTCAACGCGCTGCCCGACAATGTGCTGACCGCCCAGCACCGGGCGATGCTCGACGAATTGCGCTATGCGCGTGATTTCGACGCGACCTACCTGGCGCAGCAGCAACGGATGGTGCCGCTGATGCGCCAGTTCCACGAGCAATATGCACGGCAGGGCGATTCGCCCACGCTGCGTCCGGTGGCGGAATTCTCGGCGGAGAAGCTGGCAGCGCAGGAACGCGCACTCGGCCGCATCCGCTAGTCGTCGCTGTCTTCGGCACCGGCCCTTTCGGCCTTGGCGCGGGCGAGCGCCTCGTAAGCGAGCGCGAGATGGCCGGCGACGCGGGCCTCGCGGCCACCCGCCTTGTCGCATGCACGCACGCGGGCCTGTTCGGCCTGCGCCGCGAAATAGTCGCCGTCTTTCGGTGCCATGCGGGCCAATATACAGGAGTGCGGGCTCGCGCCTAAGGGCGCGACTCGGGAGCCGGTCGCGCCGAGCCTGCCCTTCGTCGAACGCTGACGGAGCTTTTGCGGCTTCCCACGCTTTGCCTCTTTGAAAAACAGGTGCTAGGGCGCGCGGCATATCGCGCGCACGACCGTTGCCGCGCACCACGGACACGAACCTCAAAGGAGCCTCCATGACCGCCACCGGCCAGGACAGCCTGAACAGCCGCTCGACCCTCGAGGTCGATGGACAGACCTTCCATTATTACAGCCTCGAGAAGGCCGCCGAGACGGTCGGCGACGTGAGCCGCCTGCCTTTCTCGATGAAGGTGCTGCTCGAGAACATGCTGCGCTTCGAGGACGGCAAGACGGTCACGAAGGAAGACGTCCAGGCGATCGCCGACTGGCAGAAGGAACAGCGCATCGACCGCGAGATCCAGTACCGCCCCGCGCGCGTGCTGATGCAGGACTTCACCGGCGTTCCCGCCGTGGTCGACCTTGCCGCGATGCGCGACGGCATCAAGGCGCTCGGCGGCGATCCGCAGAAGATCAACCCGCAGGTCCCCGTCCACCTCGTCATCGACCATAGTGTCATGGTCGACGAGTTCGGCACGCCGATGGCCTTCGAACAGAATGTGGCGCGCGAATATGAGCGCAACAAGGAGCGCTACGAGTTCCTCAAATGGGGCAGCCAGGCGTTCGACAACTTCAAGGTGGTCCCGCCGGGCACCGGCATCTGCCACCAGGTGAACCTCGAATATATCGCCCGCGCCGTCTGGTCCTCGAAGGATGCCGACGGCAACACGGTCGCCTATCCCGACACGCTCGTCGGTACCGACAGCCACACCACGATGGTCAACGGCCTCGGCGTGCTCGGCTGGGGCGTCGGCGGGATCGAGGCCGAAGCGGCCATGCTCGGCCAGCCCATCTCGATGCTCGTTCCCGAGGTCGTCGGCTTCCGTCTCGACGGCAAGCTGTCGGAAGGCGTGACCGCGACCGACCTCGTGCTCGTCATCGTCCAGATGCTGCGCGAAAAGGGCGTCGTCGGCCGGTTCGTCGAATTCTACGGCCCCGGCCTCGACAACCTGTCGCTCGCCGACCGCGCGACCATCGCCAACATGGCGCCCGAATATGGCGCCACCTGCGGCTTCTTCCCGATCGACCAGCGCACCATGGATTATATGGAGCTGTCGGGCCGCGGCGACCAGATCGGCCTCATCAAGGCCTATGCGCAGGCGCAGGGCATGTGGCGCGATGCTGGCACCCCCGACCCCGTCTTCACCGACACGCTCGAACTCGACATGGCCTCGGTCGAACCGAGCCTTGCCGGCCCCAAGCGCCCGCAGGACCGCGTCGCGCTGTCGGCGATGGCGAGCGAGTTCAAGAAGCTGCTCGACACCCAGTATGACGGCGGCAAGAAGGGCGCCGACGTGGCGGTCGAGGGCGAGGACTATGGCATCACCGATGGCGATGTCGTGATCGCCGCCATCACCAGCTGCACCAACACCTCCAACCCCGACGTGATGATCGCCGCGGGCCTCGTCGCCAAGAAGGCGCGTGCGCTCGGCCTGACCCGCAAGCCGTGGGTCAAGACCAGCCTCGCGCCCGGCAGCCAGGTCGTCACCGACTATCTCGACAAGGCCGGCCTGTCGGACGATCTCGACGCCATCGGCTTCGATCTCGTGGGCTATGGCTGCACTACCTGCATCGGCAATTCGGGCCCGCTGCCCGCACCGGTCTCGAAGGCGATCAACGAGAACAACCTCGTCGCCTGCTCGGTGCTGTCGGGCAACCGCAACTTCGAGGGGCGCGTGTCGCCCGACGTGCGCGCCAACTACCTCGCCAGCCCGCCGCTGGTCGTGGCCTATGCGATCCTCGGCAACACCCGCGAGGACATCACCACCTGCGTGATCGGCCAGGACAAGGACGGTAACGACGTCTACCTCAAGGACATCTGGCCCTCGAACGAGGAAGTGCGCGCGCTGGTCGACGCCAACGTCAACGCCGAGATGTTCAAGTCGCGCTATGCCGACGTCTACAAGGGCGACGAGCGCTGGCAGGGCATCGAGGTGTCGGGTGGCGACACCTACGACTGGCCGGCCTCCTCGACCTACATCCAGAACCCGCCCTACTTCCAGGGCATGGGCATGGAGCCGGCTGCGACCAGCGACATCGACGGCGCGCGTCCGCTCGCCATCTTCGGCGACTCGATCACCACCGACCACATCTCGCCGGCCGGTGCGATCAAGCTCGACAGCCCTGCGGGTGCGTATCTGCAGAAGCACGGCGTCGAACGCGCCGAGTTCAACAGCTATGGCGCGCGTCGCGGCAACCACGAGGTCATGATGCGCGGCACCTTCGCCAATATCCGCATCAAGAACCAGATGCTCGACGATGTCGAAGGCGGCTACACCAAGGGCCCGTCGGGCGAGGTCGAGCCGATGTACGATGCCGCCATGGAATATATGGCCAAGGGCACGCCGTTGATCGTGCTCGCGGGCAAGGAATATGGCACGGGTTCGAGCCGTGACTGGGCCGCCAAGGGGACCATCCTCCAGGGCGTGCGCGCGGTCATCGCCGAGAGCTTCGAGCGTATCCACCGCTCGAATCTCGTCGGCATGGGCGTCCTGCCGCTCCAGTTCTTGGACGGCGAAGGGGCGGGGAGCTTCGGCTTCGACGGCTCGGAGACCTTCTCGATCTCGGGCCTTGCCGGCCTCGAGCCGCGCCAGGACGTGAAGGTCACCGCCACCCGCGCCAATGGCGAGACCGTCGAGTTCACCGCCAAGTGCCGGATCGACACCTATAACGAGCTCGAATATTTCAAGAATTCGGGCATCCTGCACTACGTCCTGCGCAAGCTCGCGGCGTAAGCATGACGATGTGGCGCCTCGCTCTTCCCTGCCTCCTCCTCGCCGCCTGCGGTGAGAGGGAGGGGGCGAGCGAGGCGTCCACCATCGCCGAAGCGCAGGTCGCGGCCTCTGTCGTGGCGCTGTCCGCGACGGAAGCGGCGGCGATGCGCGAGGCGCCCGAACCGCCGACCTTCATCGACGTGCGCACGCCCGAAGAATGGGCCGAGGGACATGTCGAGGGCGCACGGCTGATGCCGCTCGCCGACTTCGACCCCGCCGCCTTGGATGGCGAGAATGTCGTTCTCTACTGTCGTTCGGGGCGCCGTTCTGCGGAGGCCGCGACTATGCTGGCCGAACATCGCGGCGAGAGTGTCGCGCATATGGACGGCGGCTTCATCGCCTGGGCGGACGCGGGCTATCCGACGGTTACGCCGGAGGGCTGATCGCTTCTTCCAGCCAGTCGGGCAGGAGCGCCTTGTCCGGTACCGCGTCGATCCGCGCATGGACGACCGACAGCCCGGCTTCCGGATAGGAGGCGCGGGCTTTTTCGTGCATGCCTTCGACGACGAACAGGCGGCGATTGACCTTGGCGCGCCAGTTCATGCGTGCGGTATTTTCCTGTCCGACGAAACAGCCCTTGTTGAAGGCGACCCCGTTGAGCTCGCCCGCATTGCATTCGAGCCAGAGGAGATCGCCGAGTTCGGGCTGGCCCTCGCAGATGTTGAGGCGGAGGCGGTGCTCGCGATAACCGGTGGCGGGATCGGCCGCGGGGGCCAGCCAGCGGCGACCCATCGCGGGGTGGCGCGGATCGGCATGACCGTCGTCGCCATCGGGGCTCCAGTGCACGGCGAGGCTGTCGTCCTCCGCTATCTCGATCTTGCGGCGCAGACGATACATGGTGAGGCGTTTCGCCAGCGCCTCGGCCTCGTCCGCCGCGACATCGATGAGCATGTCCTCGCCATCGACCCACAGGAAGAAGTCGGCGATGGCCTTGCCCTGCGGGGTGAGGAGCGCGGCCCAGCTCGGGCCCTCGTCGGCGATGCGATTGGTGACGAGCTTGTCGAGAAACTCGCGCGGATGATCGCCCGAGAGGCGGAGGAGGGTGCGGTCGGTCAGGGTCGTTGCGGGCATGGAGCTTGAGCTAGGTAGCGCCGGCTCCTAAGGCAAGCGCCATGACCGAGACGATCACGATCCGCCGCCCCGACGACTGGCACCTCCACCTGCGCGATGGCGCGATGATGGAAGCGGTGCTGCCCTATACCGCACGCCAGTTCGCGCGCGCGATCGTGATGCCCAACCTTGCCCCGCCGGTGACCACCGCTGCCGCCGCTGCGGCCTATCGCGAACGCATCCTCGCGGCGCTGCCCGAGGGGATGGACTTCACCCCGCTGATGACCGCCTATCTCACCGACGATACGGATCCGGACGATCTGGCGGCGGGGTTCGAGCAGGGGATCTGGGTCGCGGCCAAGCTCTATCCGGCGGGCGCGACGACCAATTCGGCGAGCGGCGTGACCGACATCCGCAACATCGACCGCGTGGTCGAGCGGATGGAAAAGATCGGCATGCCCTTCCTCGCGCATGGCGAGGTGACCCATGACGAAGTGGACATCTTCGACCGCGAGGCGCGCTTCATCGAGGAGGTGGCGATCCCGCTCCTGAAGCGGCACGAGGGGCTGAAGTTCGTGTTCGAGCATATTACCACCCGCGATGCCGCGCAGTTCGTCGAGGCGGGCGATGCACGGATCGCCGCGACAGTCACGCCGCAGCATCTCCAGATCAACCGCAACGCCATCTTCAAGGGCGGCATCAACCCGCATGCCTATTGCCTTCCGGTCGCCAAGCGCGAGGAGCATCGCCTCGCGGTGCGCAAGGCGGCGACGGGCGGCTCGGGCAAGTTCTTCCTCGGCACCGATTCGGCGCCGCATGCGAGAAGCGCCAAGGAAAGCGCCTGCGGCTGCGCGGGAATCTTCAATGCGCCCTTCGCGCTCGAGGCCTATGCCGAGGTGTTCGAGGAAGAGGGTGTGCTGGGTCGCCTCGAAGCCTTCGCCAGCCTCGACGGGCCGCGCTTATACGGCATGGCGCCCAATGAAGCGACGGTAACGCTGGAGAAGGTGGAGACCCGCGTGCCTGGCACGATCGATGGCGGGACCGAGCCGGTCGTGCCCTACCGCGCCGGCGGCACGATGGGCTGGCGCCTAAAAGCCTAGCGCTGGCAGCTGTCGATCCATCTGGACTCGGTATCGCCGAGGACATGGTCGAAGTGGCGCTTGACCGAGGCGTAGCATTCGCAGGCGCGATGCTCGAGCTCGTCGCGGTCGGTCACGGTGACGATGCCGCGGCGATAATGGATCAGCCCTTCGTCCTGGAGCTGCTTGGCGACCGCATTGACGCTGGTCCGCTGGACCCCGAGCAGCGCGGCGAGCGCGCTCTGCGTCAAAGCCAGCTCGTCGCCGGCACGGTCCTGCGCGGTCAGTAGCCAGCGCGCGGCGCGCGCCTCGATCGGGTGAAAGGCGTTGCAGGCGACCGACTGCATGATCTGCGCGAGGAGGGCATCGGCATAGCGGCAGAAGAGGTCGCGGATGACGAGGCTGTCGCGCTTGGCCTTCTCGATGGCCTCCATCGGCACGGCGAGGACGCGGCCCGCCACCTGCACCTGCGCGCGCGTGTAGGCGGGCAGGTCGCCGCAGCTGACGATGCCGCCGATGGCGCCTTCCTGTCCAATGGTGGCGACCTCGACGCGCCTCCGGTCATCGACCTCGACGAGAAGCGAGACCATCATCGGCAGCATCGGGAAATAGGTCCGCTCGATGTTGCGGCCGCTCTCGAACAATACCTCGCCCGAGGCCAGGTCGATGGCCTCGCCCGCCTCCTCGATCGCCTCGCGCTGGGCGGCGGGGAGCATGTCGAGCAGGGCGTTGCCGGTCGAGGGCGTCTCCTCGGGGCTGGCGGGCGGCGGCGAATAAGGCATGGGTCCCTCTCTTCATGCGCAAGGCTCCGCGCCCTCGAAAAGAGGTCGCGGTGGTCGGTTGGCCAACGGTTTGCCGAAGAAAAAAGGTCCGAGCGTCGATCACTGCCCGATCAACGGTTGAACTGCTGCGCGATCCTCGCTAGATGCGCCGCTCAGCCCCCGATTATCGGGATGCGGAGACGTGGGTGAGTGGCTGAAACCAACGCTTTGCTAAAGCGTCATACGGGTAATCCCTGTATCGAGGGTTCGAATCCCTCCGTCTCCGCCATTTTCTTTCCTTCACGAACAGTGGCTTGATCGCCGGACGGCAGTGCGTCCGACGCGATAGGTCGTGCAACCGACATAGGGCTTTGACGTTCTAGGGGGCAGGAGGTGCGCTGCACGTCATGTCCGACCTGCCCGTCGAATTGCACGACTATATCACCGGCTCTTCGCTGGCGCTGTCGGCGTCGCCGGTCGGGGTGGAAGATCATCCGTTGCGGGCGGTCAGCGACGGCTTCTGCCATCTCACGGGGTTTGGGCGCGACAAGGTCATCGGCAGGAACTGTCGCTTCCTCCAGGGAGGCAAGCGCGAGCAGGAAGGGCTCGGCAAGCTGCGCGCCTTTCTCGCGAGCAAGGGACGGGGCATGTGCCGCGTCAACCTCGTCAATTTCCGCGCCGACGGCACCCCCTTCATCAACATGCTCACGCTGACCCGGATCTGCGACCATGACGGCAAGGACTGCTTCCTGTTCGGCAGCCAGTTCGACATTGGCCGTGCCGAGGTCGATGAGGCCGAGGAATTCGACGGGCAGTTCCGCGACGTGGCCGAGCGCGTGAAGAAGCGGCTCGATCCGCACAAGCTGTCGATGGTCGGCAGCGTCTCGGCGCTGGCCAATGCGGCGAGCGCGATCGCCGAGGCCAAGATGCTGGTCTCGCAGCTCGAGGGCGCCGACCGGCTCTACTGACGCGACACCGGCTTTGGGGCAGGTGGATCCTTAGGGGCTTGGCGACAACGATACGCCTGCGTATCAATGGCGCCATGTCGGAAGGGACGCGTAGCATCGACGTGAGTAAGCAGCAGGGTAGCGAGGCCAAGGAGCCTCCGGTGCCGATCATCGGCGTAGGCGCCTCCGCAGGCGGCCTCGAGGCGCTGCGCGAGATGTTCAGTTCGGTCAAGGACCGCACGGGCATGGCCTTCGTCATTGTCCAGCATCTCGACCCCGATCACGAGAGCCTGATGGCACAGCTGATCGCGCGCGAGACCGCACTGCGGGTGACGCAGGTAGAAGGCGGCGAGGAGCCGCTGCCCGACCAGGTCTATGTGATCCCGCCCGGCAAGGCGCTCGCGCTGCGCGAGGGGAGGCTCATGCTCGAGCCCTTCGATGCGCCGCGCGGCCAGCGCCGCCCGATCGACGATTTCCTCATCAGCCTCGCCGAGGAACGCGATCAGTTCGCCGCGGGCGTGATCCTGTCCGGCACCGGAGGCGACGGCGCCATCGGGCTGCGCGCCATCAAGGAGCATGGCGGCCTCGCCATCGCGCAGGAACCGAC
Organism: Sphingomicrobium aestuariivivum; assembly: GCF_024721585.1. Taxonomy (NCBI): domain Bacteria; kingdom Pseudomonadati; phylum Pseudomonadota; class Alphaproteobacteria; order Sphingomonadales; family Sphingomicrobiaceae; genus Sphingomicrobium; species Sphingomicrobium aestuariivivum. The sequence continues at coordinate 1,758,163 of NZ_CP102629.1, forward strand.
CAGCGCGCGCTATGACGGCATGCCGCTGTCGGCGGTGGGGACCGGCATGGTCGATTTCGTCCACGAGCCGAGCGACATCGTCGAGGAGGCGCGCGACTATTTCGAGCGGCTCAAGGGCTCGAGCATCTACAATCGCGAAGCCAGCGGCATCGTCGGCCATATCGACAATCTGTGCGCCACGCTGCGCGACGCGGTCGGCCATGATTTCACGGGCTACAAGCGCTCGACGCTGGAACGCCGCATCGCGCGGCGCATGCAGGTGCTCGGCATCGAGCAGGCGTCCGAATATGTCGACCTGCTCGGCGCCGACCGCGAGGAATGCGAGACGCTGTTCCGCGACCTCCTGATCAACGTCACCAAATTCTATCGCGATACCGAGCATTTCGATGCGCTGCGCAAGGGCGTGGTCGAGCCGCTGGTCGCGGCCAAGGAGCGCGACACCGAGATCCGCGTCTGGGTGCCGGGCTGTTCGTCGGGCGAGGAAGCCTATACGATCGCGATGCTGCTGTCGGCCGAGCTGGAGGCACAGGGCAAGCGCGCCGACGTGCAGATCTTCGCCACCGACATCGACGAGGCGATGCTCAACATCGGGCGCGAGGCGCGCTATGCGCCGGCCGCGCTCGTAGACCTGCCGACCGACCTGCGCGAGCGTTACACGGTGAGCCATGGCGACCATTTCACCGTGTCGCCGCGGATCCGCGACATGGTGCGTTTCTCCAACCACAGCATCATCAAGGATGCGCCTTTCTCGAAGCTCGACTTCGTGAGTTGCCGCAACCTGCTCATCTATTTCGGCGACCGGTTGCAGCAGGCCGTGATCCCGCTCCTTCATTATTCGATCGTGCCGGGCGGCTATCTCATGCTGGGTCCCTCGGAGACGATCGGGCGCTTCGAAGACCTGTTCGAGCCGATCGACCAGAAATCGCGCCTGTTCCGCCGCAAGAGCGGGCGCGGCACCTATCCGACTCATCTGGCGACCGGCCACGACCACCGCGCCCAGCGGCAGGTCCGGCGCACGCGGCGCATGCGCCACGACCGCAGCTGGGAGGACGATGCCGCGCTCAAACGCCTCGTCGACCGCTATTCGCCCGCCGCGATGGTGCTCGATCCCAATGGCGAGATCCTCGCCAGCTATGGCCGCCTGTCGCGCTATTTCGAATTTCCCAACAGCCAGACGGGCGAGGTGAGCGCGACCTCGCTGGCGCGTCCCGGCCTTCGCGAGGTGCTGGTGCCGCTCCAGCACGAAGTCCGGCTCGAGCACAGCCGGGTCGTGGCGCGTGACGTCGAGGTGCGCAGCGAGTTCGGTTCCCAGAAGATCAACGTCATCGCCGACCCGCTGCCCGACGGCAGCTACCTGTTCGTGTTCCGCGAGACCGCCGACTTTCGCGCCGAGCTCGACGAGGACCTCGTCGAACTGGGGCCCAATGACGGGCAGGTGCAGATCCTCGAGGACGAGCTCCGGCTGGCGCGCCATCGCTTGCGCTGCACGGTCGAGGAACTGGAGACGGTCAACGAAGAGCTCAAATCCTCTAACGAGGAAATGATGAGCATGAACGAGGAGCTCCAGTCGACCAACGAGGAGCTCACCACCGTCAATGACGAGCTGAAGTCGAAGGTCGACCAGCTCACCATCGCCAATGCCGATTTGAAGAACTTCTTCGAATCGACCCGGCTCGCGGTGGTCGTGCTCGACGGCGACCTCAATATCCGCAGCTATACCGAGGCGGCCGAAGAGCTGTTCCCGCTCAAGCCAGCCGACCGTGGTCGCAAGCTGGAGGAAATGACCTCGGAGCTGACGAGCGACCGGTATCTCCAGGATGCGCGAGCCGTGTGCAACGGCAGCAGCGCGATCGAACGCCAGCTCTACAGCCGTGATGGTCGCGCCTATCTGCTGCGCGCCATGCCTTATCGCGTGCTCGACGGCAGCGTCTCGGGCGTCACGCTCGTCTTCACCGACATCACCGAGGCGCAGGCGCTCGAGGCCGAATTGGCGCAGGAGCGCGAACGGCTCAAGTTGGCGCTCGAGGTCGCGGGCATCGGCGTGTGGGAATATCTGGTCGAGGAGGAGAATACCCATCTCGACGAGGCGGTCGAACGCATGTTCGGGCTCGAGCCCGCCGACAATCACGATATCTCGGCGGTGATCTCTGCCATCCACCCCGATGACCGATCGCGGGTCGAGGCGGCGCTGCGCCGCGCCATGACCGGTGAGACCGATTATCATTCGACCTTCCGCGTGCTTGATCCCGACGGCAGCATTCGCACACTGCGCGGGCTAGGGCGGCTGGTCTCGGGCGAGTCACCGCGGCGACTGGTGGGGGTCAATTTCGACATCACCAGCGAAGCCGAGGGCAATGCCATGCGCGAGCTCCTGCTGCGCGAGATGAACCACCGCGTGAAGAACCTGTTCGCGGTGATCGGCGGCTTGACCAGCCTGGCCGCGCGCTCGAGTCAGGATGTCGGCGAGATGGCGCGCACGCTGCGCGAGCGCATCGCCGCGCTCGGCCGTGCCCATTCGCTCACCAATGCGAGCGCCGAGGATGGCAGCGACCTTGGAAAACTGGTCGGTGCCGCGCTGGCGCCCTATGCCGATCACGACGGGCTCAAGATCGGCGGCGATGCGGTGAAGATCCGCCAGAATGCCGTTTCGGGACTCGCCTTGCTGCTTCACGAATGGGCAACCAATTCGGTCAAATATGGAGCGCTCGCGGACCCCGAGGCGCGCCTTTCGGTCAGCTGGTCGCTGCGCGAAGACGGAGGCATTGGTCTTTTTTGGGAGGAAAAGCTCAGCCGGACACGGAACGCCGCGCCGCATGGCGGGTTTGGAACCACATTGGTCGATGTGTCTGCCCGCCAGCTCGGGGCAACGGTCGAGGAAGAAAGTAGCGAGAGGGCATTCCGATTAGCGTTGAACCTGCCAGCAGCCTGTCGTCCGGCGACCACTATCGAATCCTCGTCGTAGAGGACGAGATCCTCATCGCGATCGATATCCAGCACACGCTCGAAGATGCGGGCTATGAGGTGATCGGACCGCACGAGAATGTTCGCGACAGCCTCGCCACCATCGACCTCGGCAAGCCCGATGCGGCGATCCTCGACGTCCAGCTTGACGGCGAGGACGTCTTTCCCGTTGCCGAACGGCTAAAGGCCGACGGCGTGCCGATCGTCTTCCATTCGGGCCATGCCGAACCCGCCCAGCTCGCCGAGCGCTTTCCCGAGGCGCGCTTCTGCTCGAAGCCCTGTACGCCCGGACTGCTCGAGGACGAACTGAAGCTGGCGATCCAGAGCGGCGCCTAGGCGCTACGCCCCTTCGGATTGATCGGGCCTGGGCGCGGCATTGCCGCCCAATGCCTGCCACAGGTTGATGCGTGCGCGCGCGGCCTGCCCCCTCGCGGCGGCAGCGCGTTCGCTGCTGGCATCGGCGGCGCGGCGCGCATCGAGCACGGTGAGGAAATTGTCGAGGCCGGCGCGATAGCGCGTGTCGGCGAGCGATGCGGCGCGCGCGGCCATCATGGCCTCCTCGGTGCTGGCGCTGGCGGCGAGGTCGGCGGCGGCGACCAGCGCATAGGCGCCCTCGACCTCGCCGAAGGCGGTGTAGAGCGCTTCGCGATATTGTTCGAAGGCGAGGCGGGTGGCGGCCTCGTCTCGGTCGATCTCGGCGGCGATGCGGCCGAAGTCGAGCAGGGGACCCGCGAGCCCCGCCCCGAGGTTGCCGACCACCGCGTCGCCGTCGAACAGCCCGCCCAGCGAAAAGGCAAGGAGGCCGAGGCCCGCCGACAGGTTGATCTGCGGGAAGCGCTGTGCAGCCGTGGCGGCAAGGTCGGCATCGGCGGCGGCGAGGCGGTGGACGGCGGCGAGGATGTCGGGGCGGGTTGCGACCAGCGCGGACGGGAGCGCGGGCGGCACTGGCGCGAGCGCCATGTCCTGGCCGTCGAGCGCGAGGATCTGCGTGACCTGCTCGGCCGGCATGGCTGTGAGGGTGACGAGGCGGCCGAGGATGGCGGCGCGCTCGAGCCCCAATGCGGCGAGGCGCGACTGGCTGGCGGCGGCCTGCGCCTCGGCGCGGTAGCGGTCGAAGCCCGGCGCGATGCCCGCTTCTTCCCGCGTGGCTGCGAGGGCGGCGAGCTGGGCAGCGGCACCGAGATCCTCCTCCAGCGCTCGGGTGCGCGCTTCCACGGTGCGCCAGTCGATGACGGTGGCGGCGATGTCGGCGGTAAGCGCGAGGCGGATGGCGGCGGCATCGGCACTCGCGGCGTCGAGGCGCAGCAGCGCGGCGCGCTCGGCATTGCGCAGGCGCCCGAAGACATCGGCGTCCCAGCGCGCGGTAAGGTTGGCGCCATAGGTGACGCGTTCGCTGTCGATGGCGAGGCTCGGCGGCAGGCTGGCACCGAACTGGTCGGGGTTCGTGCGGCTGCCGACGACGCTGGCGTCATAGCCGACCGAGGGAAGGCGCTCGGCGCCCGCGCGGGTCGCGCTGGCGCGGGCGATGTCGATCCGCGCGAGCGCCTGCCCGAGCGTGGGGTTCTGCGCCAGCGCCTTGGCGGCGAGCAGGCCGAACGCGGGATCGTCGGGCAATAGCGCGGCCACCGCGGCCTCGTCGGCGGGGGTCGCCCCGGGGGCGAGGAAGAAGCTTTCGGGCACGACCGCATCGCTGGCGTTCGGCACGGCGTCGGGGCCAGCGACGCAGGCCGACAGGGAGAGCGCGCTGGCGGCGGCGAGAAGGGCGCGGGCCATCACTCGCCCTCCGCCTTTGCCTTGGCGGCGGGGATGAAGGCATCGACCTGCTGGCCCACGCGGAAGGCGTCGGGGGCGTCGGCCGGCAGCGCGTAGATCAGCTGGAGGACGCGGACATCGACCCGCTCCTGCGCCGAATTGGTCAGGCTCTGCTTGGGCACGACGAGGGGTTCGGCGCGCACGAATGTGGCTGCCACCCGCTGCTCGGCGCCGCCGCGCGGGGAGACGGTGGCAGGGGCGCCCAGCTCGACGCGCACGGCCTCGTCCTCGTCGACATCGATGCGGACGTGGAGCGGGTTGGTCTCGCCCATGCGCACATAGGGGCCGCCGCCGCCCGGGCCTGCGTTGACCAGCTCGCCCGGGCGCACGTCGACGCGCAGGATCTCGCCCGCGATGGGGGCGCGGACGGTGGCGCGGTCACGCTCGGTGCGCGCGGCCGACAGGCTGGCGCGGGCGGCGGCGAGTTCGGCCTCGGCCAGCTGGCGGCGGGCGCGGGCAGCGCTGGCATTGCCCTCGGCATTGATGATCTCGGCGCGGCTGACCGCGAGCGGGTCGTCGACGCCGCGGTAGAGCGAGAGCTGGCGCGCTGCGGTGGCCTCGGCGGTGCGCGCTTCGGCAATGGCGGCGCGGGCGCGGGCGATATTGGCTTGCGTTTCGCGGATGCGCGCCTCGAGGCTGCGGGTGTCGACGCGGAACAGCGGCTGGCCCTGGCTCACGCGGTCGCCGGGGCCGACGAGCACGGCCTCGACCAGACCCGACAAGGCAGTGCCCACCTCGATGATCTCGCTCGAGGGCTCGACCACGCCCGAGCCGGCGACGCGGGCCTCGCGCGCGAGGTCGCCGGTCGCCATCGCGGGGGTCTCCTCGGCCTCGGCCATCGAGCGGTCCGGCGCCTGCACCACGATCAGGTAGATGGCGAAGGCGATGCCGACGAGGGCGATGATCGGTAGGATCTGGCGGGAGAAGGAGAGCTTGGCCATGGTCTAGTGGTCCCCAAGGTCTTGTGGCGGCATGCTGGTGCCGTCATGGGTAACGCGGCCGTCCTCGAGGACGAGGATGCGGTCGGCGAGGTCGAAGATGCGATTGTCGTGGGTGACGATGATGCAGGCGCGGTCGGGCGCGACGGCAACCTCGCGCAGGAGGTCCATCACGCGGCGGCCCGACGAAGCATCGAGCGCGGCGGTGGGCTCGTCGCAGACGACGAGCTTGGGTTCGTGGACCAGCGCACGGGCGATGGCGACGCGCTGTTGCTGGCCGCCCGACAATTGGCTGGGGAGCTTGTCGGCCTGGTCGCCGATGTTGAGCTTCTCCAGCATCTCGCGCGCGCGCTCGCGCGCCTCGAGGCGGGGCATGCCTTGCGCGATCAGCGGCACGGCGGCGTTGGAGGCCGCATCGATGGTCGGAATGAGGTTATACTGCTGGAAGATGAAGCCGATATTGTTGAGGCGGAAGTCGACCAGCTGGCGGTCCGACAGGGCGTAGATGTCGGTGTCGAAGACACAGACGCTGCCTTCGGTCGGCCACAGGATGCCGCACATGATCGAGATGAGCGTCGTCTTGCCCGAGCCGCTCTCGCCGACGAGATAGGTGAGCTCGCCCTTGCGGATGTCGAGGTCGATGCCGTGGAGGACACGGATGGTCTGCTGGCCCGCCTCGAAGTCGCGGGTGATGCCGCGCGCCGCGATGGCGGCGCCATTGGCCTGCGCCCCGCTCATCGGAACACCGCCGCGGGTTCGGTCTTTAGGACGCCGCGCAGCGCCACCCAGCCGGTGAGGAGGATGATGAGCGTGACCGAGACGAGGCTGATCACGGGGATCTGCCACGGGGTGTAGAAGCCCTTGAAGGTGGGATTGCCCGCGAAGGCCTCGATGAAGATGGCGGCGCCGAGAAGGCCGAGGCCGTAGCCGATGATGCCGACCATCCCCGCCTGCGCGGCGACCATCGCGCGGATTCGGCCATTGTGGACACCGATCGCCTTCAGCGCGCCGAACTGCTTGATATTGTCGCGGATGAAGAGGCTGAAGGTGAGGCCGACGATGGCCACCCCGACGATGAAGCCCAATCCGACGGTGATGCCGAAGTTCAACGGAATGCCGGTGTTCTCGATGATGAAGTCGATGCCGTCGCGGGCGAATTGGTCCCGCGTGCGCGCGCGAAGGCCGGTCTGCTCCTCGATGGCGGCGGTGAGCGCGAGCGGGTCGACCCCGTCGGCGGCCTTGACGAGGATGAAGCTCAGCCGGTTGCGCTGCCCCGGGACATAGCCGAGCGCATTGGAATAGCGGGTCGTCAGCGTGACCTGGCTGGTGAAGGTGGGGATGCTGTCGGTGACGCCGCGGATGACGGCGCGGCGGTCGTTCAACTCGAGCCGCTGGCCGATGAAGTCGAAGCCTTCGGGGAAGAGGCGGGTGGCGCCGACATCGTCAATGAAGACCGCATCGGGGCTGGCGAGCAGGGCGCGGTCGCCCTCGATCATGTTTTGCGGCAGGCCGATGAGGGTGGTGTCGTCAACCCCGATCACGGTGACGCCCTCGAGATCGCCTTCGGGCGTACGGATGGTCGCGCCCGAGCGCAGATGCGGCACCGCCCATTTGACGCCCGGCACGCCGCGAACCTGGTCGAGGGCGGTAGCGGGCATGGGATAGGCCACGTCTGGCGTGCGGCTCACCTTGTCCATCACCCATATGTCGTTCGAGCGAATGTCATAGACCGCGCTCGCGCCGCGCTCGAGGAGGTTGACGAAGATCGTCAGCTGCTGGGTGATGAGGAGCGTCGAGAAGGCGATGCCGAACAAAAGCCCGAAGAACTTCTGCCGGTCGCCGGTCAGCATGCGGATCGCGATCCAGATCATGAGCACCCGATCATCGTCAGTGGCGGCCTTTCTTGCCTTCCGGCGGAATCACGCATACTTTGAACGATAGCGTTCAATTGAACGGAGCCGTTCATTTTGTCAACACCACCCAAAGGGAAGGGGATGCGCCCCTCGTCCGAAGCCAAGCGTGCCGCCATCGTCGAGGCGGCGGCGCGGGTGTTCTTCGAGGCGGGTTACGAGGCGGCTTCGATCGAAGCCATCGCGGCGGCGGCGGGCGTATCCAAGGTGACGGTCTACAATCACTTCGGTGGCAAGGAGGCGCTGTTCAAGGCGTCGGTGCAGGCCGAATGCGCGCGGATGGAAGCGGCGATGGCGATCGATCCGGCTGGCCTGCGCCGCCCGATCGAGGAGCATCTGCGGCTACTCGGCGAAAGCTTCCTCGCCTTTACCGCGCGGCCCGAGATGATGCGCTTCGATCGCCGCATCGCCGCCGAGGCCGATCGCGACCCCGCCATCGGCACCGCCTTTCTCGATGCGGGGCCGCGCCCCATGAAGGCGCATATGGCCGCACTGATCGCCGCCGCCGTGGAGGCGGGCGAGCTCGAGGTCGAGGACCCCGATCTTGCCGCCGAGCAGTTCGTGTCGATGGCCAAGGGGTTCGGCGAGATGGAGCGGCGCTATTGCGGCCGGAGCGATCCGGCGCGCGATGCCGAACGCATCGAGGGCGCCATCCGCACATTCATGCGCGCATATGGCAAGAGGGCCTAGCCGCAGCGCACCGGAAGGGTAGGTTCGCATCATGATCCTCGTACTCGACGAAGGCACCAGTTCGACCCGCGCGCTTCTCTTTGCCGAGGATGGCGCGATCGCCCATGTCGCGCAGGAAGAGCTGCCCGCCGCCTATCCGCGCCCCGGCCATGTCGAACAGGATCCCAAGCTCCTGTGGGACAAGAGCCGCAAGGTGATGGGCGAGGCGGTCCATGCCGCGGGCGGCGCGAACCGGGTGCGCGCGATCGGCATCACCAACCAGCGCGAGACGGTGGTGGCATGGGACAGGCAGAGCGGGGCGCCGCTCGCCCCCGCGATCGTCTGGCAGGACCGGCGCACCGCCGATGCCTGCGATGCCCTGCGCGAGGCGGGGCACGAGCCGATGCTGCAGGAGCGCACGGGGCTGCTCCTCGATCCTTATTTCAGCGCCACCAAGATGCGCTGGATGCTCGACCATCACGAGGCCGTGCGCGAAGCGGCAGGCGCGGGGCGGCTGGCGTTCGGGACGGTCGATGCCTGGCTGTTGTTCAAGCTCACGGGGCGTCATGCGACCGATGCCACCAACGCCAGCCGCACACTGCTGATGGACTTGCGCAAGGTCGACTGGGACAAGGAATTGTGCGCGCTCTTCGGCGTGCCGGTCGATGCACTGCCCGAGATCGTGCCGACGATGGGCGAGCTCGGCACCACCGACCTGTTCGGGGCGGCGCTGCCCGTTACCGGATCGGCGGGCGACCAGCAGGCGGCGACCATCGGGCAGGGCTGTCTCGAGCCCGGCACCGCCAAGGCGACTTTCGGCACCGGGCTGTTCGCGCTGGTGCCGACGGGTGAAGTGCCGGCGCGCTCGCACCACCGGCTGTTGTCGACGCTACTCACACATGATGGTGCAAGCAGCCGATATGCGCTCGAAGGCGCGGTGTTCGTGGCCGGCAGCCTGGTCAAATGGCTGCGCGACATGGCGGGTCTCGTCGGCAGCGCGGAGGAGACCGAGACGCTCGCGCGCAGCGTTCCCGACAATGGCGGAGTGACCATCGTGCCCGCCTTCACCGGCCTCGGCGCGCCGCACTGGCGGCCCGACCTCAAGGGCTCGGTCCACGGGCTGAGCTTCGGCGTCGGGCGCGCTCATCTCGTGCGGGCCGCATTGGAGGCGGTGACGATGAGCGCGCACGACCTCGGCGAGGCCTTTGCCGCCGACGGGGCGGAATGGGAGCGGCTGCGCATCGACGGCGGCATGGCGCTCAACGACTGGTTCGCGCAGGACCTCGCCGACATGCTCGGCTGTGCGGTCGAGCGACCGACCAGTGTCGAGAGCACCGCGCGCGGGGCAGCGATGCTCGCCGGCGTCGGGGCGGGGCTGTTCGCGGACCTCGGGGAGGCGCTCGCGATGCAGCCGGCGCGCGACCGCTTCACCCCCGCATTGGGCGCGCCCGAACGCGCGACCAGGCTGGCGCAGTGGCGCGCCGTGATGGAGCATGCGCTGGGCCGCTGAGGCCGCCGCGACTCGCCCCCGCCGACAGCATCCGAGTCGCGCCGAAAGTCGGGTCTCCGACACGGCAATGCGGACTTTTGTTTCGTTTCGGGACGTGCCTTTTCGAGATTCTTTGGCAATGCGCGGGGCCCGCCCGCCAAGCACAAATTTAACTGCGACTTTTATCAACGTGGCAAATTAAGGGTTAACCATCACGGGTAAACCTTAATCTGTATCAATCTTCACAGTCGATTGAAAAGGCGCGTTCATTATCCTCTGTCGTTTAGTTCACTCCTACTGCGAATAGCTTGTGATCTTGGGAATGAGAGGCGCGACTAGTGGAAATCGTCTCAGGAGTTAATCTTCAAAAGTTAACAGTTCTTGAGGCGGCGACCTTGAGTAAAGTCACTCGAGATGACTCTGTCATGTGAGCGCTCAACTTGCATTTATCGTCCAAATCATGATCAATCCCTGCATCTGAAGCGGTGGGCCGGTGATTGCGTTAACCATTTCCGTTTAACGCCAGCGCAACTTCCACCGATCAAAGCGGGGGCGATCTGACCAGTCGCCCCGGGAAACAAAGAAGGTGGGACGACACATGCGACAGGATGAGCTTTCGATGACGCAGGGCGCACAAGGCGCCGATCTCCAGCAGCCCGAAATCGTGCTGCCGGAAAATGCGGTGCGCGTAGCACCCGGCCCCGGCGGCTCGGTCAATCTTCCCGAAGGCACCGAGGTCGACGACATCACCGTCGCCGGCCGCGACCTCGTCGTCCAGCTGCCCGATGGCAGCTACATGATCATCGAAGGCGGCGCCGTCTTCGTGCCCCAGCTCAATATCGGCAGTGTCGAGGTTCTCCCCACCACCCTCGCCGCGCTGCTGATCGGTGAAGAGCCCCAGCCCGCCGCGGGCGACACGCCCTCGAGCGGCGGCAACTTCGGCATTCCCGTGCCGCCGCTGCCCCCCGGCATTGGCCTCGGCGACCTGCTTCCCCCCACCGCGCTCTTCTACACCCCGCCCGAATATCGCGAGCTGGGCCTGTTCGAAAACGACGTGCCGGAAATCGTCATCCAGACGCCCGAGGTGCCCTTCGGCCTGCCCAATGCCTTCGCGATCGTCGACGAAGCCGGCCTGCCGGCGAACGGGCCGCTGCGCGGCGACGACGAGCCTGCCGGTACCGGCGAGGATGACGATGGCAATCTGACCAACAACAGCGACGCCAGCGAATTCACCGGCGGCACCTTCGTCTTCTCCTCGCCCGACAATGCCATCCCGGTGGTCGAGGCAGGCGGCCTGACGATCAATGGCGTGGTGGTGATCTACAACGAGAACACCAACCCCCCGCCCGAGGAATGGCAGGCCATCCAGGGTGAATATGGCATCCTGTACATCACCGGCGGCCTCGAGAACGGCTTCGTGACGTTCCAATATGTCCTCTCGGACAACACCATCGGTGCCGAGACCGACAATTTTATCGTCACCGTCACCGACCCCGACGGCGATAGCGCTACGGCGACGCTGACCATCCAGATCATCGACGACAGCCCCGAGCCCGAGGACGATGTCGTCACGCTGCAGCTCGGCCAGGACGAGGCCACGGGCAATGTCATCTCGGGCGAAGGCTCGGACGACGGCGCGGACAGCGCCGACATCATGGGCGCCGACGGGTTCAAGGACTGGGGCCTCGTCATCGACGGCCAGGACGTGGTCATCACCGGTCCCGGCTCGGTGAAGACCGACTATGGCACGCTCTTCTATGACGCCGAGGGCGAATGGACCTATGTGCGCGACGAGGGCGGCGCCGGCGGCAAGACCGAGGTGTTCGAATATTTCGTGCGCGACGGCGACAACAGCCGCGAGACCGCCACGCTGACCATCATCATTCCCGATGAAGGTCCCGACGTCGAAGTGCCGCAGGACAATGCGGACAATCCGGCGCTCGGCGCGCCCGGCACTTTCGTGTTCGAATGGGGCCTCGATGCTGGCGAGAACGGCAGCCCCGGCACGCAGGCCGCGGGCAATGGCGAGACGACCAACGGCACCGTCACCTTCACCGACGGTGACGCGCCCTCGACCTTCGAGATCGACGGCACGCCCGTGACCGCCGGCTCGATCGTCAACGGCGAGCATGGCACCCTCGAAGTGCTCTCGATCGAGAATGGCGAGCTCACCTATCGCTACACGCTGACCGAGAATACCGATGGTAACAGCACCTCGGACAGCTTCGAGATCACCGTGATCGATCCCGACGATCCCAATGATCCCAATGATGACGAGAAGGTCACCAAGACCCTCACCATCCAGATCATCGATGACGAGCCGATCGCGCTGGACGATGCCAACAGCATCGCCGCGGGCGAATATGGCCCCGCCACCGGCAATGTGATCGACGAAAATGACACCCCCGGCGCCGATGACGGCACCGTCACCGCGATCGCCAGCGTCAACGTGCCCGCCAACGAGAGCGAAGGCGAAGGCACGCTGGTGATCCAGGGTGAATATGGCGTGCTCACCATCGAGGCCGATGGCGACTACAGCTATGTCCGCGACTTCGGCACCGAAGGCGGCGTCGAGGACGTGTTCACCTACACGCTGACCGACGGCGACCAGGATCCGACCACCGCCCAGCTGGTCATCAGCATCGGCGATGATGGCGTGACCGTCTCGATCCCCGAGCCGGGCGGCGACAGCACGACCGTCTATGAAGATGCACTGCCCGCGCGCGGCGAGGAGCCGGCGGGCACCGACGAACTCGGCGGCGGCGTCAATGACGATCCGGGCGAATTCACCAGCGGCACGGTCACCTTCATCTCGAAGGACGGCCTTGGCGGCATCAGCGTGGCAGGCACGGCGCTCGTGCTCGACGGTGCCTTCCCGCAGACCGTGTCGAGCGATGCCTCCGGCGTCCTCGTCATCACCGGCGTCAGCTATGATGCGGAAACCGGCATCGGCTCGTTCGATTACGAATATACGCTCATCGACAACACGCTGACCGATCCGGACAGCGTCAGCTTCACCGTCGAGGTGAGCGATGCCGATGGCGATTCCAACGAGTTCGCCGAACTCGAGATCGCGATCATCGACGATGCGCCGATCGCCTATGCCGACACCGATTCGATCAACGAGTCCGACCTCGGCCTCGCCACCGGCAATGTCATCACCGACGCCGATCCGGGCGATGCGGGCGACAGCGACGACGGGGCCGACAATGCCGGTGCCGACAATGCCACGGTCGTCGGCGTGGTCGCCGGCGAGAATCTCAACGGCGACGGCACCGACCTGGTCGACACCGTCAACGGCGAGGTCGGCATGCAGCTCGACGGTCTCTACGGCACGCTGACGCTCTACAGCGACGGCAGCTACGACTATGACCTCGACAATGGCGATCCTACCGTCACCGCGCTTGTCGACGGGCAGGAGATCTTCGACGTCTTCACCTACACCATCGAGGATGGTGACGGCGACCGGGACAGCCAGACGCTGACCATCACCATCATCGGCGACAATGCCGGCCCGTCGGTCCGCAACGTCACCCTGTCGGTGTCGGAAGAAGGCCTGGCTGGCGGCAATCCCGACAGCGCTGGCGTCGACGACGACACCAACTCGGACATGGACACGGCCGACGTGCAGGGTAGCGATCCCGACGGCGATACGCTGACCTACAGCATCGCGGCGCCGACGACCGGCACCTATTACAGCGCCGACGGGCAGGTCATCACCTGGGTCCAGGTCGATCCGCAGACGGTCGAAGGCCGTGCCGGCGGCGAGGAAGGCCCGCTCGTCATCACGGTCAGCATCGACAGCGCCACCGGCGTCGTCAAAGCCGACCTTGACGCGCCGATGTACCACGGCACCCCGCCCAGCGATGGTGACGGCAACATCGAAGGCCAGCTGACTATCGCCTTCGGCGTGACGGCGACCGATCCCGACGGCGTGGAAGGTACGTCGGTCGCGACCGTCGAGGTCGAGGACGACAGCCCGCTCGCCGGCGTCAAGACCGGTGAACCCGTGCCGAGCATCACGCTCGACGAGAGCTTGCCGTCCGAGGACGGCCTCGCCGAGGATTCGGCCAACTTTGCCGGCAACTTCAACATCGCGCCCGTCCAATATGGCGGCGACGGCCCCGGCACGGTCGCCTACAGCCTCGTGCTGATCGACACTGGCGATGAAGGCATCGGTTCGGGTCTCTATGCGCTCGATCCGAGCGATGTCGACGGCGTCCTCGGCGACGGCGACGGTGTCGGCCAAGGCGACGAGATCATGCTCGTCAACGATGGCGGCACGATCAAGGGCATGGCCGGTGGCCAGACCTACTTCACCATCACCGTGGACAATACGGGCGAGGTGACCTTCACCCAGCTGCTCAACATCTGGCATTCGGACACCGGCGATCATGACGATGCCGAAGGGCTCGTTGCCAATGGCGGTTCGCTGGTCCTGCGCCAGACCGTCACCGACGACGACAATGACAGCGCGACGGCCGATCTCGACCTGTCGGCGGGCGTCTTCTCGATCGAGGATGACGGCCCCGACGCGGTTGCCGACGAGGAAGCCGGTCTCGACACGCTGACGCTCGACGAAAGCCTGCCGTCCGAAGACGGCATCGCGGAAGCGATGGCCGACTTCTCGGACAATTTCGACCTCGTCATCGACTATGGAACCGATGGTGCGGGCAGCGTGACCTACTCGCTCGTCCTCGCCGCCGCCAATCTCGGTTCGGGCCTCTATGCGCTCGACCCCAGCGATACCGACGCGGCCGCCGACGATGGTGACGGGATCGGGCAGGGCCAGGAAATCCTGCTCAACATCAATGCCGACGGTGACACGATCACCGGTTCGGCGGGTGGCACCGATTACTTCACCATCACGATCGATGGCACGGGCCAGGTGACCTTCACCCAGCTCGAGAACATCTGGCACGGTGATCCCGGCGACGACGACGACAGCGAGGCGATCGACCTTGTCGAGGGCAGCATCCTCGTGCGCCAGACGGTGAAGGATGCCGACGGCGACAGCGACAGCGACGATGTCGACGTCTCCTCGGGGGTCTTCTCGATCGAGGATGACGGTCCGCATGCCGAGGCCAATCCGCAGGCCGCGCTCGACACGCTGACGCTCGACGAGAGCCTGCCGTCCGAAGACGGCATCGTCACCGCGAGCGCCCAGTTCGCGGACAATTTCAACCTCGTCATCGACTATGGCACCGACGGTGCGGGCAGCGTGACCTATACGCTGGTCCTCAACGGCGCCAATGTCGGCTCGGGCCTCTATGCGCTCGATCCCAGTGACACCGACGCGCTGGCTGACGACGGTGACGGCATCGGCCAGGGACAGGAAATCCTGCTCAACATCAACGGGGCCGGCGACACCATCACCGGTTCGGCCGGCGGGGTCGACTATTTCACCATCACCGTCGACGGCTCGGGCGAAGTGACCTTCACGCAGCTCGAGAACATCTATCACGGCGATCCGACCGATCCCGACGACGGCGAGGACATCGCCCTTGCCGCCGAGACCATCCAGGTGCGCCAGACGGTGACCGATGCCGATGGCGACAGCCATTCGGACGAGGTCGACCTGTCGACGGGTGTCTTCTCGATCGAGGATGACGGTCCCGATGCAGAGGCCAAGGACGGCGTCGATCCCGACACGCTGACGCTCGACGAGAGCCCGCTGTCGGAAGACGGGATCAACCCCGTCTCGGCCAACTTCGCTGACAATTTCGTCGAACTCATCGACTATGGCACCGACGGTGAAGGCGACGTCGTCTACTCGCTGTTCCTCAACGGCAGCAATGTCGGCTCGGGCCTCTATGCGCTCGATCCCAGCGACACTCTGGGGGTTGCCGACGATACCGACGGCATCGGGCAGGGCGAGGAGATCCTCCTCAACCTCAATGCCGATGGCGACACCATCACCGGTTCGGTCGGTGGTACCGACTATTTCACCATCGAGGTCGATACCGAGACCGGTGAAGTGACCTTCACCCAGATCAACAATATCTGGCACGGCAACACGGGCGACAATGACGACAGCGAGGCCATCGACCTTGCCGCCAACACCATCGAGGTTCGCCAGACGGTGATCGATGCCGACGGCGACAGCGACACTGCTGCTGTCGACCTGTCGACGGGTGTCTTCTCGATCGAGGATGACGGTCCGAGCCGGACCGACGCCGAGCTTTCGGGCACGGTCGACGAAGACGGCCTCACCGATGGTATCGAAGGTGGCATCGGCGACGTCGTGGGCACCAACACCGTGCTCAACGGCAGCGTCACCTCGCTGTTCGACCTCGGCACCGACGGTGCCGGCACCTACGGGATCGACAGCGCGGTGCTCGGCGCCAGCGGGCTGACCTCGGGCGGCGCGGCGATCACCTATTCGCTCAGCGACAGCGGCGACACGCTGATCGCGCACACCGGCGCCGACAAGAATGTCGCCAGTGCGCAGGTCTTCACGCTGCAGGTCGCGGCCAACGGTGCCTACACCTTCACGCTGCTCGGCCCGATCGACCATGAGAGCCTCGACGGGTTGGCGGGCGATGACACCGAGAACGACCTTGTCCTCAACCTCAGCGGCGCGATCATCGCCTATGATGCGGACGGCGACAGCGTGAGCGCCTCGGGTGACGATTTCCTCGTCACCGTCGATGACGACACGCCGGTCGAATTCACCGCCGATGCGGTGGCCTCGCTCGACGGCGACCAGCCGCCGATCACCGCCGATCTCAACCTCGCCATGGGCGCGGACGGTCTCGGCGTCGACGGCCTCGAGTTCGACATCGTCGACAACACCATCGCCACGGACCAGGAAGGCAACCAGCTCCGTCTCGACGGGCAACTGCTCTACTTGTTTGGCGACGGCACCGACACGCTGGTGGCGACCACCGGCATGAACGGCACCGGCGATGTCGGCTTCATCGTCACGCTCAACGCCGATGGCACCTACACCTTCGACGTCGAAGGCGTGATCACTAACGGTACCGCGACGAGCTTTACCGATCTCTCCTCGACCAAGGCGGGTAATGTGAGCTTTGCCGCGATCGGCGCCGATAATCCGGCCAACACTGCGGACAATATCGATGTCATCGTCTCGGCGGTGAACGAGCTGGGCGGTGCCGCCACGGTCAACACCAACGTCGACCAGATCGGTGCCGACTCGCAGGCGATCGCGCCGGGCTATGTGATCCGTTTGGACCTCGTCCAGAACGCCCAGTCGGGCGGCCCCGCGCCGAGCGGCTTCAGCTTCGACAGCTATGAAGGGACCGACCGCTTCCAGCAGGAAATCCCGCAGGTCCAGGGCAGCAACAATACGGTCGCGATCCGCGTCGGTGCGGTCTTCGAGACGGTGCAGGACCAGACCTTCTCCTACGATCTCGACAGCCTTGCCGATGGCAATGAGTCGATCCAGGAGATCACTTCGGTCACGATCTACGACTATGTGAAGGCGGGCAATGGGAAGAACTTCGTCGCCTCCTACACGGTCGAGGATCCGGGCAATGACACGCCGGTCAGCGTCAATGGCGGCCAGTATGAGGTCACCTTCCACGATGACGGCACGGTCACCATCGACGGCCTTGGCGCGACCGATGAATATGCCATCGAAACGAGCACCGATTTCAACTCGGTGATCGTCGAAGCTGATCCGGCCAACACCGAGAACTTCGACCTCGGCATCTTCACGCTGGGTCGCGAGACGGCCGGTATCCCGATCGACCAGGACTTCGACGTCATCGCCACCGATGCGGACGGCGACAGTGTCACGGGCCAGGTCGAGACCACGATCATCCAGCAGTTCGCCGGCAACCTCGTCGGGACCAACGGCGACGACGTGCTCACCGGTAACGGCGATGCCGACTCGATTGCCGGCAATGACGGGAACGATCAGATCACCGGCTTCGCAGGCAGCGACTATCTCTACGGCGGCGCGGGTGACGACATCATTGCCGGTGGTGACGGCAACGACTACATCCGCGGCGGCAACGGCAATGATGAAGTCTATGGCGGCGCCGGCGGCGATATCTTCGTCATGTCGTACAGCTCGGTGACCGACGGCAGTGTCGACACCATCGGCGACTACAAGACGTCCGATGCGGATATCATCGATCTCAGCAAGCTGCTCGAGGTGCCGAACGGGACCGACCTCAACGGCGGCGGTTATGTCCGCTATCTCGATGACGGCACCCTGCAGGTCGATGTCGACGGCGGTGGTGACAATTGGGTCACCGTGGCCACCGTTTTCTCGAGCCCCGGCGTGCACCCCGCCTCCGTCTACGTGGTGGTCGAGAGCCAGGGCAGCAGCTTCGTCGTGGTCAATGCGCAACCGGCACCGATGGCGCTCTCGATGAGCCTGAGCGCCGGCCAGACGCTGGTCGTCGCCAATGACGAGGCCGAGATCTCCAAGTCGCTCATGATGGCCTCGGCGGTCGCGGTAGGCTTCGGTCTTGCCGCGATGAACGAGACGATGCCGATGCAGTCGCTGCAGGCACCGGAAACGGTCGATGCCGACAGCTTCTCGACCATGAGCATCGAGGCGATGGGCGGCTACGAAGCCACCGCGCCGGACATGTCCGCGCTGCATCCCGAAGCCGCCTTCCTTGGCGAACCGGTCAGCGTGGAAGCGCCGTCTGTGTCGTCGGGCGAGGCCGCGGCCTTCGGCTCGGTCGAGGGTGACCTCGGCCAGCCGGATGCGGGCAGCAACAGCGCGATGGTAACCGAACAGGTCGCCTTCGAGGCACCCGAAGCGCCGGCCGCCTTTGCCGGTGGCGAGGTGGTGATGCCCGGTGCCGACGCGCTTGCCGCGCTGGCCGCGGGGCACGCGCAGGGCGTCGCGCCGGAGCTGGCCGACGTACTTGGCGATGCATTGCTGAAGGGCGATGCGGGCGACGTGCTCGAGACCGCGCTTGCGGCGCTCGGCGAAGGGCATACTGCGCTGGATCAACTGGCCATGTTGCCGGCCAATGATGCTGCCTCGATTTGGGGTGATGCGCAAAATGCTGGATTTACCGCCGATTTCGGGGCAAATGTAGATATGGAAGCGATGATGCTTCAACCCGATGCGGGGCTGGCCAACGGCTAGCCCTCGGCGGGCGGGGGTGGCACCGATGCCCGGTGCACCCCTCGCATGTGTGGGACCAGAGAGGGGCAGAACATGAAGAAGCGTTTGATTGCAGTCGCGTCGGTCACCATGGCCGCGATCCTTGGGAGCCCTGCACAGGGCGCCGACCTGCGTGAAGCCATTGCTTACGCGCTCCAGACCAGCCCGGAAGTGCGCCAGGCGGTGCACAACCGCGAGGCCACCATGTTCGAGCGCAAGCAGGCACAGGGTCTCTACTACCCGCGCATTTCGGTCGAGGCCTCGGCAGGGATCCGCGAGCTTCGCAACCCGACCCGTCGTTCGCTCGGCATCGCCAATGACACGCTTTATCCGCGCGAGATCGCGCTGACGGTCGACCAGCTCCTGTGGGACAATGGCGCCCGTGAAGCCGAGGTCGGCTACCAGGCCGCGCGCACCGATGCCGCCGCGGCGCGCATCGAGGAGCGCTCCGAATATATCGCGCTGAATATCAGCCGCGCCTATATCGACTACCTCCTGCAGCAGCGCCTCGTCGCCATCGCGCAGGACAATGCCGCCTTCCACCAGGGCCTCGTCAACGACCTCCAGTCGGGTGTCGATGCCGGCTCGATCTCGATCGCCGACCTCCAGCAGAGCCAGGAGCGCCTGCAGTCGGCGCAGGCCCGCGTCGTCGAGGCGCAGGAAGAGCTGGACGTCGCCGCGATCAGCTTCGAGCGCCTTGCCGGCATGCCGATCGGCAATGTCTCGATGCCGCCCGACCTGTCGAACGCCATGCCCGACACGCTTGGTGCCGCGATCGAACTGGCGCGCCTCGAGAACCCGATGGTCGAGGAAGCCAAGCACGACTATGCCGCCGCGCGCGAACTCATCGACAAGGCCAAGGGCGAGATGGGCCCGCGCTTCAACCTCGAAGGTCGCGTCCGCTACGGCGAGGACATCGACGGCTTCGATGGCATCACCGAGGATTACCAGGCCCGCGGCGTGATGCGCTGGGACGTCTTCACCGGTGGCACCAACGCCTACAATGTGCGCGAGCAGCAGGCGCGGGCCGACGAGGTCCATGCCCGCCTGTTCGAAAAGCAGCGTGATGCCGAGGAACTGGCCCGCGCCGCCTGGTCGCGCCTCACCAACCAGGGCCGTCTTGCCGACGAGCTGGCGACGCAGAGCCGCATCACCGATGACCTGCTCCTGTCCTATCGCGAGCAGTTCAACGTCGGTCGCCGTTCGCTGCTCGACGTGCTCGACGCGCAGAATACCCGCTACAATGTGCAGGCGCAGCTCGAGACCGCGCAGCTGGCGCAGCTCTATGCCCAGTATCGCGTGCTCGCGGCGACGAATCGGCTGGTCTGGGCGATGGGTGCAGAAATCCCGACGCCTGGCTACGTCCGGACTGCGGTTGACCAATATTGGGTCGATCCCGTCGAGCCCGTTGAACTCCAGGAAGACAGCATGGAATACCCGCCGATGGGCCCGCCGGCCGTCGACGAAGACTAAAAATGAATGGAACGGGGTATGAGTTTTGCCGCATGGCTATCCGATGAGCAGTCGCACGCGCTCGACCCCGTTCTAGACTGCCTTGCCTATGTCGCCCGCATGGGTGACCGGCCTTCATCGCCAGTCCTGCTCCGCGCAGGGCTGGCGCTTGACGAACAGGGGCTGCTTCCCTTCCACCAGATCGAACCCGCACTCGAACAGGCGGGCATGCGCGGCACGCCCGTCGAACAGCGGCGGCTGCGCGGCTGGCGCCCCGAGGCGCTGCCCGCGATCCTCGAACTGGAAGCGGGCCGAGCGGCGGTGCTGCTCGAACTCGAGGGTGCGCAGGCGCTCGTCTACGCCCCCGGCCTCGAGGAGCCGCTGTGGATCGAGCGCGCCGAACTGGCGCCCGTGATGACCGGCCGCGCGGTCGAGGTCGAGCCCGACCCCACCCGCGAACGCGAAGGCGAGCGTCCTTGGGACAAGGCGACCAAGCGCCACTGGTTCTGGTCCGAGGTGTGGAAGGCGCGCCGCGATTTCCGTCCCGTGCTGCTGGCAGCGATGGTGATCAACCTGCTCGCGCTCGCGGTGCCGCTGTTCACCATGAACGTCTATGACCGCGTCATTCCCAACGAGGCCGTGTCCTCGCTGTGGGTGCTGGCCGCCGGCGTCGGGCTGGCCCTGTGCTTCGACTATGCGCTTCGCCTCGCCCGTTCGCGGCTGGTCGACGAGATCGGGCGCAAGCTCGACGCGCGCTATTCGCAGCGCATCTTCGAGAAGGTGATGAACCTGCCGCTGGCGGAGCGGAAGGGCTCGACCGGCGCCTTTGCCCGCCGCGTGTCGGAATATGAGCAGGTGCGCGACTTCTTTGCCTCCACCAGCGTCGTGCTGCTGGTCGACATCGCCTTCATGGGCATCTTCCTCCTCTTCATCGCGCTGCTGGCGGGCTGGCTCGTCTTCGTGCCGATCGTGATGATCGCCGTGATGGTGATCGTCGGCTTCTCGCTGCAAAAGGCGATGGGGCGCACCGCATTGGACGCACAGGCCGACGCCAGCCTCCAGCACAGCGTGCTGGTCGAGGCAATCGGCGGGGCCGAGACGCTCAAATCGGCGCGCGCCGAAGGGCAGATGCTCGGTCGGTGGCGCCGCTTCGCCAATATGTCGGCGGCGACGCAGCAGCGGATGCGCCGCCTCACCGCCATCGCCACCAACCTTGCCGCCGTCACCCAGCAGGCGATGAGCGTGGCGCTCATCATCGGCGGCTTCTACCTCTTCCACTCGGGCGACATCACGATGGGCGCGATCATCGCCATCGTCATGATCGCGGGCCGCGCCATGGCCCCCGTCGGCCAGTTCGCGCTCCTCATGACCCGCGCCAAGCAGGCGAGCGCCACGCTCGACAGCCTGCAGGAAATGATGGAGGCGCCCGACGAGCGCGCCGCCGCCAGCCGCTCGATCGTGCCGCAGGTGCGCGAGGGGCAGGTGGCGATGGAGCGCCTGTCCTTCCGCTATCCGGGCGCCGCGACCGACAGCCTGTCGGAAATGACGCTCCGGATCGAACCGGGCGAGCGGGTCGGCATCATCGGTCGCGTCGCCTCGGGCAAGTCGACCTTCGGGCGCGTGCTGTGCGGCCTCTATGCCCCGACCGAGGGCGTGATGACCGTCGACGGGCTCGACAGCCGCCAATACCACCCGCACCAGCTCCGCGATGCCTTCCGCTTCGTCGGGCAGGATGCCGAGCTTTTCTCGGGTACGGTGCGCGACAATCTCATGCTCGGCGCGGCGCGCGCGAGCGACGAGGAACTGGTCGACGCGGTGCGCCGCTCGGGCGCCGACCTCTTCCTCAGCCAGGGCGCGGCAGGTTTCGACCTGTCGGTTGGCGAGCGCGGCAGCGCGCTGTCGGGCGGGCAGCGCGCGCTGCTGGTGCTGGCGCGGGCGCTGGTCTCCGATTGCAAGACGCTGTTCCTCGACGAGCCTACGGGCGCCATGGACACGCAGACCGAACGCTATTTCATCGACAAGCTCGGCAAGGCTCTCCGCCCCGACCAGACGCTCGTCGTCTCCACCCATCGCCACCAGATGCTGTCGATCGTCGACCGCCTGCTGGTGATCGACAAGGGTCGCCTGATTGCCGACGGACCGCGCGACGAGGTGCTCGCCAGCCTGACGCAGGCCGCGACCAAGTCGGGCGGCGTGCCGACCCCCGGAGGCGACCGGTGAACCGGAGCCTCACTTTCCGCCGCGTCTCGGTCGCGCTGGTCCTGCTCCTCGTGACGGGGCTGATGGTGGCGGGCGCGCTTCTTTTCCCGATGGGAGCCAGGGCACCTGCCACGCCCGTCGAGGCCAAGGTCCAGGTGCCGCTGCCCGCGCCCGACAAGGTGGTCGAGGCGGCGACCGGCACGGCGGTCACCGACATGACCGCGCTGGGGAAAAGCGCCGAAGTCATCAACGCCTCGCTGCCTTTTGCGGGCGGACCGGTTCTTTCGGCACGCGCCTTCACCGCCGCGGCGCCCGGCAGCCTGTCCTATGACCGCGCGCACCTGTGCCTGACGCAGGCCATCTATTACGAGGCGGGATTCGAGCCGGTCGAGGGGCGCCGCGCGGTCGCGCAGGTCGTCCTCAACCGTGTCCGTCACCCCGCCTTCCCCGCGAGCGTCTGCGGCGTCGTCTACGAAGGCGCCAAGAAGCGCGTCTGCCAGTTCAGCTTCACCTGCGATGGCTCGCTCGACCGGCGACCGGCAGCCGGCGCCTGGGCGACCGCCAAGCGGATCGCCGCCGACGCGCTGGCGGGGCATGTCGAGAAATCGGTTGGCATGGCGACCCATTATCACGCCGACTATGTCGCGCCGCGCTGGGCGCCGATGCTCGACAAGGTCGAGAAGCTGGGCGCGCACATCTTCTATCGCTGGCCGGGGGGCTGGGGGCGGCCTGCCGCTTTCCGCATGGGCTACCAGGGCGAGCCGCGCAGCATCGCGTCGCTGCAGCGCAACGCTCCCCCGGTCGGCGCCCTCGTGGGCGAGCAACTGGCCGAGGCGATCGCGCCCGAGCCCAAGCCCTTCCCGACGCGGGACGAGGATCCGACCATCCGCCGCGCCGACAATGACGTCGGCGGGCTGATCGACACCTCGAAGGGCTGGCGCCCGAGCATGCCCGATCCGACGCGGACGGGCAGCGCGGTCGCCCGCGTCAACCACACTCAGACCGCGCGCGCGGCAACGCCCGCGCTCCCCGGGGGGGGACAGTAATGAACGCCTTTTCCTTCATCGACCGCAACCGCGACGAGAATCGCACGCCGCCGAGCGCGGCGCGCACGACGATCCTCCTCATTGCCGGCGCCTTTGCCGCCTTCCTGATCTGGGCGGGGCTGATCGCCGAGGTGGACGAGGTGACGCGCGGGCCGGGACAGGTCATTCCCTCCTCCAAGGTGCAACTGATCCAGGCATCGGAGCCCGCGGTCGTGGAGGAATTGCTGGTGCGCTCGGGCGAGCGGGTCGAGGCGGGCCAGCTGCTCGCGCGGCTCGATGACACGCAGAGTGCCTCGGCGCTGGGCGAGATCGCGGCCGAAACGCGCAGCCTAGAGGCCCGCGAGGCACGGCTGCGCGCCGAAGGAACGGGTGGGACGCTGTCCTGCGAGGGTGCCGACTGCGATGCGGAAAGCGCGGTCATCGCGGCCCGCCGCTCGGCGCTGTCGAGCCGCGTCAGTGCCTTGAACGCGCAGGCCCGCCAGGCGCAGGCCGACGCGCAGGAAGCCAGCGCCACCATCTCCAGCCTGACCTCGAGCCTGCGGCTGGCGCGCGAGAATGTCGGGCGCCTCGCCCCGCTCGCCGAGCGCGGCATCGTGCCGCAGACCGACCTTGCCGATGCCCGCCGCGAGGTCATCGACCTCGAGGGGCGCATCGCCGCGGCGCGCGAGCAGCGCACGCGGGCGCAGGCCGCGGTCGCGGAAGCCAATGCGCAGGCCGCCGAGGCGCGGGCCGATTTCGCGCAGCAGGCGCTGGACGAGCGCAGCCAGGTGGCGAGCCGGATCGCGGTCAATCGCGAAAGCCTGCGCGGGGCCGAAGGGCGGCTGGCGCGCACCGAGTTGCGCTCGCCCGTGGAAGGCGTAGTGAACAACCTTGCCGTCACCACCATCGGCGGATTCGTCCAGGCCGGCGAGAGCATCATGGAAGTGGTGCCGATCGGCGACAAGCTGCTCGTCGAGACGCGGGTGAAACCGTCAGACATCGCCTTCGTCGCGGTCGGCGATCCCGCGCTGGTCACCGTCACCGCCTATGATTTTTCGATCTACGGGGGCCTCGACGGCAAGGTCGTCGAGATCAGCGCCGACAGCATCTATGACGAGGTCGAGCGCGAAGCCTATTTCAATGTCATCGTCGAGACCGATAAAGCCTATCTGGAATCGGGCGCGACCCAGCTCCCGATCACACCGGGCATGATGACCGACACGCAGATCATCACGGGTCAGAAGAGCGTGCTGGCCTACCTGCTCAAGCCGTTGAACAAGGCGCGCCGCGAAGCACTGACCGAGCATTAGCGCGGGGGGTAGTGACTAGTTGGCGGTGTAGGCCGCGAGCTGGACCGGCGCGATGCGCGTCGGGCGGGGCGCGGTCTCGCGCTTGTAGCCGTGGATCCACGCCTTGCCCGCCGAATAGCTGAACACGGGCTTGTAATCGCGCACCGCGTCGGAATCGAGGAGGCGGTCGGTCGAATTGTCGAGCACGAGGAAGCGACCCTCGTGGCGCACCACCAGCACCGCATGGTCGGCGCGGCGGACGAGATCCTTCAAGACGACGAGATAGAGGTCGTCGGCGGCAAAGCCGGCGGCGCGGAGCATCTGCATCTTGGCGATGGCATAATCCTCGCAGTCGCCGCGGCCCGAGCGAAGCGTCTCCGCGGCGGCGTTCCAGCGGTCGGCGCGGCCGGTCGCGGCGCGGTCGTCGGTGAAGGTGACGGCGCGGTTCACATAGGCGTTGATGCCGAGGAGCGCGTCCATGCGGTCGGCGGCGGCAAAGCGGCGCGCGACGTCGGCGGCACGGCCGAGCGAGCGGCGCGCGAACACATTGGCGAAACGCGCATCGAAGGCGGTCTTCGACACCGACAGCGCGGTCGAACCGAAGACGTCGGGGCGGCTGGCATGGGCGGTGCGCAGCATCGGCGCGGCGCGGTGGGCGGGGGCGAACCCCTCGAAGGTCGGCTTGGCGGCCATCAGTGCGCTCGCCATCATCAGCGGGGTGCCCGACTGGCGCGCCTGGAGCGCGGCGAGCGCCGAGGGGGCGCCGATGATCGCGCTGGCGGCAGCAGGGCTCGAGACGGGTTGCGCGGCGGCAATGGCGAGCCGCGGCGGCGGGGCGTTACGGTCGGTGCCTGCGCTCGCCGCTGCGCTTGCGGCCAGCGCCGGCGAGGCACCGGCGAGCGCCAGCATGGCGGGGAGGGCGAGAAGGGAGGCACGCTTGATCATGCCGCCCAACTTGCCGAGGCAAGCCGAATATCTGGCTAAGGGTTAAGGTTAAAATCGCGGTAAGCTTATGGTTTTTCGTCCAAATCGGAGAGAAATGCATCCACCGACAGGTTAAAGGCTTCGGCGCGCTCGGCATTGGAAAGATGCCCCGCCCCGGCGATGTCCTCGCGCCGCGCGGAGGGCAGGGCCGCCGCGAGTTCGTCGGACAGCTGGGGCGGGGTCACCGCATCCTCGCTGCCACACAGGACGAGTGCGGGGCAGGCGATGCGATGCAAATGCTGGGTCAGGTCGGCGCGCCACACGGCCTCGGCGCCGAGGACATAGGCCTCGGGCGGGATGGCGCTCATCACTTCGATCACTTCCTCGGCGAGCCCCTCGGGCGGGTCCTTGCCGAGCAGCATGGGCGCACGGGCCTTGGCGAGCGCGGCCATGCCCATGTCCCGCGCCCCCGCGACCGAGCGGTCGTAGATGGCCTCGCCCTCGGGATGGCGCGCGAAGCTGTTGGCGATCACGAGGCCGGCGATGCGCTCGGGCGCGAAAAGTGCCATCTCGAGCGCGATGATCCCGCCCAATGACAGTCCGCAGACCACGACGCGGTCGACCTCGAGCCGGTCGAGCAGGCCGAGCATGGCACGGGCATAGTCGGCGCGGGTCGCGCCTTCGACGAAATCGCTGTCGCCATAGCCGGGATAGTCGGCCGCAATGGCCATGCGATCGCCGCCGAAATGGGCGAGTTGGGGCATCCAGACGCTCTTGTCCGAGCCGACGCCGTGCAGGAAGAGGACCGGCAGGCGCCCCGCCTCCCGCGTTCCGGTCGTGATGGCGCCGATGCGCCCCGACTTGCTGTCAGTCCCCCCGGGCATAACGCTCCGACATTCCCCCAAAACAGGCTGCTTGTAACCCTAGTCCAACGACCTAGTGTCTATTGCCATGACCCGCATGACCGTCAACGGCCAGCCGATGGCCTTCGCGCTCGATCCCGAGACGCCGCTGCTCCACGCACTGCGCGAGGCGGCCAATATCACCGGCCCCAAGCATGGCTGCGAGGATGGCGGCTGTCATGCCTGCACGGTGCTGGTAGACGGCACGGCGGTACGCGCCTGCACGCTGACGATCGCGCGCGCTGAGGGGGCGGCGGTGACGACCATCGAGGGATTGCCGCCGGACCATCCGCTGTTCGCCGCCTGGATGGCCCAGCAGCCGAGCATGTGCGGCTTTTGCGACCCCGGCTTCATCACCGCGCTGGCGGGGCTGCTCGCCGTCAATGCGGCGCCGGGCGAGGAAGAACTGGCGGCGCTGCCCAATCGCTGCGCCTGCGGGGCGGGGCCGCGGATCGTGCGCGCCGGCATGGCGGCGGCGGCGGCTTTGCGCGCGGCATCGGCCAAAGCTGACGAAAGGCCGACCTTAACGTTCAGCTTAGGGTCAGCGGTTAAGGCGGAGGAAGAAAAGGAAAGTAAGCGTATCGAGTAGGAGAAGCGCCCATGCGCACCGCTTTGACCATCACCCTCGCCATGGCGCTGGCTGCACCCGGCGCCGCCCATGCTGCCACTGCCGCTGACAATGGCACCAACTTTACCGCCGCCCAGCCCGAGGACGACCGCGCGCAGGAACGCCGCGAAGCGCGGGCCGAGCGTGCCCGCAAGGCGCGTGCCGAGCGCGCCGAACGCCAGCGCGAGGCGCGGCAGGAGCGCCAGCGCAGCGAGAACCGCGAGCGTTCGCGCCAGAACCGTTCGCAGGCCTCCGACCGCGACCGCGACCGCAGCTTCAATGCGCGTGCCGCCAACGAGCGGATGGAAGCGGCCCAGCGCCGCGCCGAGAACGCCGAGCGCCGCGAGCGCAGCTCGGTCCGCCAGCGCGGCGAGCGCCAGGTCGATCGCGCCGAGCGTCGTCGGGAGATCAACGCCCGCACCGAGCGCCTGCGCGACAATGGCAATGTCGTGCTCCGCGGCGACCGCGATTTCGAGCGCGAGCGCGTTCGCGATCGCCGCGGCGAGCGTCGCACCGAGCGCCGGATCGAGCGTCGCACCGACGAGCGCCGCGACCGTGTCGAGCGCCGCCAGTCCCATTCGCGCGAATATTATCGCGACCGCGAGGATTACGCCAAGCAGCGCGCGGCCGACCTGCGCCGCAACGGTGACCGGATCGTGCGCTACAACGGGCGCGACTATCGCCACTGGCATTCGCACGACTGGCGCACCGACCGTCGCTACGACTGGCGCCGCTATCGCGACCGCAACCGGACGATCTTCAGCCTCGGCTATTATTACGATCCGTTCGGCTGGAATTATCGCCGTTACAACATCGGCTATAACATGCGGCCGAGCTATTATTCGAGTCGCTACTGGATCAGCGATCCCTGGCGCTATCGCCTGCCGCCCGTCTACGGTCCCTATCGCTGGGTGCGCTATTATGACGATGCGCTGCTGGTCGACATCTACTCGGGCGAAGTGGTGGACGTGATCTACGACTTCTTCTGGTAGGCCGGGTTCCCCGAGCGAGGGAATGAGAAGGGCGCTCGCGGCGACGCGGGCGCCCTTTTCTCATGGAGTGGTATCGGAACGCGACTCGGGCCCCACGCTTTGATCCTTCAAACCAAAGGAGAAACGCGTATGGCCGATGTGAACCACAATAAGGCGCAGGGTAATAATGGCGGTCCCTCGATCGCCTCGCCCGGACCGCAGGACCAGACCAACCGTCCCGACAGCCAGCGCGGCGATGCCGCCAATGCAGTGGGTGCCTATGACCATGTCGAAGGCAGCCTGGCCGCGCCCGACGTGAACCAGTCGGGCGGCAAGCAGCCGACCGACCCCGTGCAGAGCTATGCGCACGAGGAAGAGGAATAGGGGGCTAGCCCCCCACGCGTGACGTCACGCGAGCGAGAAAGGTCCGTCGGGAAAACGGCGGGCCTTTTTGTCTTAGATCGCGGATCGTGGCTTCAAATCGCGGGCGCTCTCTGCAACCCTTCGATAAATGTGAGGAAGATAGGGGGGCGGTATGAGCGAGAGTGGAGGCGGCAGCGTGCCAATGCGCTGCGCTTCGGGCCTTCCCGAGGATTATGTGCCACCCCATGGCGCACGGCTCATAATGCCTGTCCGTGACCCCGGTATCGTCTTCGGAAGCGACGAGCGAACCAATTTCGTTCGCGCTCCGGACGGGATGCTGCTGAGACTGAAAAGCTTTCCCAAGCGCGGCGGTGTCGGCTTCTCTTCTTTCCTCGTGCAGCTTCCCGATGGCCGGGACCATCGGGTCGGTCGGATCAAAATCCACACGTTTCAGGATCGTTCCTATTATCTCGTCCGCGTGACGGCCTTGTCCGACTCGATAATGGGACTGAAAGACACCAGCCGGCAATTCGATCTCGACCCGCTCATCCCCTTCCTGTCCGAATTCTACATCCAGAAGTCGAACGACATCCTCGCCACCAACTTCCAGTTCCTGGACGAACGTCTGTGCGCGCCCGAGTGACAGGCACGGCCATCCTCAGGGCGGACCGCAGGATCAGGCCGAGGCGAGCGCCTCGGCGATGAGCCTTCGCGTTTCCTCGACGCCGTAGAGCGCGATGAAGCTGCCCATGCGCGGCCCCTGCGCGGAGCCGAGCAGCGTTTCGTAAAGCGCTTGGAACCAGTGGCGCAGGCTTTCGAAATCGAACGCCTTGCCGACCTCGAAGACGATGTTCTGAATGTCCTCGGCAGGGGTCGCGGGGTCGATCTCGGCGAGCTTCTCGTCGAGCATCTTGAGCGCATCGACCTCATGGCCGACCGGCGCGCGGCGCTTGAGGCCCGGCACCACGAAGTCGCGGGCATAATTGACGGCCAGCCCGATGAGATTGTCGAGCTCGGGGCTGTTTTCCGGCGTCGCGTCGGGCGCGTAGCGGTTGACGAACTTCCACGCGACCGCCTTGTCCTGGAGGCCTGGCAGGCTGACGAGGTTGAGCAAGAGGCCATAGGTCAGCGGCAGGGTGTTGGTGGGCACATCGCCATTGTGGATGTGGTGCACCGGGTTGCCGAGCTTCTTGTCGAGCTCCTGCGTCGGGTAATTGCCGCGGAACTGCCAATATTCATCGACCGCGCGCGGCACGAGGCCGAGGTGCAGGTTCTTGGCCTTGCGCGGCTCGCGATAGATGTAGAAGGCGAGGCTCTCTTCGGAGCCATAGGTCAGCCATTCCTCGATCGACAGGCCATTGCCCTTCGACTTGGAAATCTTCTCGCCCTTCTCGTCGAGGAACATCTCGTAGATGAGCCCCTCGGGCTTGCGGCCGCCCAGCACCTTGGCGATACGGCCTGACTGGACGCCTGAGTCGGTGAGATCCTTGCCGTACATTTCATAGTCGACGCCAAGCGCGACCCAGCGCATCGCCCAGTCGACCTTCCACTGGCACTTGGACTGGCCGCCCAGCGCCGACTGCTCGACGCGGCTGCCGTCCTCGTCGGTGAAGGCGATCATGCCGGCGTCGGCGTCGAGGATCTCGACCGGCACCTGCAGGACGCGGCCCGTGGTGGGCGAGATGGGGAGGATCGGCGAGTAGGTCGCGCGGCGTTCCTCGCGCAGCGTCGGCAGCATGATGTCGAGGATCTGCTCGTTGCGGCGCAGCACGGTGCGCAGCGCCTCGTCGAACTCGCCAGAGTTGTACTTGTCGCTCGCCGCCGCGAATTCGTAATCGAACCCATATTGGTCGAGGAAACGCTTCAGCAGCGCATTGTTGTGCGCAGCGAAGCTTTCATCCTTGGTGTCGAACGGATTCGGAATACGGCTCAGCGGCTTGCCGAGATTGTCGGCGAGCATTTCGGGATTGGGGACATTGTCGGGCACCTTCCTGAGGCCGTCCATGTCGTCGGAAAAGGCGATGAGGCGGGTCTTGCCGTCTTGCGGCTGCCACCCCATCAGCGCTTCGAAGGCGCGGCGGACCATGGTCGTGCGCAGCACCTCGTTGAAGGTGCCGATATGCGGCAGCCCGGAGGGACCGTAGCCTGTCTCGAACACCACCGGACGCTCGGGCACATTGCCGCCGAACCGTTTGGCCAGCCGTTTCGCTTCCTCGAAAGGCCAGGCCTTGGAGTTGCGTGCAGCGGCGGAGAGGGTGTCGAGATCGATGGTCATGGTCCGCAGCGGTTATCGCCATTTGTGCGCCGCATCAACCACTTGGAACCACGGGGCGCCATGCGCGTACTTTCCCGAACATCTGAGGGAAGTACAATCATGAACAGTTCGATGGTCTATTTCTTCGGTTTCCTGCTCGTCATCGCGGGCCTCGCTTATGGCGCGATCACGCTCGGCGTGCCGAGCCTGTGGGTCGGCATCGGCGCCGTCATCCTCGTCGGTCTCGCGATCATGAACACCGTAACCAGCACGAAGCGCCCCGCGCCCGCCGATGGCGAGGTGACGCGCACCACCACCACCGTCCGCGAGGAATAGGGGTCAGTCCCGGTCGAGGATGGTCGCCGCGTCACGCTTGTGCGCGGCGATCTCTTCTTCGCTGAGCCCGCAGATCTCGTGCGGGAAGACGAGCCAGTCGTCGCACTCGTGAACATAATAGTCGGGCACGAGGTCGGTGCGGTTGCGCCGCGGCTTGTAATAGACGGTGGCGATGCGGGTCTCGCGCGGCATGTTGTGGCGGCAGCGTGCCTTGAGTTCGGCGAGGAATGCTTCGATCGAGCGCCCGCTGTCGAACACATCGTCGATGACAAGCAGCCGGTCCTCGGGGTTGAGCGTGTCGATGAGATAGCCCAGCGCGAAGACGCGGACTTCCTTCTCTTGGCGGTCGATGCCGGTGTAGGAGGAGGTGCGGATCGAGATGTGGTCGGCGTCCTGCCCGTGGAAGGCGAGCAGTTCCTGCACCGCGATGCCGACCGGCGCGCCGCCGCGCCAGATGCCGACGATATGGGTGGGCTTGTAATCGCTCTCGAGGATCTTCCGCGCCAGCCTGAAGCTGTCTGAGAGGAGCTGGTCGGCGCTGATCCAGATCTTGTCGCTCATAGTGCGTCGATCTTTGCGAGATGCGGCGCCTGGTCGGCGGGGCTGAGGAGCGAGCCGGTGAAGGCATTGCGCGCGAGTGTCTTCAGTTCGTCCTTCGACAGGTCGAGCGCCTGTGCGGCGGCATGGAAATTCTCCGAGATATAGCCGCCGAAATAGGCCGGATCGTCGCTGTTCACCGTCGCCTTCAATCCGTGGTCGAGCATGGTCTTCAGGGGGCTGTCGGCGATGGCGTCGATGACGCACAGCTTGAGGTTGGAGAAGGGGCAGACGGTGAGCACGAGGCCTTCCTCCGCAATCCGCTTCGTCAGCGCTTCGTCCTCCAGCGCGCGATTGCCATGGTCGATGCGTTTCACCCCGAGGAGGTCCAATGCCTCGCGGACATAGTCGGGCGGGCCCTCCTCGCCGGCATGGGCGGTGGGGAAGAGCCCCATTGCGCGCGCCTCGGCAAAGACGCGTTCGAACTTGGAGGGCGGGTGGCCGACCTCCGAGCTGTCGAGCCCGACGCCGTGGATGCGGTCGAGCCACGGGCGCGCCAGTTCGAGGGTGGCGAAGGCGCTCTCCTCGTCGAGATGCCTGAGGAAGCACATGATGAGGCGGTGCGAGATGCCGAAGCGCCGCTCGCCCTCGTCGAGGCCGCTGGCGATGCCCTTCATCACCGTGTCGAAGGCGACGCCGCGCGCGGTATGGCCCTGCGGGTCGAAGAAGATCTCGACATGGACCACGCCGTCCTCGTGCACGCGCTCGAGATAGGCGAGGGTGAGGTCGTGGAAATCTTCCTCGGTCTGGAGGACGCTCATCCCTTGGTAGTAGATGTCGAGGAAGTCCTGGAGATTGGAGAAATCATAGGCCGCGCGCACCGCCTCGACGCTGTCGAACGGGATCTCGACGTTGTTGCGCTGCGCCAGCTTGAAGAGCAGTTCGGGCTCTAGCGAGCCCTCGATATGGAGGTGCAGTTCGGCCTTGGGCAAGGCATCGATCAGTTCGCGGCGGTCGGCGGCGGAGAAGGTCTCGGTCATGGCGCTGCACGCTGGGCATGCCGCCATGCAGAGTCAATGCGGGCGACCGTCTTGTTGCCCTTCCGTTCGCCTCGCGGCATCAGGGGCGGGTGAGCCTGCCCCCCGACCTTCCCGCGCTGCACGCGACCCATGCCGGCATCTGGCTGGCCAAGGGGGGCGAGGTGCGTTCGGTCTCGCGCGGCGAGGCGATCGCGCGCGCGGCGGAAAGCCCGCACCTCCTCCTCAACGCCCCGATGGTGGGCGGACGACTGGGCACGCCCGACCTGTCGGGGCTCGACCTCCTCGAACTGTTCGCCTTCGTCCATCCCGCGCGCTTTTCCGTGCCGACGGTGTCGGGGCTGGCGCGCGCGGTCGGCCTCGAACCGCCGGCGGGCGAGGAGGAAGCGGCGCTCATGCTGGCGCGGATCGCCGACACGCTGCTGGGGCGGATGGGCGAGAACGACTGGCACGAGCGCGAAGGAGCGTGGACGGT
Organism: Sphingomicrobium aestuariivivum; assembly: GCF_024721585.1. Lineage (NCBI taxonomy): Bacteria > Pseudomonadati > Pseudomonadota > Alphaproteobacteria > Sphingomonadales > Sphingomicrobiaceae > Sphingomicrobium > Sphingomicrobium aestuariivivum. Next base: position 1,791,410 of record NZ_CP102629.1, read on the forward strand.
CAATCGCGCGCTGGCCCGCGCCGGCTGGCCGTGGGCGCCGCTCGCGGGTGCGCGGCTGCCGACACCGGGCAAGATGGAACGCAGCCTCTTCACCCGCCTGCCCGAATGGGAGGAGGGCGCGGGGCCTGCGCCGCCGCGTACCGTCCATGTCGACGAGGACGAGGCGCTGAAGCGGCTCGATGCCTTCACCGGCAAGGGCGCCGAACGCCGCGAGGGGCAGCGGGCGATGGCGACGGCGGTCGCGCCCGCCTTCGCGCCGCGAAAAGCCGAGCGCCAGCCCAATGTGCTGCTCGCCAATGCGGGCACGGGGATTGGCAAGACACTCGCCTATCTTGCGCCCTCGACGCTGTGGGCGGAGAAGTCGGGCGGCACGGTGTGGGTCTCGACCTATACCAAGGCGCTGCAGCGCCAGCTCGATGCCGAAGGGGCGCGGATCGAGCCCGATCCGGTGCGGCGCAAGAAGCGCATCGTGGTGCGCAAGGGGCGCGAGAATTACTGCTGCCTCCTCAATCTCGAGGATGCCATGCAGGGCGGTTTCGCGGGTCGTGCGGCAGTGCTGGCACAGCTGGTGGCGCGCTGGGCGGCCTATACCAAGGATGGCGACATGGTCGGCGGCGACCTGCCGGGCTGGCTGCCGAGCCTGTTCCGGCGGGCGGGTGCGACCGCGCTTACCGACCGGCGCGGCGAATGCGTCTATGCGGGCTGCGCGCATTACCGCAAATGCTTCATCGAACGCGCCGAGCGGGCAGGGCGAGAGGCCGATCTCGTCATCGCTAATCATGCGCTCGTCCTCATCGGCGCGGCGCGCGGGCGGCCCGATGCGCCGAGCCGCATCGTCTTCGACGAGGGGCATCACCTGTTCGATGCGGCGGATTCAACTTTCGCGGCGGCGCTGACGGGGCGCGAGGCGATCGAACTCAGGCGCTGGATTATCGGTCCCGAGGGCAAGCATCGCGGACGGCGGCGCGGCCTTCAGGCTCGGCTGATGGACCTCGCCAGCTATGACGAGGCGGGCAATGAGGCGATTTCCAAGATCGTCGAGGCGGCGCAATCCCTGAATTCGGACGGCTGGCTCGGCCGCGTGCAGGAAGGTGACCCGTGGGGCCCGCTGGAGAAATTCTTCGCCGCGATCCGTGCCATGACCTATGCGCGCGCCAAGGCGTCGGACGCGGGCTACGGGCTCGAGACCGAACTCGCCGACCCCGATGCGCCGCTGGTCGAGGCGGCGGCGAGCGCGCATGAGGCGATGGAAGCGCTCGCCCAGCCGATGGCGGCGCTGACGCGGCGGCTCGAAGCCGTGCTCGAGGATGCGCCCGACTGGCTCGACAGCCAGGCGCGCGCGCGGGTCGAGGGTGCGATCAATTCACTGGGATGGCGGCGCGAACAGGTGGCGGGCTGGAGCGCGATGCTCGGGCGCATCGGCGGCCCCGCCGATCCCGATTTCGTCGACTGGCTCGCCTGCCACCGCGTCGAGGGGCGCGACTATGACATCGGCATGCACCGCCACTGGCTCGACCCGACGCGGCCGCTTGCCAAGGCGGTGATCGAGCCTTCGCACAGCGTCATCGTCACCTCGGCCACCTTGAAAACCACCGAAGGCTGGGACGAGGCGGAGGCACGCACCGGTGCCGATCATCTCGAGGTCGCGGCACGCCATTTCGAGGCGAAGAGCCCGTTCGATTATGCCGGCAATACGCAGGTGCTGGTGGTCAATGACCTCGGGCGCGACAACCTCCCCGCGCTGGCGGGCGCCTATGCGCGGCTGATCGAGGCAGCAGGCGGCGGGACGCTCGGCCTGTTCACCGCGATCAAGCGGCTGCGCAGCGTCCACGCGCGGATCGCCGACCGCCTGGCGCGCGCGGGGCTTCCGCTGTTCGCGCAGCATGTCGACCCGATCGACACGGGCACGCTGATCGACATGTTCCGTGATGATCCCAAGGCCAGCCTGCTCGGTACCGATGCGCTGCGCGACGGGGTCGACGTGCCGGGCGAGAGCCTGAGGCTCGTCGTCATGGAGCGCATCCCCTGGCCGCGCCCGACCGTGCTCCACGGCGCACGGCGGCTGGCGGGCGGGGGCTCGGAATATGACGACAAGGTGGTGCGCGCCAAGCTCGCGCAGGCCTATGGGCGGCTGGTGCGCCGGGCGGGTGACGGGGGGCACTTCGTGCTCTTGTCCGCCGCCAGCCCGTCACGGCTCATGACCGCCTTCCCCGAGGGGGTGAGCGTCGAACGCGTGCCGCTCGAGGAGGCAGTGCGTCGGGTTGCCGACAGGCGCATTATCACCGACAATGCGCGGCAGGATGCCTGAACTCTTCCTCCTGCGTCACGCCAAGTCCGACTGGGGCGACCCGGGCTTGCGCGATGTCGAGCGCCCCCTGAACGCGCGTGGGCGGGAGGCGGCGCAGGCGATGGGCCGCCATCTCGACACCCTCGGCACGATCGACCAGCTGTGGGTCAGTCCCGCCACGCGGGTAGAGCAGACAATCGAGGGCTTGCGCGCTAGCTGCCCCGGCCTGCCCGAGCCGCAGGTGGTGCCGAGCCTCTACGGCGCGAGCGCCGACACGTTGATCATGCTGGCGCGGCAGGCGCGGGGTGAGCGGCTGATGATCGTCGGCCACAACCCGGGGCTGCACGACTGCGCGTTCGCGCTGGTGCGGGGCCAAGGCGGCGAGGGGATGGAGCAGCTGGCGCGCAAGTTCCCGACGGCGGCGCTGGCGCGGATCGGGATCGAGGGCGACTGGCCGATGCTGGATCGCGGGCGCGGGCGGCTGCTTGGCTTTACCCGCCCGAAGGACCTCTAGCGCGACAGGGCCTTTGCCAGCCGGTCGCGGATGCCGCGCAGGCGGTCGAGGTCGGACGGCGGCGGCGGCGGTTCGCGCAGCGCCTTCTTCGCCCCCTCCATCGTATAGCCCTCGCGGTTGAGGAGGGTGTCGATCCGGCGCGCCACGTCGACATCGGCGGGACGGTAATAGCGGCGGTTGCCCGCGCGCTTGAGCGGCTTCAGCTGGGGAAACTTGGTTTCCCAGTAGCGCAGGATATGCTGCGCCACCCCGATCTCGTCGGACAATTCGCCAATGGTGCGGAAGGCGGTGGGGTCCTTCGCGCGGGCCAAGGCCTTAGCCGGCGATCCGGTCGCGCATGATCTGGCTGGCGCGGAAGGTCATGACGCGGCGCGGCGCGATCGGTACTTCGACGCCGGTCTTGGGGTTGCGCCCGATGCGCTCGCCCTTGTCGCGCAGGATGAAGCTGCCAAAGCCCGAGATCTTGACGTTCTCGCCGTTCGACAGCGACTCGCACATATGGGCGAGCAGGCGCTCGACCAGCGAGGCCGACTCGGCGCGGCTCAGGCCCAGTTTGACGTGCACGACATCGGCAAGGTCGGCGCGCGTCAGCGTCCCCGCATCGACATTCTCGTGACCGTGGCTGCGTGCAATGCCGGCATCCGCCATGATGAAACTCCCGCCCCTGTTGGCACTGCCCCCTGTGACCGTGCCGAAAAAATCGTTTCGCATCAGGCCCGAACGGCCCGTGCGAGCGAATCCTTGCCTAATTTTCGTGCAAGTTCAAGGGGTCAGTCGTTAATAGCGCAGCGCCGCCGCGCCCCAGGTCAGCCCGCCGCCCATCGCCTCGAGGAGGACGAGGTCGCCGCGCTTGATGCGCCCGTCACGCACGGCGACGTCGAAGGCGAGCGGGACGGAGGCAGCCGACGTATTGGCGTGCCGGTCGACGGTGACGACGACCTTGTCGGGGTCGAGCCCGAGCTTCTTGGCGGTGGCATCGAGGATGCGCGCATTGGCCTGGTGCGGGACGACCCAGTCGACGTCGGCGGCCGAGAGTCCGGCGGCCTCGAGCGTCTCGGTCAGCACCTCGGCGAGATTGGTGACGGCGTGGCGGAACACCTCGCGCCCGCGCATGCGCAAATGGCCGACGGTCTGCGTGGTCGAGGGGCCGCCGTCGACATAGAGAAGGTCGTGATGCTCGCCCGCAGCATGGAGCTTGGCGGCGAGGATGCCCTGCTCGTCGCTCTCTTCGGCATCGAGCACCATCGCGCCCGCACCGTCGCCGAACAGCACGCAGGTGCCGCGATCTTCCCAGTCGAGGATGCGGCTGAAGGTCTCGGCGCCGATGACCAGCGCGCGCTTGCCCATGCCGGTGCGCAGGAGCGAATCCGCCACGCTGATGGCGTAGAGGAATCCGGTGCACACGGCCGCCACGTCGAAGGCAACGCAGTCCTTGATGCCGAGCGCGGCCTGTACCTTGGTGGCGGTCGCGGGGAAGGTCTCGTCGGGAGTGGCGGTGGCGAGGATGATGATGTCGACGCTATCGGCGGAAACGCCTGCGGCCTCGAGCGCCTTGCACGAGGCCTCGGTGGCGAGCGTCGAGGTGGTTTCATCCTCGCCCGCGATGTGGCGCTGGCGAATCCCGGTGCGCTCGACGATCCACTCGTCCGACGTGTCGATCTTCTCGGCCAGTTCGTGGTTGGAAACGCAGCGTTTCGGCAGCGCGCTGCCCGAACCCTTGACGACCGAACGGATCATTACTTGGCGGCCTCGTTCAATTTATCGAGCGTGTGGCTCCGGAATTTCTCGAGATCGTCCGTGATCTTCTGGGTGATCTCGTTGCGAACCATCGACCCTGCCACGGCGATCGCATTGGCGACACCCTTGGCGCTCGCCCCGCCGTGACTTTTCACGACGATGCCATTGAGGCCGAGAAAGACCGCACCATTGTGATTGTTGGGGTCGAGATGGACCTTGAGGAGGCGCATCGCGGGCTTGGAGATAAGGAAGCCCATGCGGCTTCGGATCGACGACTTGAAGGCGTTGCGCAAGAGGTCGGTGACGAAGCGCGCGGTGCCCTCGGCGGTCTTCAGCGCGATATTGCCCGAAAAGCCGTCGGTGACGACGACATCGACATCGCCGCGGGCAAGCTTGTCACCTTCGGTGAAGCCCTGGAAGTCGAAGGGGAGATAGTTGGCATCGCGCAAGAGCTGCGCGGCGTCCTTCAGCTCGTCGGTCCCCTTGAGGTCCTCGGTGCCGATGTTGAGGAGGCGCACGCGCGGGCGCTGGTTTTCCATGACGGTGCGCGCATAGGCCGCGCCCATCACCGCGAACTGGACGAGGTTCTGGGCATCGCACTCGGTATTGGCGCCGAGGTCGAGCATGACGAGGTCATCCTCGCGCACGGTCGGCAGGAGCGCCGACAGGGCCGGGCGGTCGATGCCCTCCATCGTCCGGAGCGCGAGCTTGGAGATTGCCATCAGGGCGCCGGTGTTGCCGCCCGAGACGGCGGCGTGGCTGGTCCCGTCCTTCACCGCGCGCACAGCCTCGCCCATCGAAGTACCCTTCGATTTGCGAATCGCCTGACTCGGCTTGGTATCGGCCTCGATCAGCCCATCGCAGTGATGGATCGTCGACACAGCCGCCAGCTTTTCGTACCGCGCCAGCTCGGCAGCGATACGATCCTTGTCGCCATAGAGGTCGAAGCGCAGGTCGCGATCACGCCGCCGGGCGAGGGCGGCGCCCTCGACCATAACCGACGGCCCGACATCGCCGCCCATGGCGTCGATCGCGATCCGTGGGTTTGCGGCCACTGCTAGCTGCGCTTCGCTCGAGACTTAGTCGTCGAGCGAAATGACTTCGCGGCCGTTATAGTGGCCACAGGCATCGCACAGGTTGTGCGGGCGCTTGAGTTCGCCGCAGTTCGGGCATTCCTGGAACGCGGCGGGCGTCAGCGAATGGTGGCTGCGACGCATGCCCTTCTTGGAGGGCGAGGTTTTTCTCTTCGGGACGGCCATGACGGCACCTTCATCTACTGATCGAAAATAAAACAGCGACCACCGCGTCCCGATGAAATGCGGACGCCGGGAGGTCGCTCGTGGCGCGTCCTATAGCGAAAATGGCCAAGGATGCAAGGGCCGGAAGCCCCTCCGGCGACACGGTTTTCAACCACGCCCCAGCGCGGCGTCGCCGACGAAGGGATTGGTCGCCCGCTCGTGCCCGAAGGTGCTCATCGGCCCGTGGCCGGGCACGAAAGCGGTTTCATCGCCCAGCGGCCAGAGTTTCTGCGTGATCGCGTCGATCAGGTCCTGGTGATTACCGCGCGGGAAATCGGTGCGCCCCATCGAGCCCTTGAACAACACGTCGCCGACCAGCGCGAGCTTCGATTCGGCATTGTGGAAGACGACATGGCCGGGTGTGTGGCCGGGGCAATGGTGGACGGTGAAGACAAGCTCGCCGACCGTGACCGTGTCGCCATCCTCGAGCCAGCGGTCGCTCTCGAAGCTCGACCCCGGGATGCCGTATTTGGCGCCGTCCTCCGGCAGGCGGTCGATCCAATACTTGTCATCGACATGCGGCCCCTCGATCGGCACGCCGAGATCCTCGGCGAGCACCCGTGCCTGCCCGCAATGGTCGATATGGCCGTGGGTAAGGAGGATCTTCTCCACCTCAACGCCGGTCTGCGCGATCGCGGCCTTCAACTTGTCGAGATCGCCGCCCGGGTCGCACAGCGCGGCCTTGTTGGTCTTCGTGCACCAGAAGAGCGTGCAATTCTGCTGGAGCGGCGTCACGGGGATGATCGCGGCCTTGAGGGGCGGCAGGGGGGTGTCGGTCATGGCAGTGCTGGCTAGTCGGCCATGTCCGGCTTGTCGAGCGCGGCGGGGGCGGCGGCCAAGTCCGTGGCGACCGCTTCGGCGGCGCGCATCACGCGCAGCACGTTGCCGCCGGCGAGCTTGGCGAGATTCTCGTCGGACCAGCCGCGCCGCACCAGCTCGGCGAAGAGCGCGGGATAATCGTCGACCGAATCGAGGCCTTCGACCGTCTGGCTGATGCCGTCGAGGTCGCCGCCGATGCCGACATGGTCGTGGCCGGCGACCTTCGCGATATGCTCGATATGGTCGGCGACCATCGCAATGGTGGCCGCAGGACGCTCGTGATTCTCGTCGAAGATTTTCATTGCCGCCTCGACCGTCTCGGGGCTGCCGGGGTTGGTCGCCTCGAGCCCGGCTTCGAAAGCGGTCCGGCCGGCGTTGAACTGCCAGATTTCGTCCGCAAGAAACGTCGGAACGAAGGTCACCATGACCACCCCGCCATTGTCGGAAAGGCGCTCCAGCACGGCGTCGGGCACGTTGCGCGGATGGGTGGCGAGCGCGCGGGCGTTGGAATGGCTGAAGATGACGGGCGCCTTCGTCATGTCGAGCACGTCATGCATCGCCTCGGCGCTGACGTGGCTCAAATCGACGAGCATGCCGACGCGGTTCATCTCGCCGATCACGGTGCGGCCGAAGTCGGACAGGCCGCCATGTTTGGGCGCGTCGGTGGCACTGTCGGCCCAGCCGGTGGTGCGGCTGTGGGTCAGCGTCATGTAGATGGCGCCCAGCCGTTTGAACTGACGGAGCGCGGCGAGCTTGCCGCCGATCTGGTGGCCACCCTCGACGCCCGCCATCGAGGCGATGCGGCCATCGCGGAACTGCGCCACCACCTCGTCGGCGGTGCGCGCCCAGGCGAGGTCTTGCGGATAGGCGCGGACCATGCGGTCGACAGTGTCGAGCTGTTCGATGGTGGTGCGGATGGCCTCATCGCCGGTGGTGGAGGCGGGGATATAGACCGACCACATCTGGGCGCCGACGCGGCCTTCGCGCATGCGTTCGAGGTCGGTCATGTAGGGCGTGCCCGCATCGATGCCCTCGACCGAGCCCCCGGCATCGCCCGCGAGCGCATAGGGAAGGTCGTTGTGCCCGTCGACCAGCGGGGTCTGCGACAGGATGCGCGCGACGCGGGCGTCGACGTCGCTGGCGGCGGGCTGGGTCGCGGCAAGCGCGGCGGCGAGGGTCAGGCTGAACATGAAAAAGCGTCTCCTTTGCGTCCATCCGTGCCCCAGATGGGCGGGGGTCGTAAAGCCACGGCTTTACGGCGGCGCGGCGCGGGTTCATGGGAGCGCGATGCGGATCCTGTTTGACGATGCGCGCCCCGACGGCGTTTCCCAGTCTCTCCTGTTCGAGCAGCCGCTGCGCACCATCCGCGCCATGCGCGAGGAAGAAGTGCGCCCCGCGCTCGATGCGCTACGCGCCGCGCTGGCCGAAGGGCATCATGTCGCGGGCTACCTTGCCTATGAGGCGGGCTTCGCGCTTGACCCCGCGCTCGAAGGGCAAGGGCGCGAAGGGGAGGGGCCGCTCCTCCTGTTCGGGGTGTTCGAGGCACCGCGGCAGGTCGAGCGAGCCGCCCTGCTCGCCGCGACCGGCGAGGCCCGCGTCGATCCGCCGCGACCGATGATGCCACGCGCGCGATATCTGGCGGCGGTGGAGGAGGTGCATCGCGCGCTCCATGCCGGCGACTATTACCAGGCCAACATGACCTTTCCCTGCGACCTCGGGGTCTCGGGCGATCCTTTCTCGCTCTATGCGCTGCTCGCGGCGCGAGGCGGCGGCGGCTGGGGCGGGGTGCTCGAGCATGACGATGGCGCGCTGGTCTCGCTCAGCCCCGAGCAGTTCTTCACGCTCGAGGACGGCCTCCTTACTGCCCGTCCGATGAAGGGCACCGCGCCGCGGCGCGCCGATCCCGCCATGGACGCCGCCGAGGCGCGCGAGCTGGCCCGCGACGAGAAGCAACGCGCCGAGAATCTCATGATCGTCGACCTTTTGCGTAACGATCTTGCGCGGGTGGCGGAGACGGGCAGCGTCGAGGTGCCCGAGTTGTTTGCCGTCGAGACCTATCCCACCGTCCACCAGATGACGAGCCGCGTGACAGCGCGAATCGAGGGGCGATTCGATGCGGTCGATGTCCTCGAACGGCTGTTCCCCTGCGGTTCGGTGACCGGCGCACCCAAGATCGCGGCGATGCAGGCGCTGGTTAACCTCGAGCCCCATGCGCGGGGTGCCTATACCGGCTCGATGGGGTGGATCGCGCCTCCAGCGGCGGACGGATCGGCGGGTAATGCCGCGTTTAACGTCTTAATCAGGACAATCGAGACTGTATCGCAAAGGTCACGGGCGCGGATGGGATTGGGTTCGGGGCTTGTCGTGGATTCGCACGGCGGCAATGAATGGCACGAATGTTTGCTTAAGGGGCAATTCGTGACGCAGATCGCCGACCCGTTCGATCTTATCGAGACGATGGCTTACGACCCCGTGGACGGGATCGTCGATCTCGAGCGGCACTTGGCGCGCCTCAAGGGCGCGGCGGCCGACCTCGGCTTCATCTTCGACCGGCACGATGCGCGCAACGAATTGCAGGCCGCCACCTTCGGCCACCGCAGCCCCGCCTTCGTCCGCCTGCTCGCCGCGCGTGGCGGCGGGGTGGCGATCGAATTGCTGCCCATCCCCGAGACGCCCGAGGAGCCGGTCAGCGTGCAGGTGAAGCCGCTGCCGGTCGATCCGTCGGACATGCGGCTGCGGCACAAGACGAGCGATCGCGCTTTCTATGACGATGCGCGCGAGCCCGAGATCGCCTTCGAGACCCTGTTCGAGCGCGAGGACGGGCAACTGACCGAGGGCAGCTTCACCAACCTGTTCGTCGAGAAGGACGGGCGGCTCGTGACCCCGCCCGCCGAGCTCGGGCTGCTGCCCGGCGTGCTGCGCCAGCGCCTCCTCGAGGAAGGCCGTGCGGTCGAGGGCGGGCTTACCCGCGCCGACCTCGAAACAGGCTTCTATATCGGCAATTCGGTGCGCGGCCTCGTCGGCGCGCGGCTCGTCTCAGGCCGCTAGGGGGAAGCGCAGGACGCGGTCCGACACCGGCACCAGCGCGCTCGCGCCGCCGCCCATCGCTTTCAATATCTCGGGATGGTCGGCATCGAGCCCGCCCGTCAGCGCGCCATAGGCGGGCAGGATCATCTTGGTGTCCGTCGCCACGAAGCAGCGCCGCGATACCCGCCGCCCGCGCGCCTTGATGCGGAGCTTGGGGTGGAAGTGGCCCGACAGTTCGGGGCGCGTCTCGTCCGCTTCGGCCTCGTGGCGCAGGACGAGTCCCTCGACCACGCTCTCGACCACCACTTCGCCCCCGCAATGATCGATCATGCCGGCGTCATGGTTGCCCGTGATCCAGACCCAGCGCAGGCCTTCCGTCAGCTCGGTGAGCTTGGCGCGTGCCCGTTCGGGCAGGCGGTCGCAGCCGAAGCGGTCGTGGAAACTGTCGCCGAGGCAATAGACGGCGCGCGCCTTCGACAGTGCGACATCCTCCGCCACCGCGTCGATTGTCGCCTCGCTGTCATAGGGCGGCAGCATCTGGCCGAAGCGTGCGAACCAGCTCGCCTTCTCGAGGTGCAGGTCGGCGATCAGCAGCGCCGCCTGGTCGGGCCAGAACAGCGCGCCCGACGGCAACACGGAGAAGTTTCGGGAGGCGAACGAAAGGGGAACCATGGCTTCTCCTACCGAGCCCAGGCGATTCCCTCCAAGTCCTTTGTCACATGGTCGCGCAAGGCCCGCGCATCGTGCAGCGCATTGTGCGGCACCGCACTGTTCGAGGCGGTCGAGAAGCCCGTCATGTCGAGCAGCCGGAGGGTGAAGGGCGGCACGCGCACCATCACCCCGGGGCCGGTGACGAGGAGGCGCGCGAAATGGGCGAGGTCCTCGGGCCAGTCGGCGCAGATTTCGGGGGCCTCGTCATGGGCGAGATAATGGGCCAGCGCCTGCGCCGCATCGGCGGCGGGCATGGGGCGCTCGCGCAAGGCTTCCGGCACGGTGTGAAGGAAGGGGATGACGTGGCGCGCGACCCACTCGCTCTCCGCCTCGGCGGGCTCGATGACGACGTAGAATTCCTCGTCGCCTTCCTCTTCGGGGACCAGCGCGAGGCTGATGAGGCGGCCGCCGAAGCCGTCATATTCGGTGTCGAGGAAATAGCGCATGGGCAATTCCCCTAATCGATGCGCATGGCGGCGTCGATGAGCGCCTGTTCGGCCTCGACCAGCAGTGCCTCGTCGGCCGCGCCGCCCGGCGCCTGTTCGCGGCCGATCACGACCATCAGCGGCACCGCCATCGGTGTGACCCGCTCGGCATCGACATGGACCATCGTGTCGGCGGCGCGCTCGACGAGGCGGGCGAGGCGGCCGAGTTCGGTCATCCGCGCCTTCGCATCCTCCCACGCCGCACGCATGAGGAGATGGTCAGGCTCGTATCGCTTGAGGACGTCGTAGATGAGGTCGGTCGAAAAGCTGACCTGCCGTCCCGACTTGCGCTGGCCGGGGTGCTGGCGCTCGACGAGGCCGCCGATGACGGCGACTTCGCGGAAGGCGCGTTTGAGGAGATGCGATTCCTCGACCCATTCGCGAAACTCGTCCTCGAGGATGTCGGCGGAGAAGAGCGCCTTGGGGTCCTTTACCGGCTTCAGCGAGGAGACCGCGAGGGCATAGTCGTTGGCGACCCAGTTCAAGGGCTTGAGGCCCGCGCGCTCCATGCGGTTGGTGACGAGCATGCCGAGGCTCTGGTGCGCGTTCCAGCCATCGAAGCTGTAGGCGACCATGAAGTGGCGTCCCTCGTGGGGAAAGGTCTCCACCAAGAGTTCATGAGGCTCGGGCAGGATCGAGCGCTTCGACTGCACGTCGAGCCATTCGCGCACGTCGTCGGGAAAGCGGCGCCACTGCGAGCGGTCGGCGAGAAAGCCGCGCACGCGGGCGGCGAGATGGGTGGACATGCTCATCCGCTGGCCGCCGTAGCTGACGATCCGCCCGTTCTTGGTCGAGGCGCGCACGATGATGTCGGCATCCTTGAAGCCTTCGACCTCGAGGCTGAGGCCCGAGAAATAGAAGGCATCGCCCACGGTGAGCGTCGAGCCGAAGCCTTCCTCGACCCGCCCGATCTTGCGTCCGTTCCTGAAGCGCACGTCCATCATGACATTGTCGACGATGACGCCTGCGTTCAGGCGGTGCTTCTGCGCCACCACCGGCTTGGTGATGCGCCACAGGCCGGGCTCGTCCTCGACGAGGCGGCGATACTTGTCATAGGCCTTGAGCGCATAGCCGCCGGTCGAATTGAGGTGGAGGATACGCTCCCATTCCTCGTCGCGAAGGCCGGCATAAGGCGCGGCGGAGCGCACCTCGGCGAGAAGCTCCTCCGAACGGAAGGGCCCCGCGCAGGCGACCCCCATGACATGCTGGGCGAGCACGTCCAAGGCGCCGGGGCGGAATTGTTCGGGGTCGAGTTCGCCGTCCTCGATCGCATCGAGACAGGCGCGGGCCTCGAGATATTCGAAGCGGTTGCCGGGCACGATCATGCCCTTCGACGGCTCATTGAGCCGGTGGTTGGCGCGGCCGACCCGCTGGAGAAGGCGGCTCGATCCCTTGGGCGCGCCCATCTGCGCGACGAGATCGACATTGCCCCAGTCCAATCCCATGTCGAGCGATGCGGTGGCGACCAGCCCGCGCAGCCGCCCTTCGGCCATCGCCAGTTCGACCTTCCGCCGTGCCTCGATACTCAAGGATCCGTGGTGGACGCCGATGGGCAATTGCTTGTCGTTGACCGCCCAAAGGTCCTGGAAGATGAGTTCGCACAAGCTGCGCGTGTTGCAGAAGATGATGCTCGCGCCATGCCCGTCGATGAGGTCGAGCACCTGCCGCGCGGCATAGCGCCCCGAATGGCCCGACCAGGGGACCCGCTCTTCGGGGATGAGGATCGACAGGTCGGCGGGCGCGCCGGGTTCGCCCTCGACGAGACGCACCGCGTCGATGTCGCCGTCGGGCGCAAGCCAAGCGCGATAGGCGTCGGGATCGGCGATGGTGGCGGAAAGGCCGACGCGCCGGAGCTTCGGTGACAATCGTTGTAGCCGCGCCATCGCCAGCGCGAGGAGGTCGCCGCGTTTCTCCTTCGCGAAGGCGTGGATCTCGTCGACGATGATGGTGTGGAGGTTGCCGAACATTCTTTCGGCATCGGGATAGGTGAGGAGGAGCGACAGGCTCTCCGGCGTGGTCAGCAGCATCTGTGGCGGGCGGCTGCGCTGGCGCTGCTTGCGGTTGGAAGGTGTATCGCCCGAGCGGGTCTCGACGCGGATCGGCAGCCCCATCTCCTCGATCGGCGTGAGGAGATTGCGTTGCACGTCGACCGCCAGCGCTTTCAGCGGCGAGATGTAAAGGGTGTGCAGCCCCTCGGTGGGCGTATCGATCAGGCTCTCGATGCTCGGCAGGAAGCCCGCGAGCGTCTTGCCCGCGCCGGTGGCGGCGACGAGCAGCGCGTGATCGCCGGCGCGACCTGCCTCGAGCATGCCCGCCTGGTGATCGCGCAGCCGCCAGTCGCGCTGCGCGAACCAATCACTGATGACCGCGGGAAGGCTGGCGCTCAGGCGTCACCCTCGCGGCGCTCGGCGGCGCGATGCTCTTCTTCATAGAGCTCGTCGGTGGCGCGTTCGGTGCGCGCGATGTCGGCGGGGCTGTCTTTCGCCTTGTTGCGGCTGATCGCATAGACGAAGACGATGAGGAGGAGGGCGGCGCCGATGATGGCGACGAGGCCGAGGCCTTCGGGCATGGATACATCCTTTCGGTCTAGGACCGGAACGAACCGGCCTGTTCACCCACTATAACGGCGCAATGCCCCGCTTGGGTTCCTGGATCGAGCCGCACCCCGAAGGGATTTATGTGAAGCCGGCCGATGCATGGGTCGATCCCATGCAGCCCAAGGAGCGCGCCCTCGTCACCCACGGTCATGCCGATCATGCGCGTTCGGGGCATGGCGCGGTCTGGGCGACGCCCGAGACGCTGGCAATCATGGGCGTGCGCTATGGCCCGCAGACCGAAAAGCCCGTCCACTATGGCGAGACGGTGCGGCTGGGCGAGGTGGAGGTGAGCTTCGTGCCCGCGGGCCATGTGCTGGGCTCGGCGCAGATCGTCCTCGACCATGCCGGCGAGCGGGTGGTGGTGTCGGGCGATTACAAGCGCCGGCCCGACCCGACCTGCGAACCCTTCCTTGTCACCCCTTGCGACATCTTCATCACCGAGGCGACCTTCGGCCTGCCGGTCTTCCGCCACCCCGACACGGGCCATGAAGTCGACCGCGCCATCCGCCGCCTCCACGACGAGCCCGGGCGCTGCGTGCTGGTCGGTGCCTATGCGCTCGGCAAGGCGCAGCGGGTCGTCAAGGAAATGCGGCTGCGCGGGCATCACGACCCGATCTATTATCACGGCGCGATGGAGCGATTGTGCACGCTCTATCAGGAACTGGGGGTCGATCTCGGCGAGCTGCGACCCGCGACGGGCGCCTCGAAGGACGAACTCAGGGACCGCATCATCATCTGCCCGCCGGGCCAATTGAACGACCGCTGGGCGCGGCGACTGCCCGATCCGGTGACGGCGATGGCGAGCGGTTGGATGCGCGTGCGCCAGCGCGCGCGGCAACGTAATGTCGAGTTGCCACTGGTCATTTCCGACCATGCCGACTGGGACGAGCTGACCACCACCATCCGGGAGGTCGCTCCAAAGGAGGTGTGGATCACCCACGGGCGCGAGGATGCGCTGAAGCACTGGTGCCTCACCCGACAGATCAAGGCCCGCGAATTGCGCCTGCTCGGACGCGAGGAGGAAAACGAATAGCCGCTAGCTGCGGCTGACGCCCAGCTTGCCCAGTTCGCCGTCGATCTGGGCGACGAGGCGGTCGAGGCCGGCTTCGTCACCGGCTTCGGCGCGGGCGGCGAGGACGTCCTGCGTGTTCGACGCGCGTAGCAGCCACCAGCCGTCCTCGGTCGTCACGCGCGCACCGTCGGTGTCGTCGATGGTCGCACCGGCCTGGCGCAGGTTGGCGAGAAGGTCATCGACGATCCGGAACTTGTCCTTGTCGCCCACCGGGAAACGCATCTCGGGGGTGGCGACCGTGTGCGGCATGGCATCGATCAACTGGGCGAGACTCTTGCCCGAGGAGGCGACCGCCTCGATCAGCCGGACGGCGGCGTAGAGCGCATCGTCGAAGCCGTACCAGCGATGCTTGAAGAAGATGTGGCCGCTCATCTCGCCCGCGAGCGGCGCGCCGGTTTCCTTCATCTTGGCCTTGATGAGGCTGTGCCCCGTCTTCCACATCAGCGGCGCGCCGCCGAGGTCCTCGATGCGGTCGAAGAAGGTCTTCGAGGCCTTCACGTCGGCGATGACGGTCGCGCCCGGATGCTCGGCGAGGACGGGCCCCGCGAGCAGCATCAGGATCTGGTCGCCCCAGACGACACGGCCCTGGCCGTCGACCGCGCCGATGCGGTCGCCGTCGCCGTCGAAGGCGATGCCGAAGTCGAGATCATGTTCGGCGACCAGCGCCTTGAGGTCGGCGAGGTTCTTCTCGACCGTGGGATCGGGATGGTGGTTGGGGAAGCTGCCGTCGACCTCGGTGTAGATGGCCTCGTGATGGCCGGGCAAATTCTCGAGCAGCTTCTCGAGCGCGGGGCCGGCGGCGCCATTGCCCGCGTCCCAGCCGATGCGGAACTCACCGCCACGGAAGTCCTCGGTGAGCCGCTTCACATAGGCGTCGAGCACGTCCTTCGTGGCATAGCTGCCCTTGCCCTGCGTCCAGTCGCCGCTCGCCGCGATGCGGCCGAGCTCCTGGATCGCCTCGCCATGCACCGAGCCATCGCCCAAGAGCATCTTGAAGCCGTTATAGTCGGCGGGATTGTGGCTGCCGGTGACCTGGATGCCGGCGTCGACGTCGAGCGTGGCGGCGGCATAATAGAGCATCGGCGAGGGGCCCATGCCGACATCGACGACATCGACCCCGCCCTTGCGCAGGCCCTCGATCAGCGCTTTCTGGAGGCGCGGGCTGTGCTCGCGCCCGTCGCGCCCGACCGCGACCGACTTGTAGCCCTTGCGCGCCGCCATGGTGGCGAAGGCACAGCCCAGCGCGGTGGCGTCACCCTCGTCGAGCGTCTCGCCGACCACCCCCCTGATATCATACTGGCGCAGGATGGAGGGGTCGAACTGGTGGCTCATCGCTAATCCTAACTGGCGGCGGCGATGGTCTCCGCCGAGGGGTCGGGCAGGTCGAGGCTGGCGACCATCTCGCGCAGCTCCTGCCGGGCCGCAATATGTCCCAAGCCGACGTCGGGCAAGTGCTTGAAGTCGAGCAGGGTCAGGCCCTTGGGGAAAAGCTCGCGGAAGATGACTCGTTCCCCGAGGCCCGGAATCGTGCGGAAACCGACGCGCTTCGACAGCTGCGACAAAGCGGCGGTCACGCGCGTCTTGTTGTGGCTCTCGATATGCTGGAGGCGGTTGCGCAAGATCACCCAGTCGACGCTGCGGCCCAGCTCCTTGGCGCGTCGCTGGCGCGACTGCCAGATGAGGTCGGCATAGAAGCTCGGGCGCGCGACCTCGTAGGTCTCGGGGTCGACCTGGCCGATGAGATCGAGGTCGACGAAGCTGTCGTTGATCGGGGTGACGAGCGTGTCGGCAAAGAGGATCGCGGTGCGCGCCATCTCGTCGTCGCGGCCGGGCGTGTCGACGACCACGAAGTCGTTCTTGGTCGCGAGGCGCGTGAGCGCAGCATCGAAGGCCGCGTCCGAACGGTCGGTCAGCACCTCGTGCTGGACCATCGGGATGGCGGCATCGAGCCGCGCGGCAGTCTTTTCGCGGTTCTCGAGATAGCGATCGAGCGTGCGCTGGCGCTGGTCGAGGTCCAAGGCCCCGACGCGCGCGCCCGCGGCGGCGAGCGCGATAGCGGTATGCACCGCGGTGGTGGATTTTCCGGTCCCGCCCTTTTCGTTGGCGAAGACGATGAAATGCGGCTGGCCCATTGGCTCCCTGCCCCCTAGGTATCTGGTCGAAATGGATTCTAGTCCAAGGGGCAAGTCCTGTGCAAATCATTAAGGGCAGGGAAAATTTGCGCGCTGCGCTCGGCACCTTGCGCGCCGGCGGCAAGTCGCTGGCGATGGTGCCGACGATGGGCGCGCTCCACGAGGGGCATCTCGCGCTGGTGCGCGAGGCGGCGGCCCATGCCGACAGGGTGATCGCCTCGATCTTCGTCAATCCGCTCCAGTTCAACGATGCGGGCGACCTCGAGCGCTATCCGCGCGACGAGGAAGGCGATGCCGCCAAGCTCGAAAGCGCGGGCTGCGATGCGGTGTGGATGCCGACCCCCGCCGACCTTTACCCCGACGGCTTTGCTACCACCGTCCATGTCGAGGGCATCACCGACCTGTGGGAAGGCGCGCATCGCCCCGGCCATTTCGACGGGGTCGCGACGGTCGTCACCAAGCTCTTCACCAACGTCCGCCCCGACGTCGCCGTGTTCGGCGAGAAGGATTACCAGCAGCTCGCGCTCATCCGGCGGCTGACGGCGGACCTCGATCTCGGGGTGGAGATCGTCGGGCTGCCGACCGTGCGTGCCGAAGACGGGCTGGCGCTGTCCTCGCGCAATGCGTTGCTGTCCGACGACGAACGTGCGGCGGCGGCGGCGCTTCCGCGCGCGCTCGATGAAATGGCCGCGATGATTCGCGCCGGCACCCCGCCGCGTGACGCCGAAGCGGCGGCAAAGCAAAAACTGGTCGGTGCCGGTTTCGGGCCGGTCGACTATGTCGCTTATGTCCATGCCGATACGCTGGAACCGCTGGAAACCGCCAATAAGGACGCGCGTATCATTGCCGCGGCGAGCCTCGGCAAGGTGCGGCTTATCGACAACAGGGCGGGCTGAACCGTCCGTTCCGGACATGGTTTTTTCCGCGTTAACCATTTGTCAGGACCGAATCGCGATCACTGATCCCATCGACGGGCACCAACGCCCGCAAGCAACAGGGGTTAAGTGACATGGCCATCAGCCAATCGAGTGCCGAGTTCCTGATCAAGAGCCGCATCGCCGACGCGATGGAGGGCGATGTGGATGCGCTGTTCGAACTGGGCGTGAGCTATTCGACCGGCCGGGGCGGCTGCGACGTCGACCTCATCGAAGCGCACAAGTGGTTCAACCTTGCGGCCCTTAATGGCGACAAGCGCTCGCAGCAGTGCCGCGCCGAAATCTCGGTCGAGATGACCGCGCGCGAGATCGCCGAAGCGCAGAAGAGCGCGCGTGCCTTCCTCGCCATGGGCGGTGCCGGCGCCGGCAGCCGCTACGCCGCCTAAAAGAAAAGCGGGGCGGCATCGCTGCCACCCCGCTCTCCAATAAGGATCGTCGCGCCGACTACTGGACGACGACGGTCACGGCGCGGCGGTTCTGCGCCCACGCCTGCTCGTTCGAGCCGAGCGCCACCGGGCGCTCCTTGCCCCAGCTGATGACGGTCATGCGCTGGTTGGGCACACCCATCGAGGCGAGATATTCGCGCGCCGCATTGGCACGACGCTCGCCCAGCGCGAGGTTGTATTCGCGGGTGCCGCGTTCGTCGGCATGGCCTTCGATCGAGGCATTGACGGTGGGGTTGTCGATCAGCCAGCGTGCCTGCGCCTCGAGGGTCGCGCGGGCGTCCATCTCGAGATTATACTTGTCGGTGGCGAAGTAGATGGTGTCCGAACCCGCCGCCGCGATCAGCGCCGCCTGGGCGTTGGGCAGCTCGACGAGGTCGAGGTCATTGTCGGCGACCGGGGTCGACGGCGCGGTATATTCTTCCGACGGTGCGACGACGTCGTCGTCCTTCGAACCGCAGGCCGCGAGGGTCAGCGTGGCCGCCGTGATGAGCAACAGTTTCTTCATTGGGTAACTCCCTTTTCCCTGGATCTAGTTTTGCAAGGGCGACCAGCTGGGATCGGAACCCCCCAGCGGGGTCGGCATGACGCGGGCGCGGCCACCATTGACCGGCACGGCATAGAGGGTCGCATCACCCGAACCCTGGGTGGTGCGATGGAACATCACGAACTGGCCGTTGGGGGCCCAGCTCGGGCCCTCGTCCTGCCAGGCCGAGGTGAGGAGGCGTTCGCCGCCGCCGGTCGGGGCCATGACCCCGATGCGGAACTGGCCGCCACCGATCTTGGTGAAGGCGATGAGATTGCCGAGCGGGCTCCAGGTCGGCGAGGCATATTGGCCGCCGCCGAAGCTGATGCGGCGCTGGTCCGAACCGTCGGCGTTCATCACGTAGAGCTGCTGCGAGCCCGAGCGATCGCTTTCGAAGACGATGCGGCGACCGTCGGGCGAGAAGCTGGGCGAGGTGTCGACACCGGGCATGGTGGTGAGGCGGCGCGGGGTGCCGCCATTGGCGCTGACGACATAGATGTCGGTGTTGCCGCCCGATGCCATCGAGAAGACGATGTTGCGCCCGTCGGGGGAATAGCTCGGCGCGAAGGTGAAGGCGGTGCCGGGCACGAGCAGGCGCGACTGGCCGCTCGCGAGGTCATAGACGTAGCTGCGCGGGCGGCGGCCCTTGTAGCTCATGTAGACGAGCTGGTCGCCGCGGGGCGAAAAGCGCGGGGTCAGCACCGTTTCCTGCCCCTCGGTGAGGTAGCGGTGGTTCTGCCCGTCCGAATCCATCAGCGCGATGCGCTTGACGCGATTACCCTTGGGGCCCGTTTCGGCGACATAGACGATGCGCGTGTCGAGGAAGGGCTCCTCCCCCGACAGGCGCGAATAGACGGTGTCGGCGCATTTGTGCGCGGCGCGGCGCCAGTCGTTGGGATCGACCGAATAGCCTTGGCGAACGAGTTCGCGCCCGGTGACCGTGTCGAACAGGTAGCAGGCCAGCGTGAGGCGGCCGTTGGGTGTCAGTTCGACATAGCCCGACACGAGCGCGCTGGCGCCCGCGCGCTGCCAGTCGGAGAAGATCGGGTCGGTAACCTCGCCATTGCGCAGGCGGCGGATGCCGACGGGGCCGATGGGGGTGATCACGCCGGTCGAGCGCAGGTCCGAGGCAATGACGATCGAGACATTGTTCGACACGGTGTCGACATTGCCGATCGGGGTGGTGGCGGGACCGCGCGCGGCCATCTGCGGCACGGCGACGGGCTGCGCCGCCTGCTGGCCGCCGACGACATCGACCTGGATACGATCATCGTCCTGCGCATGGGCGACGCCGGGCAATACCAGCGAGAGGAGCAACAGGGCTTTACGGAACATCTTCTTCTCCCTCACGGCAGTCGGTAGGTCATGTCGAAGTTCTTCCAATGGTCGTAATATTCCAGAGGAAGACCCGTTAAAGGTGAACAACCCGTATAGGCGGCGATCGCAAGGTCCTTCACGCGCTGTTCGTAGCGTTCATTCTCGCCGGTCACGCCACTCGTGCTGATGACGCGCGGCGGTCGCACAAGGTTTCCGGCGCGGTCGAGCCGCAGGTTGAGCGTGACGCGGATCTGGTTGGCGCCGGGGCCGGGGTCGATCTGGCGGTTGGCGCAGGGCTGGATCTGGCGGCGAATCGCCTGGACGATGCCGGCCTGCGCCTGCGCGCTGAACGCAGGCGCGCTGGGCGCGGCGCTCTCGGCCTCGCCCGACCGGCTGTTGCCTTCGCGCACGCCCTCGAGGAGGTCATCGCCGAGGCGGCCCGTCGGGCGCGGGCGCGGACGGGGGCGTTCGCGCGGCGGGGTCTGGGTCGGGGTGGCGCGCTCGCGCGGGGGCGCGGGCGTCGGCTCGGCGCGCGGCGGCTCGGGCGTCGCCTCGGGTTCGGGCGGGGGCGGCACGCTGTCGTCGGGAAGCTCGGGGGTGGTCGCCTGCGGGGCTTCCTGCGGGACCTGGCTCGGCGCTGCCGCCTCGAAGCCGACATCGTCGACGAACTCGACGAACACGGCGGGCGGCTCGGCGGGCAGTTCGTGCCCCGCCAGGTTCATCGACAGCGCCACGACGAGCGCGACGTGCAGGCCGAGGGCCATGCCGTTGCCGGCCCATTCGGCGCGGTCGAGCTTCACTCCGCGCCCTCTCCGACCGAGACGAGGGCGACGCGGTTGAGGCCCGCGGCATTGAGTTCGCCCATGACGCGCATGACGCGGCCATAGTCGAGGCTGCGGTCGGCGCGCAGATAGACGCGGCGGCCTTCGGGCGGCGCGGGCTCGGCGGCGATTTCGGCGAGGCGGGTGGAGAGCGAACCTTCCTCGATGACGAGGTCGTCGATCGAGATGACGCCGTCACGGTCGATCGACAGCTGCACCGGCTCGGCGGTCTGGTCGAGGGTCTCGGCGCGGCTTTCGGGCAGGTCCACGGCGACGCCCGCGACGAGGAGCGGGGCGGTGACCATGAAGATGATGAGCAGCACCAGCATCACGTCGACGAAGGGCGTGACGTTGATCTCGGCCATGACGCCGCGGCGCGAGCGACCCCGCCCGCGGCCGCGCCGGCGGCTACCCGAAGAGGCGAGCCCCATCGCCATTACTGGCGCTCCAGCTGGCGGCTCAGGGTCGACTGGAAGCGGTCGGAAAAGCGCGTGAGCTCGTTCTCGAAGGCATCGAGGCGGTGCGTCAGGCGGTTGTAGGCGATGACCGCGGGGATGGCGGCGAACAGGCCGATGGCCGTGGCAAACAGCGCCTCGGCGATGCCCGGCGCGACGACCGCGAGGCTGGTGTTGTTGGCGCCCGCGATGGCGGTGAAGCTGCGCATGATGCCCCAGACGGTGCCGAACAGGCCGACGAAGGGCGCGACCGAACCGATGGTGGCGAGGATGTTGAGGCGGTCGGACAGTTTTTCCAATTCGCCGCCCATGGCATCCTCGGTGGCCACCGCGATGCGGTCACGCGCGGCGGCGCGGTCGGTGAGGCCGGCCTTCACCGAGCGGTGATATTCATCGACGCCCGCGCGCAGCATCCGCGCGCTGGCATTGTCGTCGGCGCGGTGGGCATCGACGAAGCCGTTGATGTCCTTGGCCTTCCAGAAAGCATCGGCGGTCTTGCGCGACTTGGAGCGGGCGAGCGTGAGGCGCGCCGAATGGGTGAAGATGATGCCCCAGGTCCAGACACTGGCGAGCAGGAGCCCGATCATGACGGCCTTCACGACGATATCGGCCTGCATGAACAGGCCGAGCGGGCTCATCACATGGTCGTTGGCCGCGGCGTCGGTCATGGCAACGGCGGCGTTGGCAATCAGCCCTGCAATCACTGGTACTTCCCCTCATCGGTGACGGCCTTGAACTTTTCCACCCAGTCGGCCGGCTGGCGTCGCGGCCGGCCTTCGGGGGTGAGGAGCGCAGCCGTCACCTGCGCTTCCGCGAGAATGTCTTGCCCACGCCTTACGCGTTGCTGAATGGAGCAGCTGGCGGCGCGAACATTCGTTACCCGGCTCTCCACCACCAGCTCGTCATCGAGCTTGGCGGGGCGCTTCCACTTGATGTCCATCTGCGTCACCGCATAGGCGCCCAGCCCCTCGTCATGGGCGGCGCGCTGGTCGATGCCGACGCGCGCCAGCATGTCCGAACGGGCGCGTTCGAAATAGCGCAGGTAATTGGCGTGATAGACGATGCCCGACAGGTCGGTGTCCTCGAAATAGACGCGAACGGGAAAGGAATGCAGGCTGCCGTCGAAGCGGCCCTGGGGTGGGGTCAGGGTCATTATTTCCCGCTTTAGCGCAGCCCTTTCCCCCTGCAAAGCGCGGTTAACAGGGTATCGGCGAGGCGATTCCTATTTGCGATGGGCGGCAAGCCGTTAACCGGATCCGTTATGTCACCTGAAGGTTACGCTTGACGCGTGTCACCTGTGGGTTACAAGTAACGCACAGGTTACATGGAGTCTCGATCAATGGGTTACAGCAAGAAGGACAATCTCGACCTCAACCATTATCCGGCCTCGCAGGATTTGCGGAAGCAGCGGACCCTCATGCTGGCGCTGACGCCCTTGTGGCTTGTGCTGACGATGAACAACATGACCGATCCCGACCGCAGCGACCTGTCGCGGATCATCTTCGAGGCGATGTGGGCGCTGTTCGTGATCGTTATGATGCTCAACCTCACCGGAATCATGAACCGCTGGTGGAAGAAGTCGCATCCCGAGAATTATTACGAGCTCGAGGACGAGCTGGCGCAGCACCATCGCGGGATCAGCTTCCAATGGGGCATGATGGCGACCGTGCTGGTCGCGCTCTTCCTCTTCTTCATCGCGCCCTACACGAGCCTCGAGGCCCGCGAGGCGGTGCAGATCCTCATCCTAACCGCGCTCACGGTGACCGCCTTCCGCTTCATCCTCCTTGAAAAGGACGATGGCGAAGAGGAGCCGGCGTGAACCTTTCCAACAACATCAAGGAACGGCGCGGCGAGAGCGGGCTGACGCAGGCCGAGCTCGCCGCGGCCTGCCAGGTCAGCCGCAAGACCATTAACACGGTCGAAAATGGCGTGTTCGTGCCCTCGACCATCCTTGCCCTGAAGATCGCCGCCACCTTCGGGGTGGCGGTGGAGGAGGTCTTCTGGCTGGACGACTAGCCTAGCGCTGGCCGGCCGCGACCCGGTCCTGACCGAGGCGATCGATGAGGCGGATCAGGTCGTCTTGCGCGATGGCGATGTCGGCAAGATGCTTGCCCCAGCCGGGGAAGAAGAAATTGCCCATGCCGGGTTCGCCGCCGATGCGGTCGGTGCGGCTGTCGCCGATATCGCGGGGCGTGGTCCGCACCTCGAGATAGCCGCGCTGCCCCGCCGAGATGCAGCGCGCCTCGACAAGGTCCTCGCTGGTGGCGAAGGGGCCGGGCGGCGGGCCTTCGCCGCTCCAGCGGATGGGGCCGCCCTTTACCGGATAGCGGGACTTGGCGAACCAGAAGCCATCGAGGCTGGTCCATTCGCGGTTGTTCGCGCTGCCGGACGGCACGGTGCACAGCGGGCGGAGGCCCGGCACCTTGGAATAGCCGAACAGCGCGCCCGAGGTCGGCGCATCGCCGGTGCCATAGGTCGACCAGCTCATGACGCAGCCGGTCTCGCTCGCGCCGGTGCAGCCGGGCACTTGTCGGAAGCTGCCGCCGACGACCTCGCCCTCGGGCACCATGATGTTCCAGCCGGGCAGGATCGCGCGGAGCATGAGGTCCTGCGCGTCCGACCCCTCAATTTCCTCGCGGATCAGCTGCTCGAGCATGATCGAGCCCTGGCTGTGGCCGATGAGGACGAAGGGGCGACCCTTGTTGTGGGTCTTCAGATATTCGCGGAAGGCGGCGCGCACGTCGCCATAGGCGACCTGCCCATAGGCCGTCATGTCGGCGCCCGTCGCGGCGAGCGCGATCGCGCCCACGGTCATCTGGCGATAGACGGGGGCATAGGGCTTGCAGACGCTGGAGAAGCGCGAGAATTGCAGCTGCGCGAACAGCATTTCCTCGGAGGACGAGGGGGTCATGTCGCTGTTCATGCCGCTGTCCGAGCTGACCGTCGGATAGACGTAGAAGCAGTCGACGGGAGCCTGCGGATCGGGGGTGGTGGTGACGGGCGTGCCCCAGCCGGTCGGCTCGAGCGGATGGGCGGTCACGGGCCAGCTGCACACATCCTCGCGGCCCGGCAAGCAGAGCCAGCTGGCGGAATCGCGATAGTCGGGCGGCACGGGCGCGGCCTGTGCCGAGGCGGCGGCGAGGGCAAGGCTGGCGAAGACACTCATCTACTTTTCTCCGTCGAACAGACCGTCCTGCGTGGCGGTGCCCCGCGGCGGCGTGATGCCGAGATGCTGCCAGCCGCGGCCGTTCAGCACGCGCCCTCTTGCGGTGCGCGCGATGAGGCCAAGCTGAATGAGATAGGGTTCGATCACGTCCTCGATCGTGTCGCGCGGTTCGCTGAGGCCCGCGGCGAGGGTCTCGACCCCGACGGGGCCGCCGCCATAGAGATCGGCGATCATGGTGAGGTAGCGGCGGTCCATCGCGTCGAGCCCGAGCGCGTCGATTTCGAGGCGGGTGAGCGCGCGGTCGGCGCAGGGCGCATCGATGCTGGCTGCCCCCTCGGCCTGCGCGAAGTCGCGGACACGGCGGAGGAGGCGGCCCGCGACACGGGGCGTGCCGCGTGAGCGCTTGGCGATCTCGTGGGCACCGTCGGGCGCTAGCGGGGCATCGAGCAGGCGGGCGGCGCGGGCCACCACCTGTTCGAGTTCGCTCACCTCGTAGAAATTGAGGCGGACGGGAATGCCGAAGCGGTCGCGCAGCGGGGTGGCGAGGAGGCCCTGGCGGGTGGTGGCGCCGACCAGCGTGAAGGGAGGTAGGTCGATGCGGACCGAGCGCGCGCTCGGGCCTTCGCCGACCATGATGTCGAGGGCGCGGTCCTCCATCGCGGGGTAGAGGATTTCCTCGACCGCCGGATTCAGGCGGTGGATTTCGTCGATGAAGAGGACATCGCCCTCCTCGAGATTGGTCAGCAGCGCGGCAAGGTCGCCCGACTTGGCGATGACGGGGCCCGAGGTGGAGCGGAAGCCGACGCCCAGTTCGCGGGCGATGATGCCCGCGAGCGTGGTCTTGCCGAGGCCGGGCGGGCCGAAGAAGAGGACATGGTCGAGCGCATCGCCGCGCTTCTTGGCGGCATCGATGAAGATGCGAAGATTCTCGCGCGCGCCTTTCTGGCCGACGAATTCGTCGAGGCTCTTGGGACGCAGCGCGGCATCGGCGTCTTCGGGGCGGCGCTCGGGCGTGGTGAGGCGGTCGGGATCGGTGGCCATGTCAGACGCTGTAGGACATTTTCGGTTCGGGCGGTCGAGAAAGTTGGTGGCGGGTCATGCGGGCGCACCAGCTGGCGGTGGCGCCTTGGGCTTGGCGGCCTCGCGGCTCCTGAGCAGCGGGTTCTTTTCCATATCCTCGCAATAGGCGCGCAGGTTGGACAGGGCGGGAAGGCGACTTTCGGGAAGCTTCTCGATCTCGTCGGCAATGTCGAGCAGCGCCTCGAGGATGCCCAGCGTCGACTGCGCGCCCGCCGCCTTCGAACGGTCGTCGAGGTCGGAGACCTCGGGCGGATCGGGGCGGGTGGCGTCGATGGCGGCGCGGCAGAGGATGTAGAAAGCGGTGATCTTCTGCACCTCGTCGGGTTGCAGCAGGCCGATGTCGGACGCGAGCGCTTCGTAATTGGTGAAATATTGCGGGCCGAGGTCGATCACCCAGATGCGCTCGTCCCAGCTGTCCGCCTCGATCTGCCGCTCGATGGCGCGATAGGCATCGAGATAGCCATGATGGCGCAGGATGGTCGCGATGGCGGCGACCTCGGCGGCGATGGCGGTGCGTACCGTCTCCTTGCGGCGGGCGAGGTCGCGGCGTCCCTGGATAAACTGGAAACCGCCCGCGAAGAGCGCGCCGACGAGGGCGGCGAGCAGTTCGGTCACTTGGCCGCCTTCTTCAATGCCACACGGACCAGCGCGTCCAAGGTGGCGTCCTCGCCCACTTCTTCCTGTGCGGCGGCGACGGCCTTCGACGCGACGGCGGGCTTGAAGCCGAGATTGGCGAGCGCCGAGAGCGCGTCCTTGGCGGTGCTGCCCTTGGGGGCGACGCCGGGACCCGCGGCGGGAATGCCGGCAAAGCCCTCGAACTTGCCGGCGAGCTCGTTGCAGATACGCGCGGCGAGCTTGGGGCCGACGCCATTGGCCCGCGCAATCATCGCCTTGTCGCCATTGGCGATGGCGCTGCCCAACTCGTCGGGGCCGAGGGTGGAGAGGATGGCGAGTGCGACGCGCCCGCCCACGCCCTGCACGCCGGTGAGCGCGTGGAAGCTGGCTTTCTCGGCCTCGCTCTTGAAGCCGTAGAGCGTCATCGCATCCTCGCGCACCTGCATCTCGGTGAGGAGCATGACATGGGCGCCGACCTGTCCGACTGCATCCAGCGTGCGGGTCGAGACATGGACCAGATAGCCCACGCCGGAGACGTCGAGGACGAGGGTGTCGGGGCCGATTTCGGCCAGCTTTCCGGTAAGACGCGCGATCATTCGTCGGACTGTGGCGCTCGCTTGCCCGTCTGTCGAGAGGTTGGTGACGATGGCGCGGTGCGGGGGGTAGATTGGAGGCAAGCCAGCTCGGAGATCCCTATGCGCATTGCCACCCTTGCCGCCCTTCTCGCCCTCACCGCTTGTGCCTCCTCGCCGCAACAGCTGCGCTACGGCACCGATGCGGGCACGCTGGTCGTCGGCAACAAGGCCGAGGACAGCGTCAGCTTCATCGACCTCGACAGCGGGATGGAGCGGGCGCGGCTGGCGACGGGCCGGATGCCGCACGAGATCGCCGTCTCGCCCGACGGCGAGGAAGTGGCGGTTGTCCATTATGGCGCCAAGGCGGTCGAGATCTTCGATGTCGACGCGCCTTCCTCGAGCCGCGTCATCGACCTCGGCGACAATGTCGGTCCGCACGGCATCGCCTGGACCAGCGATGACCGGCTGGTGATCACCACCGAGCGTTCGAAGACCTTGTCGGTGGTCGACCTCGAGCGCGGCAGCGTGAGCGCCATCCCGACGGGGCAGGAGGTGAGCCACATGGTCGCGCTCTCGCCCGACGAGAAGCGCGCCTATGTCAGCAACATGGGCTCGGGCACGGTCAGCGTGATCGACCTCGAGAAGGGCCGCAAGCTGCGCGACATCAGTGTCGGCGGGGCACCCGAGGGGCTGGCGCTGTCGCCGAGCGGCAAGACGCTGTGGGTCGCCGACCGAGAAGGCAACGTGCTCTACGCCTATGAGACCGACCGCTTTGCCGAGGTGAAGCGCTATCGCACCGGCGGCTTCCCGATCCGCGTGGCGGTGAGCCCCGACGGGCGCCGCACGGTGACCTCGGATTATGAGGGCGGGTCGCTGACGCTGGTCGAACTCGACCGCGAGCCGCGCACCATCCCTGTATCGGGGACGAGCGATGCGGGACAGGTCACGATCCTCTTCGCCGAGGACAGCCGCCACTTGTTCGTTGCCGAAACGGGCCGCGCGCAGGTCGCGTTGGTCGATCTCGAGACGGGCGAGTTGGTGAAGCGCTTCAACGCGGGCGCGGGTGCGGACGGGCTGGCGCTGGCCGACTAGCGCCTAATAGCCGCGGCTGCTGCTCGCGGCATGGTGGGCGTGGGTGATGGCGACGGCGAGCGCGTCGGCGGCATCACTGCCGGCGACCTTCGTGCCCGGCAGCAGCACCTTCACCATCGCATGGACCTGGTCCTTATCGGCGCCGCCGGTGCCGACCACCGCTTTCTTGACGAGGCTCGGCGCATATTCGCCGACGGTGATGCCGCGGCTGGCGGCGATGCACAGCAGCGCGCCGCGCGCCTGCGCGAGTTTCAGCGTCGAGCGCGGGTTCTTGTTGACGAAGATCTCCTCCGCCGCCGCACCGTCCGGCTGATGATCGGCGATGATCGCCTCGAGCTGCGACGCGAGGTGCGAGAGCCGCTGCGGGAGCGGCTCCTTGGGATCGGTCTTCAGATGCCCGTTGGCGAGGTGGCGGAGGCGATTGCCCTCCGCCTCGATCAGGCCCCAGCCAGTGGTGCCGAGGCCCGGATCGATGCCGAGGATCTTCAACGCTAGTCGGCCTGGCCGAGGCGCTCCAGTTCGGCGTCGGAGAAGGTGTAGTTGCCCCACACCGTCTGGACGTCGTCATCATCCTCGAGCGCGTCGATGAGCTTGACGAGCGTGTCGGCATCCTTGCCCTCGACCTCGGTTTCGAGCTGCGGGCGCCAGGCGAGCTTGGCGGTCTCGGGTTCGCCGAGCGTCTTTTCGAGCTGGCTGGCGACTTCGTGGAGCTGGTCGGCTTCGGTCCAGATCGAGTGGGTGGTTTCGTCCGACTGGATGTCGTCGGCGCCGGCTTCCATCGCCGCCTCCAGGACTTTCTCTTCCGACAGTTCGTCGGCCTTATATTCGATAAGGCCGAGACGGTCGAAGCTGTGCGCGACCGCGCCCGAGGAGCCGAGGTTGCCGCCATTCTTCGAGAAGATGGTGCGCACGTTGGTGGCGGTGCGGTTGCGGTTGTCCGAGAGCGCCTCGACGATCAACGCGACGCCGTTGGGGCCATAGCCCTCGTAGCGCATTTCCTCGTAATTCTCGCCTTCGGACGCCGAGGCCTTGTCGATCGCCTTCTTGATATTGTCCTTGGGCATCGACTGCTTGAGCGCGGTGTTCACTGCGAGCCTGAGGCGCGGGTTCATGTCGGGGTCGGGCAGGCCCATCTTGGCCGCGACGGTGATTTCACGGCTGAGCTTGGAGAAGAGCGCCGAGCGCTTCTTGTCCTGCGCGCCCTTGCGATGCTTGATGTTGGCGAATTTGCTATGGCCGGCCATGATATCCTCGAAAACTGGCATTTTTCGAGGGCCCCGCACGGACGAAGCCCTCGATGAATCTGTGATTGAATGACGGCCTTATAGCAAAGAAGGCTCGCGAGGCGAGGCCTTAGGCGAGCTTTACCGCCGTGCCGCTGGCGGTGACCATGAGCATCGAGCCCGTGTCGCCGAGCACCTCGTAATCGAGGTCGATGCCGATGACCGCGTCGGCGCCCAGTTCGGCGGCCTCGCCCTGCAGTTCGGCGAGCGCCTGGCGGCGCGCCTGGTCGAGCGATTTTTCATAAGCGCCCGAACGGCCGCCGACGATGTCGCGGATGCCTGCGAAAATGTCCTTGAAGATGTTGGCGCCGACGATGACCTCGCCGTGGACGATGCCGAGATAGGTCGAGATGTCGCGGTTCTGGAGGGTCGAAGTGGTCGTCAGGATCATGAAAAAAGGCTCCCCGGATGGATGGTGCTGCAATGCACCAACCGCGGGGAGCCGATTTTGTTTCCGAGCCGAAATGGCTTGGCGGGCTTAGGCCATGCCGAGCGCGGCGCGATAGGTTTCGAGCAGTGCATCCTGCTCGTCGAGCTGGTGCTTCTCCATCTTGCGAAGGCGCACGATGGTGCGGATGGTCTTGGTGTCGTAGCCGTTCGACTTGGCTTCGGCGTAGACGTCCTTGATGTCGTCGGCGATCGCCTTCTTTTCCTCTTCGAGGCGTTCGATGCGTTCGATGAGCAGGCGAAGCTGGTCGGCTGCGATGGTCCCCTCGGCCATTGCTGATTCTCCTAAGGATGGATGTGAAATTTTCGTCGTCACGGTTAGGCGAGGGCGCCGAGCGGCTCAAGCGGCTTGCGATAAAATGTCGGAACGCTATGGCGGGCCGGCAACATATTGATCGAGCAAAAGAAGATGGAAGCGCGCGACATGAGCGAGATGATGAAGCCCCGGATGCGTAAGGTAAAAATCCTCGCCACGCTGGGGCCGGCATCCGACAGTCCCGAGATGATCGAGAAGCTGATGCGCTCGGGCGTCGATGCCTTCCGCATCAACATGAGCCACGGCCAGCAGGCCGACAAGGCGGCGCTGGTCGAGCATATCCGCGCGCTCGAGGGCAAGCTCAAGCGCCCGACCACCATCCTGTTCGACCTTCAGGGTCCCAAGCTGCGCGTCGGCACCTTCGATGGCGGCAAGGCCAAGCTCGAGAAGGGCCAGACCTTCACGCTCGACCGCGACGAGGCGCCGGGCAACAGCGAACGCGTCTGCCTGCCGCACCCCGAACTGTTCGAGGCGATCGAGGAAGGCTCGCTGCTGCTCGTCGATGACGGCAAGCTGCGCTTCAAGGTCACCGAGGTGCATGAGGATCGCATCGTCACCGAGGCGCGCGTCACCGGCACCATCCGCGACCGCAAGGGCGTCAACGTGCCCGACGTGCTGATCCCCATCCCCGCGCTGACCGAAAAGGACCGCTCGGACCTCGAGTTCGCGCTCGAGCAGGGCGCCGACTGGATCGCGCTCAGCTTCGTCCAGCGTCCCGAGGACGTCGAGGAAGCGCGCGAACTGGTCAAGGGCCGCGCTGCGGTGCTCGCCAAGATCGAGAAGCCGCAGGCGGTCGACAGCCTCGACGCCATTCTCCATGCCGCCGATGCGGTGATGGTGGCGCGCGGCGATCTCGGTGTCGAACTGCCGCCCGAACAGGTGCCGGTGGTGCAGAACAAGATCGTCGCCACCGCGCGCCAGCACGGCAAGCCGGTGGTCGTCGCGACGCAGATGCTCGAGAGCATGATCCAGTCGCCCACCCCGACCCGCGCCGAGGTCAACGACGTTGCCGACGCCATCTATGACGGTGCCGATGCGGTCATGCTGTCGGCCGAGAGCGCGGCGGGCGACTATCCGGTCGAGGCGGTCAAGATGATGGATCGCATCGGCCGCGCCGTGGAGGCGGACGAGCGCTATGGCGACCGCGTCCACTTCACCGAGACGGCTCCGGAAGCGACCACCGCCGACGCGCTCGCCGAGAGCGCCCGCGGTATCGCCAAGACGGTCAGCGCCAAGGCGATGGCCTGCTACACCTCGTCGGGCTCGACCGCGCGTCGCATCGCGCGCGAGCGTCCCAACGTGCCGATCATGGTGATGACCGCGAGCACCAAGGTAGCGCGCCGCCTCGGCCTCCTGTGGGGCACCTATGCGGTGGCCACGCGCGACGTCTCGAGCTTCGAGGAAATGGTCGGCAAGGCCAAGCGCATGGCGCTGCGCCACTCGATCGCGGGCGGCGGCGACCGCCTTCTCATCATGGCGGGCGTGCCCTTCGGCGTGTCGGGCTCGACCAACGTCATCCACATCGTCAAGCTGGTCGGCGACGAACTGGAGAATTACGGGCTCTAGGGCCCGGCGCGTCCCCGTTCACGGCAACGAAAGCGCGCTGATGCGTTGATCCCGTCCAGTGGGAGAGACGTATGCGTTGCTTCATTATCGTCGCGGTCTTTGCCTTGGCGGCCTGTGGGCCGGCAAATCCCCCCGTCGGCAATTCGGTCACATCGCCGCCTGTGGCGGCCTCGTCTGTCGCGCCAGAAGGCGCCTCGATCGGGCCTGAGGGCCATGCCACCGTCGTGACGGCACCGCCCGATCCCGACGCGGTCCGCAAGGCCGCCGACGATCCCCACGTCCCCGACAAGAGCGTCTATCACTTCTATGCCGCCGAGAACGGGTTGAGCCTCGAGGAGGCGAGGCGCCGGCTTGATGCGCAGCAGGCCAAGATGGACGAGGTGACGCGGCTTCGGGAGCGATTGCAACGCGAGGAGGGCGACAATTTCCTCGACCTGCGGCTCGCGCACCAGCCGGATTGGCGATACATCTTCTATTTCAAGCGCGAGCCTGAAGCGACGCTGTCGCGATATACGCGCGATCCGCGGTTCGAGGCGGCGAGTGGCACGCTGAGTTCGGACGAGCGCGCGGCGCTGATCGAGCCTTGGGCTGAGCGCTGGTCGTCGGAAGGCATTCCATACGCTTATGGCCTGGGCGCGACGCGGCCCGACCTCGAAGTGTCGCTCAGTATTACCGCCGCCGACTATCAGGCGCTGGCCGAGAAGAACGGCTGGCCCGCACCGCCCGCGCCGATCGTCACGCATTTTGCCAAGGCCCCGACCTTGCCTGCGGTCGACCCCCGGGTCGAACCGCTGCTCAAGGGCTATGCCTATGGACGCTTTGCCACGGGGATCCAGCTGGAGGCACTGGGTGCTGGGACGGTGACGCTGGAGGACGGCTGCCTGACGGTCGGGCGCGGCGAGGACAGGAAGGTCGTCGTCGTCCATCAGGAAACCGGTATCTCGCTCGACGAGGATGGATATCTCGTCTTCATCGACCGGCATAGCGGCGCGGTCAGGGGGCGGATCGGCGAGCCGATGGTCTGGGCGGGGCCCAATCGCACGCCCGAGCAATATCTCGTCGGGATCGAGCGATTGCGGGCGCGTTGCCCGGGCGAACTCCTCAATATCGGCAATCCCGAGAGCGCGGCGGCCTTCGAGGCGCGCTATCCGGGGGCGACGAGATGACGACATCGGAAAACAATTTTACGTAAAACATAAAAAAGTCATTGCAGAATCGAAAATGCGCTGGCAGAAGCTCCCCGACAACAAGGGGAGTTTGGACAATGAACGTGAAGCTGTTGCGCGGGCTGACCGCCTTTTTCGGATGGCTCTGGATCGTGGGGGTCGGCATCCTCCTCCTCCAGAACGGCATCAAGCTGGCGAACGGGTCGTTCGGCGAGGCGGTGTACGAGGCCTCGAGCACCAATGTCCTCGTCCAGCCCTTCGAGGGCGGCTATTGGGACCTCAATTACGGGCAGGTGCGCGTGGCCGGGGCGCCGCTGCTGGCGGGCTTCCAGATGCTGCTCAAGATCGCCTTCCTGCTGCTGCTCGCGCGGATCTTCTTCCAGCTGCGCGATCTCGTCGGCCGGATCGGCGAGGGGCGGATGTTCGAGGAGGAAAATGTCGCCTCGCTGCGCCGCATCGGCGTTGCGCTGGGCGCGATCTGCGCGCTCAGCATCGCCGGCGCGATCATCGTGCAGCAGTGGTTCCTCGCGCTCATCGGCCCGGCCGAGGGCAAGGTGCTGCACCCCTCGCTCAGCTGGAACCTGGACGGCGTGAACAATATCTGGATGGAATATAGCCCGCCGTTCGGGGCCTTCATCCTCGCGCTGCTCGCCTTCATCGCCGCCGATGCCTTCAAGCGGGGGATGGAATATCGGGTCGACAGCGAGGGAGTGCTCTAGATGGCGATCGTCACCAACATCGACGTGATGATGGCGCGGCGCAAGATGAGCCTCAAGGAGCTGGCCGAGCGCATCGGCATGTCGAACACCAACCTGTCGCTCCTGAAGAACGGGCGCGTGCACGGGGTGCGTTACAACACGCTCGAAGCGCTGTGCCGCGAGCTCGATTGCCAGCCCGGCGACCTGTTCGAATATCGCAAGGACGTGGAGGAGGCGGGCGGGGCCGATTGACGGCTCCGCCCCTCCTGTGCCACCCGCGCAGCCGAACAGGAGAGACGTCATGGGTACCACGATCGAGGAACTGGAAGCACGCCGCGAGAAGGCGCGCATGGGCGGCGGGGCCAAGCGCATCGATGCGCAGCATGCCAAGGGCCGGCTGACCGCGCGCGAACGCCTCACCGTGCTGCTCGACGAGGATTCGTTCGAGGAGCTCGACATGTTCGTCGAGCATAATTGCACCGACTTCGGGATGGACGAGGTGCATTATCCGGGCGACGGCGTGGTGACCGGATCGGGCACCATCAACGGGCGCCTCACCTATGTCTTCGCGCAGGACTTCACCGTGCTCGGCGGCTCGCTCTCCGAGCGCCATGCCGAGAAGATCTGCAAGATCATGGACGCGGCGATGAAGGTCGGCGCGCCGGTGATCGGATTGAACGATTCGGGCGGCGCGCGCATCCAGGAAGGCGTCGCATCGCTCGGCGGCTATGCCGAGGTGTTCCAGCGCAATGTGCTGGCGAGCGGTGTCGTGCCGCAGCTCTCGGTCATCATGGGCCCGTGCGCGGGCGGGGCGGTCTATTCGCCCGCCATGACCGACTTCATCTTCATGGTCGAGGATACGAGCTACATGTTCGTCACCGGCCCCGAGGTGGTGAAGACGGTGACCAACGAGGAAGTCACGCAGGAAGAGCTGGGCGGGGCGATCACGCACACGCAGAAGTCGGGCGTGGCGGATTGCGCGTTCGAGAATGACGTGGACGCGCTGCTCGCCACCCGCGAATTCTTCTCCTACCTGCCGAGCTCGAACCGCGACGCGGTGCCGCAGGTGCCGACCGACGATCCGTGGGACCGTCTGGAAGACAGCCTCGACAGCATCATCCCGGCAAGCGCCAACCAGCCCTATGACATGCACGAGGTGATCCGGAAGGTGGCCGACGAGGGCCGCTTCTTCGAGATCCAGCCGAAACATGCCGCCAATATCATCATCGGCTTCTGCCGCATCGAGGGGCGCACGGTGGGCGTGGTCGCCAACCAGCCGATGGTGCTGGCGGGCGTGCTCGACATCAATTCCTCGAAGAAGGCGGCGCGTTTCGTGCGTTTCTGCGATGCCTTCGAGATCCCGATCCTGACCTTCGTCGACGTGCCGGGCTTCCTGCCGGGCGTCGGGCAGGAGCATAATGGCATCATCAAGCATGGCGCCAAGCTCCTCTTTGCCTATGCCGAGGCGACCGTGCCCAAGATCACGGTGATCACGCGCAAAGCCTATGGCGGCGCCTATGACGTGATGGCGTCCAAGCATCTTCGCGGCGACCTCAACTATGCGTGGCCCTCGGCCGAGATCGCGGTGATGGGCGCCAAGGGCGCGGTCGAGATCATCTTCCGCAAGGATCGCGACAATCCCGAGAAGATCGCCGAAAAAACCAAGGAATATGAAGACCGCTTCGCCAACCCGTTCGTGGCGGCGAGCAAGGGCTTCATCGACGAGGTGATCATGCCGCACTCGACCCGCAAGCGGGTGGCGCTGGGGCTGCGCAAGCTGGCGAACAAGAGCCTCGAGAACCCGTGGAAGAAGCACGACAACATTCCGCTGTAATGCTCTTGTAACACACTACTGGACAGGTCAATAAACGCGGTTTAGCGTTGGTCCCGACTCAAACAGGGGAGTTTCGGGACATGATGCGTTTTTCCGGTTTGTTGACGACGCTCGCGGCGACCACGCTGCTGGCGGGCTGCACCACCACCGAGGCCGAAACCGCCAGTGCCTCGGCACCCGCTGCCGAGGAGATGGCGATGTATGACGTGAATGCCTATCCGCTAATCGACCGCGAGGCGCTGTTCGGCAATCCCGAACGCGCGCAGGGGCGTTTGTCGCCCGACGGCCAGTGGATGAGCTGGATCGCGCCCTATAATGGCGTGATGAACGTCTGGGTCGCGCCGCGCGGCAATATGGCGGCTGCCAAGGTGGTGACCAATGACACCCACCGCGGCATTTCCAACCACCAGTGGACGGTCGACAGCGACCATATCCTCTACCTCAAGGACAATGACGGCGACGAGAAGAACCACGTCTATGCCGTCGATCCCGCCACCGGCACGGCGCGCGACCTTACCCCCTATGAGGGGGTGAGCGCGCAGATCCGGGGGGTGAGCCGCGACAAGCCCGGCGTGATCCTCGTCGGTCTCAACGATCGCAACGCGCAGCTCCACGACCTCTACGAGATCGACCTTGCGACCGGCGAGCGCACGCTCATCCTCGAGAACCCGGGCTATGCCGCCATCATCAGCGACAATGTCTATGCCCCGCGCATGGCAGCATTGATGCAGCCCGACGGCAGCATGAAGCTGATGTGGCTGAAGGAGGACATGACCCCGGGCGAGGTCTTCGCCGAGGTGCCGTCGGAAGA
The DNA here is from genome assembly GCF_024721585.1 of Sphingomicrobium aestuariivivum. Classification (NCBI taxonomy): domain Bacteria; kingdom Pseudomonadati; phylum Pseudomonadota; class Alphaproteobacteria; order Sphingomonadales; family Sphingomicrobiaceae; genus Sphingomicrobium; species Sphingomicrobium aestuariivivum. The sequence continues at coordinate 1,827,235 of NZ_CP102629.1, forward strand.
CCTTCTCAACACCAACATCTCGGGGTTCCACCGCGACAACAACACGGTCTACATGACCGACAGCCGCGGGGTGGACATCGCCGCCCTGAAGGCGATCGACCTGACGACCGGCGAGGTGAAGGTGATCGCGCAAGGCTCGAAGGCCGACATCAACGGGATCTACCGCGACATCGAGACCTATGAGCCGATTGCTTATTCGAGCAACTATCTCAAGAACGAGTGGACCGCGCTGACCCCCGAGGCGCAGGCGGAGCTGGATTTCCTCCAGTCGAACCTCGCGGGCGAGATTTCGGTCACCAGCCGGACCGATGATGATCGCTACTGGATTGTCCACCAGAGCGCGGCCGAGGCGCCCGGCGTTTATCACCTCTATGATCGCGAGAGCGACACGCTGACCGAATGGTTCTCGACCCGCCCCGACCTCGAGGGCGCGCCCCTGCAGCCGATGATGCCGCTCGAGCTGAAGGCGCGCGACGGGCGGACGCTGGTGTCCTACCTCACGCTCCCGCCGGGCAGCGACACGGATGGCGACGGGCGCCCCGAGGAAGCGGTGCCGATGCTGCTCTGGGTGCATGGCGGCCCGTGGGCGCGCGACAGCTATGGCTACAATACGGTGCACCAGTGGATGGCCAACCGCGGCTATGCGGTGCTCTCCGTCAACTATCGCGGCTCGACCGGCTTCGGGAAGGCGCACACCAATGCCGCCGTCGGCGAGTTCGCGGGCAAGATGCATGACGATCTCATCGATGCGGTCGACTGGGCCATCGCCGAGGGCGTGACCGAGGCCGACAGCGTGGCCATCGGCGGCGGCAGCTACGGCGGCTATGCGACGCTCACGGGCGTGGCGTTCACTCCCGACCGCTTCGCCTGCGGGGTCGATATCGTCGGTCCCTCGAGCCTCGTCACGCTGATCGAGAGCTTCCCCGAATATTGGAAGCCGTTCCTCGCCGGCACCTGGTTCCGCTATGTCGGCGATCCGAGCGACCCCGAACAGCGCGAGGATTTGCTCGCCCGTTCGGCGATCAGCCGCATCGACGATATCTCCGCGCCGTTGCTGGTCGGGCAGGGGGGTAACGACCCGCGCGTGACCAAGCAGGAAGCCGACAATCTCGTCGCTGCGATGCAGGCCAAGGGGCTGCCCGTGACCTACATCAACTTCCCCGACGAGGGGCATGGCTTCCAGAAGCCCGAGAACCGGCTGGCGTTCTTCGCGGCGATGGAAGGCTTCCTCGAGACCTGCCTCGGCGGGCGCGCGCAGCCGCTCGGCGACGCCTTCGAGGGAAGCTCGGCCGAAGTGCTGGCCGGCGCGCAATATGTCGACGGCCTCGATGCGGTGTCGGGCGGAGGCGAATAGGCCTCTTCCCCGTCGCTTGACGGACAGGGCGGTGTCGGCAATGCCGGCGCCGCCTTTTCCTTTTGACGGAGTGTGTTCTTTGCGACTGCTTGTCCCTCTTGCCTGCGCGCTTGTCCTATCCGCCTGCGGGGAGCCGGCGGCGCCGGTCCTGCCCGCCGATGCGAGCGTGGCGGCGATCCTCGAGAGCGGGATGGAAAACCCCGCGCTGACCGAACGGCTCGGCGCGCGGCTGTCGGTCGTGGAGGGCGAGGCGCTCGAGGCCGAGCTCGACGCGGCGGGTTTTACCGCGCGGGACCGTGATGACGAGGGCTGCGCGGTGCGGCGCTACGAGGGCGAGGCGGCCGAGCGCTATTTGCGCGATGCCACGCTGCGGGTCCGGCTCGCCGATTGCGACGACAAGGACGAGCCGCTGCGCTATGAAGTGATGACCGTGAATTTCGGAGACGCGTGATGAAGCTTGGCCGCCTGAACCATGTCGGGATCGCCACCCCCTCGATCGAGAAGAGCATCCAGCATTATGAGGCCACCATGGGCGCTCATGTGACGATGGAGCCCTTCGACCTGCCCGCGCAGGGGGTGAAGGTCTGCTTCGTCGACACGCCCAACAGCCAGATCGAGCTGATCGAGCCGCTGGGCGAGAACAGCCCCATCCACAAGTTCCTCGAGAAGAACCCCCTCGGGGGGCAACACCACCTTTGTTTCGAAGTCCCCGATATCGAGGAGGCACGCGCCTGGTTCGAGGGGATCGGCAAGCGAATCCTCGGCCCGACGCGCACCGGCGCGCATGGCACGCCGATCTTCTTCCTTCACCCGAAGGACATGGAAGGGGTGCTGACCGAGATCATGGAAAGCCCGAAGCAAGCGCATTGAGGAGCGGCACATGACGAAGCTGTGGATGTTGGCCGCACTGCCGATGCTCGCTCAGGCCGCGCCCCTGTCGGCCCATCCGGTCGCGGTCGCGGCATCGCCGATCGAGGCTTCGGGTGACGAAATTCTTCCCCATCGACTGACCGATCCCTCGGGCATCCACATCCTGTTCGCCGATCCGGCGCATCGCGAGGCAGCGGCCTCGATCCTTGCCGAGACGGTGCGGGCAACGGGTCGGCTTGAGGGTTGGTTGGAGGAGGCGGGCACGCCGACCGATATCCCGCCCTTCCCCGTCCGGCTCGGGAATGAACGGCGGGTGCCGACGGCCAGCCGCGGGGCGCTTTACCTACCCGTCGCGCGGATCGGCGAACTCGATGGTTGGCAGACGGACCCGATGAGCATCCAGCATGAGATCGTCCACTTGCTCGGCAGCGGGCGGCGGCCCGACAGGCTGATCGTCGAGGGCCTCGCGGTGCATCTCGCGGACCGTCTCGGCAAGCCGACCTATCCCAATCATGGGGAGGATCTCGATCGGTTGCTGGTCGCGCTGGAGGCCGAGAGCGGCACGCGCATCCCGCTTTTGCAAAGCGAACAGCATCGCAAGGCGGCGCAGACCGGCGTATTGCGGCGGCAGGCCTATGTGCAGGAGGGCAGCTTCGTTCGCTGGCTCCTTGCTCGGCAAGGCCTCGAGCGGCTCGTCGCCGAGATGATGGACGAGCGCGCCTGGGATGCCGATGACACCGACTGGGGGGCGCTGGAAGCCGAGTGGCGCGCGAGCCTGCCGGGGACGAGCGATGCTCGGTGAAGGGCGCGGCGAAGAGGTGCTGGTCGGCGTCGTCGCGGCGCTGATGGTCGTCGCCCTGTCGGTGCGCATCGGCAAGGCCCTCCGCACCGGCGAGATCCCGCTCTATCGCACGCGGATCGCGCGGGCCGACGCGGGTGATGCGAAATTCTACACGCTGGTGGGGATCAATGCGGCGGTGCTGCTGCTGCTGGTCGTCATCGCGGTCGACTTGATCGGAGGGTTCGGATGGCGATGAGGCTCTGGACGGCGGGCGCAATGGCGCTCGCTCTGGCGGCTTGCGGCGACAGGGCCGACAGGGGGGATGCGCCCGAGGAGACGGTAGTCGAGCCTGCCTTCGAGGAAGTGAACATCCAGACCGAAGGGCCGGTCTTCGAGGATGCAGCCTATACCGTGCTCGGCACGCTCGAGCCGCTCGAGGTGGAGTGGGAAGGCGAGCCGATGACCGTGGCCCCGCGCGCGCTGTTCCAGCTCGCGGACAGGGCCTATCTGCTCAGCGAGGGGCGCAATGCGAATGATTGTCACGCCTGTGAGGGCGCGAGCGCGCTGCACCGGCTGGAGCAGGGCGGGATGCAGGACTTCGCGCTGGCCTCGAGCGAGGTGGCGATGGTGCCGGGGTCGGGCTGGGGCGAACCGTCGAGCTTCGATCGCGTCGAGACCGGCCTTGCCGGGGCCCCCGTCCTGGTCTTCTCGCGCGGCTTTACCGCACAAGGCGTCACCATCTCGTCGATGACGCTGGTGACGCTCCTGCCCGACGGCGCGGTCGTGAGCGAGCCGATCATGGTGAGCGAGGACAATGGCGGCCTGCATGCCGAGGGCAGCGCCGACCATCACGCGGTCGAGGGCGAGATCGTCGATGCGGTCGCGGGCGAGGGCTTCACCATGCGCTACACGGGCACCGAGACCTCCGAACGGGCCTACCGCTATGAGGACGGGCGCTTCGTCGCCGCCGACTGATTGGCAAGCGGCGCGCTCGGCGCTAGGTAGCCGCCCATGACCGACAAAAGCGCATGGGCCGAAAAGGCCGCCAAGGAAGCCCGCGGCAAGGATCTCACCGTTACGACCCCCGAGGGGATCGAGCTGAAGACGGTTTACGGCCCCGAAGACGCGCCGGAACGCGACCCCGGTTTCCCCGGCCTGCCGCCCTATACGCGCGGCCCCTATGCGACCATGTATGCGGGGCGCCCCTGGACGATCCGCCAATATGCGGGCTTCTCGACCGCCGAGGAATCGAACGCTTTCTATCGCCGCAACCTGAAGGCGGGGCAGAAGGGCCTCTCGGTCGCCTTCGATCTTGCCACCCACCGCGGATACGACAGCGACCATGACCGCGTGTCGGGCGATGTCGGCAAGGCGGGCGTGGCGATCGACACGGTCGAGGACATGAAGCTCCTGTTCGACGGCATTCCGCTCGATGAAATGTCGGTGTCGATGACGATGAACGGCGCGGTGCTGCCGGTCATGGCCTTCTATATCGTCGCGGGCGAGGAACAGGGCGTGGATCGCGCCAAGCTGTCGGGGACCATCCAGAACGACATTTTGAAGGAGTTCATGGTCCGCAACACATACATCTATCCGCCCGCGCCCAGCATGCGGATCGTGTCGGACATCATCGGTTACACAAGCCGCGAGATGCCGCGGTTCAACTCGATCTCGATCAGCGGCTATCACATGCACGAGGCCGGCGCGACGGCGGTGCAGGAGCTCGCCTATACGCTCGCCGATGGCGTCGAATATGCGCGCACCGCGATGGAAGCGGGCATGGATCTCGACAGCTTCGCGCCGCGCCTGTCCTTCTTCTTCGGCATCGGGATGAACTTCTTCATGGAAGTGGCCAAGCTGCGCGCGGCGCGCACGCTCTGGGCCGAGCTGATGACCGACCTCGGGGCGAAGTCGGAAAAGTCGAAGCTCCTGCGCACCCACTGCCAGACGTCGGGCGTCTCGCTCACCGAGCAGGACCCGTACAACAACATCATGCGCACGACGATTGAGGCGATGGCGGCGACGCTGGGTGGCACGCAGTCGCTGCACACCAACAGCTTCGACGAGGCCATCGCGCTGCCGACCGATTTCTCGGCCCGCATCGCGCGCAACACGCAGCTGATCCTCGCCGAGGAAAGCGGGATCACCGCAGTCGCCGATCCGCTCGGCGGCTCCTATTATGTCGAGGCGCTCACTGCCGAGCTCGTCGAGAAAGCCAAGGAGCTGATCGCCGAGGTCGAGCAGGCGGGCGGGATGACCAGGGCGGTCGCCGACGGCCTGCCCAAGCGGCACATCGAGGAGGCCGCCGCGATGCGTGCCGCCAAGGTCGATACGGGCGAAACCGTGATCGTCGGCGTCAACCGCTACAAGCTCGACGACGAACCCGAGATCGACATTCTCGACATCGACAATGCCAAGGTCCGCGCCAGCCAGATCGCGCGCATCGAGAAGGTGAAGGCGGAGCGCGACGAGGCGGCCTGCGCGGCGGCGCTGAAGGCGCTCGAGGAAGGCGCCAAGGGCAATGGCAACCTTCTCGAACTGTCGGTCGCGGCGGCGCGTGCGCGCGCGACGCTGGGCGAGATTTCACAGGCGCTGGAGAATGTCTTCGGGCGCTATGACACCAAGCCCGAACCGGTCAGCGGCATCTACGGCCAGCGCGCCGACAAGGCCTGGGCGCTGGCCAAGGGAGGCACCGGCGCGGTCGAGGCGCGACTGGGGCGGGCGCCGAAGATGCTCGTGGCCAAGATGGGGCAGGATGGGCATGACCGCGGCGCCAACCTCGTTTCTTCGGCATTCGGCGATCTCGGCTTCGACATTGTCGCGGGGCCGCTGTTCCAGACCCCGCTCGAGGCGGCGAAGCTTGCGGTGGAAGAGGGCGTCGACGTGGTCGGTGCCTCCTCGCTCGCGGCGGGGCACAAGACGCTCATCCCCGAACTGATCGGGCATTTGAAGGACATGGGCCGCGGCGACATCAAGGTGGTCGCGGGCGGGGTCATCCCGCCGCAGGATTACCAGTTCCTGCGCGAGAAGGGCGTGCAGGCGATCTTCGGGCCGGGCACCAACCTTGCCGACGCCGCGCGCGACGTTCTGAGCCTCCTGGGCCACAACATGCCGCCCGTGGACGAGGCGGCCGAGTGATCCTTTCCGCGCTCCTCCTCGCCACCGCGCAGGCGGCCGATGCCGATCCCGATTGCGGCAGTGAGGAACTTGCGCAGATCGAGCTCAACTGGTGTGCCTGGAAGGGCGCCGAAGAGGCCGATGCCGAGCTCAACCTCCTGTGGGACCGCATCGGCGGCGACATGCGGGCGCGCATGCTGCCCTCGCAGCGGGCATGGCTCGCCTATCGCGACGCGCAGTGCGAGGCCGAGGGCAAGATGTGGGAAGGCGGCTCGGCACATTCGATGATCGTGGGCATGTGCATGGAGCGCATGACCCGCGCGCGCATGACCGAAATCCGCAATTCGCACCCTGAAGGGCCAGACTCCTACTAGCGCCGGAACTAAATTGAGTTAACAAAAAATAAATGCTATGGACCGTGGCTCCAATAGGGGAGAACAGGGACATGAAAGCATTTCTCGGTGCGGCCGCGCTCGCGGTCCTGTGCGTTTCGCCTGTCACTTCGGTCTCGGCGCAGGACATGCCGACCGCCGAACGCAATGATCTCAACTGGTACTCGATCCATTTCATCAAGTTCAAACCGGGCAAGCGTGCCCGCGCGCATGAAATCATCGACGATTATTACATCCCCGCCGACAAGGCCGCGGGCATCGGTGGCGGCACCATCGACCTGCATCTCAACACCGGCGAATGGGACGGCGTCGTCGCCTTTCCCATGTCGGGCGGCCCTGCCGACATGACGTGGGATACCTCGCCCAACGACGTCAAATGGATGGCGGCGATGGCCGAAATCGCCGGCGGCATGGACAAGGCGCAGGCCATCCTCGCCGAATGGGACAGCCTCGTCGAGGACGAGGAAATCCATGTCGGCCATATCGACAAGGACTGATCTTCAGCCTTGATCGACCGGACCGGGAGCGGCATGACGGCGAGGAGCCGTCATGCCGTTTTCCGGAGTTTCGCGTATGTTTCTTGCCCTTTCCCTCGCCGCCGCCAACCTTGCGGCCGAGGCCGCGCCGCTTGTCATCGGCGAACAGCATGTCTTCGAGGCGGTGGGCGCCGAGCGGCAGGTCAATGTGGTGCTGCCCGCCAGCTATGGCGAGGACCCGCAAGCTTCCTACCCGGTCGTCTACATGCTCGACGGCGGGCGCGGGCAGGACCTCTTGATGGGGGCGGGCATCGCCAATTGGAACGCCATGTGGGGGCGCTCGGAAGAGGCCATCCTTGTCGGCGTCGAGACCAGCGACCGCCAGCGCGAACTGCTGCCGCCGACCGGCGATGCCGAGGAAGCGGAGCGCTATCCGACCGCGGGCGAGCGCGAGGCGTTCCGCGCCTATCTTGCCGAGACGGTGATCCCGACGGTCGAGGCCGGCTATCGCACCGACGGGCGCCGCTATCTCGTCGGCGAAAGCGCGGCGGGCCATTTCGTGGTCGAGAGCTGGGCCTATGCGCCGACGCTGTTCACCGGCTACGCCGCCATCTCGCCGAGCCTCCAGTGGAATGGGCAGGCGCTGTCGAAAACGCTGGGTGAGGCTGACCTCACGCCGCGCGCGCCGCTCTACCTCAGCCTCGCGAGCGAGGGCGGGACCTTCGAGGCAGGGGTGATGCGGCTCGCGGCCAGCCTCGGTGACGCGCAGCCTCACTGCTTCTCCGACCGGCGCGAGGATCTCGATCATGGCACGAGCCTGCACGGCCTCCTCCCCGAGGCGCTGCAATATCTGATGCCGACCGAGGCCGACTGGCTCGAGGAATATGGCATGGTGCTGCGCTGCGAGAGCGGCGGCCCCCTGTCGTCCGACTAGGGCGCGGGGCAAGGCCCCACGCCTTGCCCTAACGGCCACGGCGCGGCATAGGCGTCCCGTCAGTTGAGAGACCCCACGGAGACCGCATGTTCAAGAAGATCCTGATCGCCAACCGCGGCGAGATCGCCTGCCGCGTGATGCGCACGGCGAAGAAGATGGGGATCGCGACCGTGGCGGTCTATTCGGATGCCGACGCCAAGGCGCCGCACGTGCGAATGGCCGACGAGGCGGTGCACATCGGTCCGGCGGCCGCGGCCGAAAGCTATCTCGTCGCCGACAAGATCATCGAGGCCTGCAAGCAAACGGGCGCCGAGGCGGTGCATCCTGGCTACGGCTTCCTGTCCGAGCGCGCCTCCTTCGTGAAGGCGCTGGATGAGGCCGGCATCGCCTTCATCGGCCCGCCGGCCGGCGCGATCGCGGCAATGGGCGACAAGATCGAGTCCAAGAAGCTCGCGCGCGAGGCGGGCGTCAACGTCGTCCCCGGCTATCTCGGCGAGATCGCCGACACCGAGGAAGCGGTGAAGATCGCTGCCGACATCGGCTATCCGGTCATGATGAAGGCCTCGGCAGGCGGCGGCGGCAAGGGCATGCGCCTCGCCTGGTCGGAAAAGGACGTGCGCGAGGGCTTCGAGGCGACCAAGCGCGAGGGCCTCAACAGCTTCGGCGACGACCGTGTCTTCCTCGAGAAGTTCATCGAGGAGCCACGCCACATCGAGATCCAGGTGCTCGGCGACAAGCATGGCAACACGGTCTATCTCGGCGAGCGCGAATGCTCGATCCAGCGCCGCCACCAGAAGGTGATCGAGGAAGCGCCCTCGCCCTTCGTCACGCCCGAGATGCGAAAAGCGATGGGCGAGCAGGCGGTCGCGCTGGCCAAGGCCGTGGATTACCATTCGGCGGGCACGGTCGAACTGATCGTCTCGGGCAAGGACAAGACGGGCGAGAGCTTCTACTTCCTCGAGATGAATACCCGCCTCCAGGTCGAGCATCCGGTGACCGAGGAAATCACGGGCGTCGACCTCGTCGAGCAGATGATCCGGGTCGCGGCGGGCGAGAAGCTGCCCTTCGTTCAAGGCGACATCGCCTATAACGGCTGGGCCATCGAGGCGCGCGTCTATGCCGAGGATCCCTATCGTGGCTTCCTGCCCTCCACGGGTCGCCTGACCACCTATTCACCGCCGCATGAGGAGCGCTCGGAAGAGGGCGTGGTGCGCGTCGACGACGGCGTCGCCGAGGGCGGCGAAGTGTCGATGTTCTACGACCCCATGATCGCCAAGTTGATCACCCATGGCGAGACCCGCGACGAGGCGATCGAGCTGGCGGTCGAGGCATTGGATGCATTCGAGCTCGACGGCCTTGCCGACAATATCGACTTCCTCTCGGCGCTCCTGCAGCACGAGCGGTTCAAGTCGGGCGAGCTGACCACCGGTTTCATCGCCGAGGAATATCCCGAGGGCTTCGAGGGCGCGCCGACCGACGCGCAGCTCAAGACCGACCTCGTTGCGCTGGCGGCCATCGTCGGCATGACCCACGAGACGCGCATGAGCCTGATCGACGGCCAGCTCGGCGAGCCGGTCTTCCCGTCGATGGAGCAGGCAGTGATCCTCGATGGCGAGCGGCACGAGGTGACGGTCGACCCGCAGGACGGAGAGACGCTGGTCACGGTGGGCGAGGAAGAGATCGAGGTGATCGCCGACTATTCGCCCGGCCAGTCGCTGCTGGTCGCGGGCTGCGATGACCGTCGCCGGATCGTGCAGGTCGCGCAGGACGGGCGCGGCTTCACGCTGGTGACCCGCGGTGCGCGCCATTCGGCGCGCGTGCTGCCGCGCCATGTCGCCGACCTCATCAAGCACATGCCCGAGAAGGTGGCGCCCGACCTGTCGCGCTTCCTGATGGCGCCGATGCCGGGGCTTCTGACCAAGCTCCATGTCGCCGAGGGCGATGCGGTCGAGGCCGGCCAGCCGCTGGCTGTAGTCGAGGCGATGAAGATGGAGAATATCCTGCGCGCCGAGAAGGCGGGGACGGTCAAGGCCGTGCCGGTCGCCGAAGGCGCGAGCCTGCAGGTCGACGAGGTCATCGTCGAGTTCGAATGAGTGCGCTGACGATCCAGCGGCTCCTCGCGAGCGTCTTCTTCCTCCTTGGCGGATGGGCGCTGTTCTTTCCGGACAGCGTGATCGCGCTCGGCGTCAACGAACCCTATCGCAGCGGGTCCTACCTCGAGACCCTGCTGATGGCCTGTTTCGGGGCGCAGGCTTGCATCGCGGGGACCTTTGCCTGGTTCAGCCGCTTCACCAAGGCGAGCTTCATCGCTTATGGCGTGGTGCTGCTGCCCTTCTTCGTCTTCAACTACTGGTTCACGATCCGCGAGCCGGTGCTCAATTCGCTCATGCTGGCCGATCTTGCCGGTAATGTGGTGATGCTGGGGCTCTGCTACCTCGGCTGGAAGAAAGCGCCGCGGCGGCTGGTCGCCGCCGACTAGCCAGCCGTTGCGGGCCGCGTCACGAACCAGGGTCGCTTCCAGAGCAGCGCAAGGATCGCGAGCCCCGCGATGACCAGCGCATAAAGATCGAACAGCGCGCGTTCGGCTTCGGGCGCCATCACGGCGGCCTGCCCGATGGCGGCATTGATGCTGCCGTGGGCGAGGGCGGCGAGGCCGATGCCACCGCCATGGCGCGCATAGGCGAGGACGAGGATCACCGACAAAGCGACCGCGAGGAGCAGGAGGCCGGGGAGCATGACGACCTTGGGGCCATGCCAGATGCCCCAGATGAGGCCGGTGGCCAGCCCCGCGACGATGGGACGATAGCGGGTCAGCATGCGGTCGGCGAGCCAGCCGCGCCAGCCGATTTCCTCGGGGAGCGCGATGAAGGCGGTCTGGATCGACAAGGCGATGAGGAATTCCACGGGGTCGACAGGTGCGCCAAGCAGCGCGGCGAGGCCGAGCGCGGCGAGCGGCACGAGAAGCCACCACCAGCGGACATGGCCTGCCCGCTCGCGCAACCAAGAGGCGATGCTGACGCCTTCGCGGTACACCATCCAGAAGGCGGCAAGCGCGGGGCCGAGCACGGCGATATGGTTGACCCAGCGGGTCTGGCCCAAGGGCGGATGCGCGGCCATCGCGAGGAAGGCGAGGCCGTAGGACAGGATGAAGGCGAGGAGGACGAAACGGACGATGGCGGACATGGGGGCTGCGCTAGCCGCTCCATCCCATGTCCGCCAGCGCCGTTGGTCAATCAGTCGGTGCCGATATGCTCGTCGAGGAAGGCAACATAGGCCTCGCTCGCGGCGATGCGGTTGGCCTTCTTGGAGAAGCCGTGGCCCTCGTCGTCGAACAGGACATAGTTCACGGGCACGTCATTGGCGCGCACGGCCTCGACCAGTTCGTCGCTCTCGACCTGGAGGACGCGCGGGTCGTTGGCCCCCTGCACGACCAGCATCGGCTTGACGATGTTGGAGGCGTGGAACAGCGGCGAGATGGCGCGCAGCCGTTCGCCGTCCACGGCGGGATCGCCGAGCTCGTCGTAAAGGGCGGCGCGCGCCGGGCCCCACCAGGCGGGGATCGATTCCAGCGTGCGCACCCAGTTGGTGACACCGAAGATGTTGATGCCGGCATCGAAGACTTCGGGGCGGAAGGCGAGGGCAGCGGCGGTCATGTACCCGCCATAGCTGCCCCCCATGATGGCGATGCGGTCATCGGCCACCCAGTCGAGTGACTTGAGCCAGGCCGCCGAGGCGGTGACATCGTCGAGGTCGGCCTCGCCGTGGCGCTTGTCGTCCATGTGGTAGAAGGTCTTGCCATAGCCCGAGGAGCCGCGGTTGTTGATGCCGTAGACGGCATAGCCCGCGTTCACGAGATGCTGGATCGAGGGGTTGTAGCCATGACCCGTCTGCCCGCCGGGGCCGCCATGGACATAGACGACGGCGGGAGCGGGATTGTCGGCGCTGGCACCGTGCGGGCGGTAGAGGATGCCGGGGATCTCGAGATCGTCGTAGCTGGCGAAGCGGACCATCGTGCCGGGAACGAGATGCGCTTCGTCGATAGCGGGGTTGAGCGCGGTGGTGAGGCGGGTGGTGGTGCCTTCGCCAAGATCGACCATGTAGAGGTCGGTGGGCGAGGTGTCCGAACCGAGCGCGACCATCACGCGGTCATTGTCCTCGTCGAAGCGGGCACCGACGAGGTTGCCCTGCGGCAGGCCGGGAAGGGCGACTTCCCTGCCGCTCGCGCGATCGATGAGCGTGACATCGCCAAGGCCGTCGGCGTTGATGACGCGGTAGAGATATTTGCCCTCGGGCGAGAAACCGTAGGCGGTGACGTCCCAGTCGGCTTCATGGACCTTCACATGCTCGCCGGTGGCAAGGTCATAGCCCCAGACCTGGCGGAACTCGCCATGGGCGTCGGTGCCGTAATAGAGGCGCCCGCCGTCGGGGTCGAAGCCGTAGGAGGAATTGGAGGTGTTGCCGGGGAGGTCGGTAAGAAGCTTGGGCTCGGCCCCGTCTGCGGCAAGGTCGACGAGGAACAGGTCGTTGTCGGCGCTGGAGTTGCTCTTCGACAGGACCAGCCAGCGCCCGTCCTCGCTCAGTTCGGCGATGTTGAGGCCGCCGGGGTTCTGCCAGACGAGCTCGCGCGAATAGTCCTCGAGGTCGACCTTGTAGATGTCGCTGACCGAGGCATCGCGCTCGTTGGTGCCGATGTAGAGCGACTTGCCGTCGGCCGACCAGCCAAAGGCGCCGGCGCGGTGCTCGGTGCCCTCGGTGAGGTCGCGCACGGTGCCGTCGAGTTCGCGCACGTAGAGCTGCCACAGCTCGTTGCCGCCGGCATTGCCGGTGAAGAGCAGGCGGTCATCCCCGGGAAAGAAGCCGATCGGATAGCGGGCATCGTCGGTCGAGGCGGTGAGCGGGGTCATCGCACCGCCGCCGACGGGCATCAGGTAGATGTTGTGCACGCCCGTCTCGTCCGAACGGACGAGGACATGATCGCCGTCGAGCGTGAAATTGCGCGCCCAGCTCGAACCGGTCGAATAGCTGTTGCTCTCGTAGAACTGCTCGGCGGTGTAGCGCGGCACGGCACTGGCCTCTGCGTGATGGTCGGCGCCGGCGGTCGCGGCGGTTGCGGCGAGCGGTGCGAGCGCGGCGGCGCCGGCGAGAAGTGCAAGCTTGGTCTTCTTCATGATCGTCCCCTGTTTTCCTGATCTGGATCAAGCCGAGGCTATGACGGGCGATGCGCGGGGGCAAGGCGCGGTCAGGTCGCCGGTCGAAAAGTCCGGCCTTTACGCAGCGAATCGCGGCCCCTAGCCTCGCGCGCATGCAGACAGGAACATTGATTTCGCTCGCCGCCTATTTCGTCGGCATGATCCTCATCGGCCTGTGGGCCTACAGGAAGTCGACCGATACCAGCGAGGGCTATCTCCTTGCCGGACGCAACCTGCCGCCCGCGGTGGCGGCACTTTCGGCGGGGGCCTCCGACATGTCGGGCTGGCTGCTGCTCGGCCTGCCCGGCGCGCTCTATGCCGCGGGGCTTGTCGAGGCGTGGATCGGTATCGGCCTGTTCCTCGGCGCGCTCGTCAACTGGATCGTCGTCGCGCCGCGCCTTCGCGAACAGACCGAGCGCTATGGCAATGCGCTGACTATTCCCGAATTCCTCGCCAACCGCTTTCCCGACAAGGCGGTGGCGCTGCGCGTGGCGAGCGCGCTCATCATCGTCGCTTTCTTCTCGGTCTATACCGCAGCTGGCCTCGTCGGCGGCGGCAAGCTGTTCGAGACGAGTTTCGCGGGGCTGCTGCCGGGCATTGGCCTCAGCGACTATATGATGGGCATCTGGATCACCGCGCTCGTCGTCCTCGCCTATACGATGGTCGGCGGCTTCCTCGCGGTCAGCCTGACCGACTTCGTGCAGGGCCTCATCATGGTGACCGCGCTCGTTGTCATGCCGCTGGTCGTCATGTTCGGCGCGGGCGGCGAGGGTGGCGGCTCGATCGCCGACGTGCCGGTCGAGGGCTTCCTCGATCCCTTCTACGGGCTGACCGCCATCGGCTTCATCAGCCTCATGGCTTGGGGTCTCGGCTATTTCGGCCAGCCGCACATCATCGTGCGCTTCATGGCGATCGACACGGTCGAGAAGGTGCGGCCGGCGCGCAATATCGGCATGACCTGGATGGGCGTCGCGCTCCTCGGCTCGATCGGCATCGGCATCGCCGGCCGCGCCTACGCCGAGCGCAACGGCATCCTCGTCGAGGATCCCGAGACGATCTTCATCGTGCTGGCGAACCTCCTGTTCCAGCCGGTCATCACCGGCTTCCTCCTCGCCGCGCTGCTGGCCGCGATCATGTCGACGATCAGCTCGCAGCTCTTGGTCGCCTCCTCCTCGCTTACCGAGGATTTCTACAAGCTGTTCCTGAGGAAGCATGCCTCGGAGCATGAGAGCGTGAACGTGGGCCGCATTTGCGTCGCGCTGGTGGCGCTGGTCGCGATCTTCATCGCGCGTGATCCCGACAGCCAGGTGCTCGGCCTCGTCTCCAACGCCTGGGCAGGCTTCGGCGCCGCCTTCGGGCCGCTCGTCATCCTGTCGCTGACATGGAAGAGGATGACCGGCGCGGGCGCGCTGGCGGGCCTCGTCACGGGCGCCGCGGTAGTGATGGCGTGGATCGCCTTCGACGTGGGCGTCATCTACGAGATCGTGCCGGGCTTCATCGCGGCCTGGGTGGCGATCTGGCTGGTGAGCCTTGCGACGCAGCGCTCCGATGCCGCCGCCGACCTTGCCGGAGATGGCGCGAAGGCCTAGCAGAAACGCCAGAAAAGGAGCCTCGAGCCGATGAAGACCAGAGCCGCCGTCGCCTTTGCCGAAAAGCAGCCGCTGGAGGTGGTCGAACTCGACCTCGAAGGGCCCAGGCAAGGCGAGGTGCTGGTCGAGATCATGGCGACCGGCATCTGCCACACCGACGCCTATACGCTCGACGGGTTCGACAGCGAGGGGCTCTTCCCCTGCATCCTCGGCCATGAAGGCGCAGGGGTCGTGCGCGAGGTCGGGCCGGGCGTCACCTCGGTGAAAGAGGGCGATCATGTCATCCCGCTCTACATTCCCGAATGCGGCAAGTGTAAGATGTGCACGAGCGGCAAGACCAACCTGTGCGAGGCGTTGCGCGCGACGCAAGGGCGCGGGGTCATGCCCGACGGCACAAGCCGCTTCTCCTACAAGGGCGAGACCATCTACCATTATATGGGCTGCTCGACCTTCTCGAACTTTACCGTCCTGCCCGAGATCGCGGTCGCGAAGATCGACCCCAAGGCACCTTTCGACAAGGCCTGCTATGTCGGCTGCGGCGTGACCACCGGCATCGGCGCGGTGCTCAATACCGCCAAGGTCGAGGAAGGCTCGAGCGTCGTGGTGTTCGGACTTGGCGGCATCGGCCTCAATGTCATCCAGGGCGCGAAGATGGCCGGTGCGCGCCAGATCGTCGGCATCGACCTGAATGACGACAAGGAAGAATGGGGCCGTCGCTTCGGCATGACCGACTTCCTCAACCCGACCAGGGTCGAGGACATCGGCAAGGCGATCTACCAGTTGACCGGCGGGGGTGCCGACTACAGCTTCGATGCCACGGGCAATGTCGATGTGATGCGGCAAGCGCTCGAATGCTGCCACAAGGGCTGGGGCAAGAGCGTCATCATCGGGGTCGCCCCCGCGGGCGCCGAAATCTCGACGCGGCCCTTCCAGCTGGTCACGGGGCGGACGTGGATGGGCACGGCCTTCGGCGGTGCCAAGGGGCGCACCGACGTGCCCGAGATCGTCGACTGGTACCTCGAGGGCAAGATCGAGATCGACCCGATGATCACCCACATCCTCACGCTCGACGAGATCAACAAGGGCTTCGACCTGATGCACGAGGGCAAGTCGATCCGCAGCGTCGTCGTCTACTAGGAGAGAGAAGCGAATGTTCAGCCATGTGATGGTCGGTGCCGACGACCTCGAGACGTCCAAGGCCTTTTACGAGGCGATCTTCGCGGCGCTGGGCGGCAAGCCCGGGGTGAGCGATCCCAAGGGGCGGACGAGCTGGCTGCACAAGGGCGCGGTGTTCATGCTCACCAAGCCGATCGACGGCGAACCGGCAAGCTGCGGTAATGGGATGACCATCGGCTTCCAGTGCGACAGCGCCGAGATGGTGCACGCCTGGCACGAGGCCGGCGTCGCTGCGGGTGGCACCGCGATCGAGGATCCGCCCGGCATCCGCCAGAACCCCTTTGGCCAACTCTATCTCGCCTATCTTCGCGATCCCGCCGGCAACAAGCTGTGCGGGCTCTATCGGGAACCGAGAAAATGACGATCGAGGCGGTCGACAGCTGGGTCAGCCACGGCGGGCGTCAGGGCGTCTATCGCCACCAGAGCGAGGCGACGGGCACCGGGATGACCTTCTCGGTCTTCGTGCCGCCGCACCGTGCGGGCACGCAATTGCCGGTGCTGACCTACCTCTCGGGGCTGACCTGCACCCATGCCAATGTCACCGAGAAGGGAGAATATCGCGCCGCCTGCGCTGAAGCCGGCATCGTCTTCGTCGCGCCCGACACGAGCCCGCGGGGCGAGGGCGTTCCCGACGATTCGAAGGGGCATTGGGATTTCGGGCTGGGCGCCGGCTTCTATGTCGATGCGACCGAGAAGCCCTATGCGCGCAACTATCGCATGTGGAGCTACGTCACCGAGGAACTGCCCGCGCTTGTCGCGGAGCATTTTCCCGTCGACCTCCACGCCCATTCGATCATGGGCCATTCGATGGGCGGGCATGGCGCGCTGGTCGCCGCGCTGCGCGAGCCGGGCAAATATCGCTCGGTCTCGGCCTTCGCGCCGATCGTCCATCCGATGAAGGTGCCGTGGGGGAAGAAGGCGTTCGAACTCTATCTCGGCGAGAACCAGAAGGACTGGCGCCAATATGATGCGGTCGCACTGATCGAAGATGGTGCGCATCGCGGCGAGATCCTCGTCGATGTCGGCACCGAGGACCCGTTCCTGCACGAACAGCTCTGCCCCGAGGCACTCGAAAGTGCGTGCGGCGGGGCGGGCATTCCCCTTAACCTTCGTCGCCAGTCGGGCTACGACCACAGCTATTATTTCATCTCCAGCTTCATGGCCGACCATGTCGCCTGGCACGCACAGCGTCTGAAAGGGACCGCATGAAAACCATCCTCCTCCACGTCCAGGCCGATCCGGCGGTCGCCAAGCGGGTCGAGACCGCGCTCGCCATCGCCCGCGCGGTGGATGCACATCTCGAGGTGCTGCACGTAACGAGCGAGGATGCGGCAGCGGTGTTCCAGAGCTTCGGCGGGATCGACCCCGACCGCTCGGCCGAGCGTGCGTTCGACGCCGGCGAAGATGCGCTCGAGGCAGCGGTGAAGAAGGAATTGTCCAACGAGGACATCCAGTGGGATTACCAGCGCGTGACCGGCTCGACCGCGGGCTCGATCGTCGCCAAGGCGGCGCTCGCCGATCTCGTTTTGGCGGGGCGCCTGCCGCGCAACGGTGACAGCAAGAGCGCGGCGATCACCGTGCTCGGCGATGTCCTCATGAACTCGGCCAGCCCCGTGTTCCTGCGCGGCGACGAACGCGACTGCTTCGATCCCAAGGGCCCGTGCGTGATCGGCTGGGACGGCAGCTTCGAAGTCGCCAATGCGGTGCGCGGCGGCATCGACCTCATCCGCCAGGCGAGCCAAGTGCATGTCGTGCGGGTCACCGAGGATGGCGAGGAAGTGCCCGCGGGGCTCTATCCTGTCACCGACGTGCTCGAATATCTCAGCCGCAACGGGGTGAAGGCCGAATACACCCGCATCGCTGAAGTGGACGGCAAGGTGTCGAAGACGCTGATCGACTTTGCCGAGGACAAGGGCGCCGAGATGCTCGTCGTCGGCGGCTACGGCCGCTCGCGGCTCGGCGAGAAGCTGTTCGGCGGCACCACCCATGCGCTGCTGAAGGCCTGCCCGATCGGGCTGATGGTCGCCCACTAGGTTCCCGGACATGATCGTATCGCTGTTGCTGCTCGCGGGCGCCCACCCGCTGCCCGATCCGCTCGCCGCCGGCTGGGAGGGCGAGCCTGTCTGCAAGCTCCTCCACGAGGATGAGCGCCAGCGCGTGCTCGAATGCCGCTTCGCGCCGGGCGTCGGCCACGAGCGCCACTATCACGCGCGCCATTTCGGCTATGCGCTGTCGGGCGGGCGGATGCGGCTCACCGACGCGCGGGGCACGCGCGAGGTCGACCTTGCCACCGGCAGCCATTTCGCCAGCGAAGGGACCGAATGGCATGAGGTGCTCAATGTCGGCGACACCGAGGTCGCCTATCTGATCGTCGAGCCCAAGGACTAGGGGGCGGGCGGCGTCTCGTGCCCGCTCGCTAACATAGGTTAAATCGGATATGCTGCTGCCCCGCCGACATTCGCGTCGGTTTCAGGGGAGAATGCACATGGTCAGGATGCTGGTACAGGCGCTGCTGTCGCTGGTCGCCAATGCGGTGGGCCTGCTCGCCGCCGCGGCCTTTCTCGACGGTTTCTCGATCGGCGGCATGGCCTTCGTCGTGGCGGTCGGGATCTTCACGCTGGTGACGATCGTGATGGGCCCGCTCATCCTCAAGACCGCGCTCGCGAGCGCGCGCTATCTCGTCGGCGGGATCGCGCTGGTGACGACGCTGGTAGGGCTCTTGCTGACCGAGTGGCTGTCGGACGGGATCGAGATCGACGGGGCGGTGACGCTCGTCCTCGCGACGTTGATCGTCTGGGTCTTCTCGGTGCTCGCCAATGTGCTCCTGCCGCTCATCCTGTTCAGGAAAGTGCTCGAACAGCATCGCGACTGAGGCGCGTGTGCCGTACAGGCTGCGCCCGGAAGCATCATCGGGATGTAAGGAAAGACACCGACGGATGGTGACCCCTACGGGACTCGAACCCGTGTTTTCGCCGTGAAAGGGCGACGTCCTAGACCGCTAGACGAAGGGGCCACACCGTCGGTGTGGGGGCGCATCTATAAGGGGTCGCGAGGGACGTCAAGCGCCTTTTGCAGCTTTTATGCGTAGGCCGCATCTTCGAGGTGCATTTCGGCGGCATCGCCCCCCGTCCATTCGTCCCGTTTCATCACGCCCGCGAGCCAAAATCGCTGGTCGGGACGGGCGCCGAGGAGGGCCTGGCCCCATTCGGTATCGGCGGCGCGGAAGGCGATCGCCTTGAAGCCGCGCTGGTCATCGCCGACCGCGCGCAGGCGGACATGGCCGTTGCCCACCACGCCGACGTTGAGGAGCCGCACGGGACCCACCGCGACGCGTGGGGCGGGCCAGCCGGCGCCATAGGGGCCGGCGGCCTCGATACGGTCGCACAGGCTGCCTGCAACGCCGCCTGCGGACAGCATGGCGTCGATGATGAGGGCGCGGCCCGCGCGCGCGGTCTCGACGGCCGAGCCAAGCCGCTCGGAGAGATAGGCGTGGAGCGCGTTGGTGCCGTCCGGGGCGACCGTGACGCCCGCGGCCATCGCATGGCCACCGCCCGCGACCAGCAGCCCCGAATCGCGCGCGGCGAGGATGGCGGCGCCGAGGTCGACACCCGAGATGGAGCGGCCCGAGCCCTTGCCCATGCCGTCCTCGTCGAGCCCGATGACCAGCGCGGGGCGCTTGAAACGGTCCTTCAGGCGGCTGGCGACGATGCCGACGACGCCGGGATGCCAGCCCTGGCCCGCGACACAGATGACGGGGCTGTCGGCCTGTTCCCGCGCGGCCTCGAGCGCGGCGTCGGTGACGGCGGCCTCGATGGCGCGGCGTTCCTCGTTGTAGCGGTCGAGGCGGGCGGCGATTTCCTCGGCCTCGGGCATGTCCTCGGTGGTGAGGAGGCGGACGCCGAGATCGGCCTCGCCGACACGCCCGCCCGCGTTGATGCGGGGGCCGAGGGCAAAGCCGAGGTCGCGCGATGCGGGGGCCTTCTTGAGGCCCGCGACGCGGGCGAGGGCGGTGAGGCCGATGTTGCGCTGGCCCGCCATGATCTTGAGCCCTTGCGTCACGAAGGCGCGATTGAGGGTCTGGAGCTTGGCAACGTCGGCAACCGTGCCCAAGGCGACGAGGTCGAGCAGCGGCAGGAGGTCGGGCTCGGGGGTGCCGTCGACAAAGCGGCCGCGCTTCCTCAGCTCGCGCAGCAGCGCGGCGCCAAGGATGAAGGCCATGCCCACGGCGGCGAGATGGCCGTGGGCCGCGCCCGTCTCGGTCTCGTCGAGCCGGTTGGGGTTGATGACACTATGCGCGGTGGGGAGCTTCGCGTCGCACTTGTGGTGGTCGCAGACGATGACCTCGAGCCCCGCGTTCGCGGCCTCGTCGAGCGCGTCGAAGGCCTGCGCGCCGCAATCGACGGTGATGCACAGGTCGGCGCCCTGTTCCTTTAGCTTCACCAGCGCGGCGCCCGAGGGACCATAGCCCTCCATCAAACGGTCGGGGATGTAGAGCATGGGCTCGGTGCCGAGCTGGCGGAACAGGCGGGCG
Organism: Sphingomicrobium aestuariivivum; assembly: GCF_024721585.1. Lineage (NCBI taxonomy): Bacteria > Pseudomonadati > Pseudomonadota > Alphaproteobacteria > Sphingomonadales > Sphingomicrobiaceae > Sphingomicrobium > Sphingomicrobium aestuariivivum. The sequence goes on from NZ_CP102629.1 coordinate 1,847,644, forward strand.
AGGAGCGCGGCGGAGGTTGCACCATCGACGTCATAGTCGCCGAAGACGGCGATGGTCTCTTGCCTCTCGATGGCGTCCGCGAGGCGGCTGGCGGCGCGGTCCATGTCGCGGAAGGAGGAGGGGTCGGGCAGGAAGTCGCGCAAGCGGGGGGCACGATGACGCGGCAGGTCGGCTTCCTCGATCCCGCGCGCGAGCAGGAGCTGGTCGGTGAGGTCGCGGCGCAGGTCGTCGCCGCCCTTGTAGCGCCAGCGCCATGGCTGGCCCGACAGGCTCTGGCGGATGTCGAGGTCGGTCATGTCACCGGCTCCAGGAGAGCATCGCGCAGCGTGCGCGCTTCATGTTCGGGAAGGGCGTCGACCGCATGGGCGGCAAAACCGCTGCCGCCCGCGACACCGAAGCGCAGGTCGGCAATGCCGAACCATCGCTGGAAGACGTTGCGTGTCAAATCGATCGACTGGATGCGGTCGAGCGGCAGGACGATGAGCTTGCGCTGCCACCAGCCGCGGCGGATCAGCAGGCGGCCCTCGTGGAGGCGGTGGCGGCGGTGGCGCCAGTCGAAGATGCGGAAGAGGGCGAGCGTGCCGAGCGCGACCGCGGCGAGCGCCAGTCCCGCCATGATCCACGGCAGTGGCTCGGCGAGAAGGTCGGCCAGCCCCGCATCGCCGCGCGCGCGCCGCAGCCCCGAGAGGAGCAGCCCGAAGAGGGTGACGGGGACGGCAGCGACGAGGAGGTAGCTGGCGATGAAGGCGCGGCTCGGGCGGTCCCAGCTGTCGTCGACAGGGGGGAGCTGCGGCCAGTCCATCGCGTCCATGACGCGGCCTACTTCGGGGCCGGTGGCGAAGGGCGCGATCGCATGGTCGCCGCCCGCTCCGCTGTCGCGCGCGAGGCTCTGGATCGACAGGCCCGAATAGCCGAGGCGGCTGCGCAAGGGGCCGGTGCGGATGATGGCGGCCTGCACGCGCTTCAGGGGCAGGACGACGTCGGTGAGGGTGAACAGGCCGCGGCGGCGGCGGAAACCGGTCTCGGTGCGCTCGAGGCGGAAGCCCCAGTCGCGGGGGAAGACGCGGATGAGGCCCGTCACCATGCCGGTAAGGAAGAGGGTGGCGAGGCCGAGGAGGACGGTGAAGGCCTGGTTGGCCATGACCAGCCGCTCGAGCCAGCCGATGCGTTCGAAATTGGACTGCCACCAGTCAGCGTCGAAGGGATCGATGCCGAGCGCATCGCCATAGGTCTGCATGATCCCGAACAGCGCGCCGACGATGGCCAGCGAGAAGCTGAACATGGAGAAGAGGAGGAGGCGGCGGCTGTCCATCGTGAAGACGGGCGACGAGGCCTGTTCTTCGACGGCGGGAAGGTCGACGCCGGCGGTGGTAACGGGGCGGGCGAGGCCGGCTCGGTGGCTGCGGATGCGGTCGCGCAGCGCGGCGGCGCGCTCGAGCGTGATCGAATCGAGCACGCCATCCTCGTCCTTCGCCCCCGCCGATGCGCCGGTCTCGAGCTTTACCCGCGCAAGGCCGACGAGGCGGGCGAGGGGGTTCTGCTCGATATTGACGTCCTGCACGCGGTCGAAGGGGATCGAGCGCTGGGTGCGGTTGAGGACCCCGCTGGCGATGTCGATCTCGTCCTCCTCGACGCGGTAGGAGAAGGAAAAGAGGCGCACCGCGATCGCGCCCAGCGTGCCGAGCGTCGAGGCGGCAACCAGCAGGATGCCGATTTCCCAGCGTCCCTGCGAGATGAAGAAGATCGCGCCGGCCAGCGCGGCCCAGGCCTGCTTGATGACCGCGCCGAGGCCGGCGACGAGGCTCAGAGGATGAAGCCTTTCGCGTCTGGGTTCTTCGGGCGCAGCGAGCGGGGTGTCGAGGGTAGGCTCGAGCTGGCTGGTCCCCCCCGTCCCGGTCATTGCCAGTCGGTCTTGATCTGGGCGCGGATGGTGTCGCGCAATTCCTTGGCGCGCTCCGGCGCGAGGCCGGGCAGGGTGACCACGCTGTTATGCGTTCCCGCGGTATGGACGATCAGGCTGGCGGTGCCGACCAGCTTGTCGACCGGCCCGCGCGCTACGTCGATGTGCTGGACTCGCACGAAGGGCACGACGGTGTCGACATGGAACAGCCAGCCGCGCACGATGCGCAGTGATTTTTCGCCCAGCGCATAGCCGAGGCGGCGCCAGATGCGCTGCGGCCCGACGATGACGGCAGCGATGGCGAGAACCGCGACGATGCCGCTCAAGGCCCCGCGGAAGGGCGCGTTCTCGAGCAGGAAATTGTCGATCACCAGCGCCCCGACGAGGAGCGGCAACCACAGGCCCCCCATGCGCAGGCGCAAGCCCCACTTATGCGCCGTCTCGACCGGCGACATGCCCTCGGGCAGTGCCGCGCGGTCGGGATCGAAACTGGCGGGAAGATCGGAATCGGTCTGGAGGGTAGCCTCGGTCATGATCCGTATCTTAGCGCACCGCGCCGGTTCACAAAGCGTTTCCTTGGGCGTTTCCTTGGTCGTTCGACGAACGACCCTATGCGACGCCCTTGCGATGCTCGCCGCGGATATAGCGCACTGTGCCCGAGGAGGCGCGCATGACGATGCTTTCGGTCTCGAGGCAGCCGCCCTTGCGAACCTTGACGCCGCCGAGGAGCGAGCCGTCGGTCACGCCGGTGGCGGCAAAGATGCAGTCGCCCTTGGCCATGTCCTCGAGCTTGTAGACGCGGTCGAGGTCGTCGATGCCCCAGCGCCGCGCGCGGGCGCGCTCGTCGTCGTTGCGGAACAGGAGCTTGCCCTCGATCTGGCCGCCGACACAGGCCAGCGCGGCCGCGGCAAGGACGCCCTCGGGGGCGCCGCCCGTGCCGAGGTAGATGTCCACCCCCGTATCCTCGTCGGTGGTGGCGATGACGCCGGCGACATCGCCGTCGGGAATGAGCTTGATGCCGCAACCGAGGCGGCGCAGCTCGGAGATGAGCTCGCGGTGGCGCGGGCGGTCGAGCACGCAGGCGTTGATGTCGGCGGGCGCGCAGCCCTTGGCCTTTGCAAGGCGGGTGATGTTGGTCTCGACATCATCCTCGAGCGCGATCGTGCCTTCGGGATAGCCCGGGCCGATGGCGATCTTCTGCATATAGACGTCGGGTGCGTTCAAGAGGCCGCCATGTTCGGCGATGGCGAGCACCGCGAGCGCATTGGGGCCCGCCTTGGCGGTGATGGTGGTGCCTTCGAGGGGGTCGAGCGCGATGTCGATTTTCGGATCGTTATCGCCAGCCTGACCGACCTTCTCGCCGATATAGAGCATGGGCGCTTCGTCGCGCTCGCCCTCGCCGATGACGACGGTGCCTTCCATCGGCAGGAGGTTCAAGGCGCGGCGCATCGCCTCGACGGCGGCGGCGTCGGCGGCTTTCTCGTCGCCGCGCCCGACCAGCTTCGCGGCGGCGATGGCGGCGGCTTCGGTCACGCGGACCATTTCGAGGACGAGAACCCTGTCGAGGGCATTCATGTCGGCGGTCATCTTAATCACTCCCCTGATCCTGACGGCGCCTCCCATGGCAAGCGTTGCGGCACTTGTCGAGGCGCAGCGTTCATGAGAGAAGAACAAAGCGAAAATCACGCGGGGGGCGTTGCATGTTTCACTGGATCATGAAGGCGATCACGATCCTCTTCGGGTTGACCTACTTTATTGCGCTGGGTCTCTATGGCCTTGTCCGCGCGGATAGGTTCGACCAGAACCTGGCGGAGTTCTCGCTCAAGGTGCTCGAACCGATGGGGCTGCCGTGGAGCGCATGGTTCACCGAACAGCTCGATGTCTTCGGCGCGCCGTTCATCACCTTCCTGATCCTGATCCTGGTCACGCGGCTGACCAAGAAGCGCAAGCGCGGCTAGTCGCCCATCTCGTCCATCATGACGCGGTGCTCGAGCAGGTCGCTCGAGACGTGGATCCAGCGGCTCGCGATGCGGGTCTCGATGAGGAACAGGGTGAAGCCCGCCGCGATCGAGATCATCGCCAGCGCGAACAGGCCCGAGATGACGTCGAAGAGGATGACGTCGGTCATCTTGGCCGCGAACATCAGGATGACGACGAGGCAGATGAGCACCGCTGCGAGGACGACGAGGCCGATGGCGGCGTTGACGAGCCCGATGCGGCGGTCGATGGCGCGCAGTTCCTGCTGGATCGACTGGTGCTGGTGGCCGGTCGCCTCGATCAGGATCTGGCCGCGCGAGCGGGCGCGGTCGACGATGCGGTGGAGGCGGCCCGCGAGCACGTTGAGAAACCCGCCCGCGGCAACGAGCAGGAAGACGGGCGCGATGGCCAGCTCGATCGTCTGGCCGAGCGAGGTGACGTCATTGGGTTCGATCATGCGCCCCTGATGCCAGAGGCCGGGGCTGCGGAATAGCCCTGCCGGTCAGCCCTCGACGACGACCTCGGTGCCGATCTCGGTCAGCGCGAACAGCTTCTCGGCGAAGGGGACGGGCAGGCGGATGCAGCCGTGGCTCGCGGCATGGCCGGGGTTGTGCCCGCCGTGCAGGCCGATGCCGAAATTGTCCATTCGCTGGAAGAAGGGCATGGGCGCATTGTTATACTTGCGGCTCCGATAGTCGCGGTGCTTGGCGAGGATCGGCCAGAAACCGAGCTGGGTCTCCTTGCCTTCCTTGCCGGTCGACACCGAGGCGGCACCGACCAGCGTGTCGCCCTTGTAGGCGTAGGTCATCTGCGTCTTGAGATCGACGATGACGCGCGGCTCGCCCTCGGCGGGGAGGGTGTCGGCCCAGACGAACTCGTTGGCCGCGATTTCGGTCACGCCGAAGGTCTCGACCATCGCCTCGTGGCCCGCGGGGCCGTGGCCGTGGCTCCAGCGATAGCCTTCGGGCATGACGAAGGGCTCGGGTTCGGGCGCGGCAATCACGACGGGCGCGGGTTCGGGCGCGGGGGTCGAGGCACAGGCGGCGAGGCCGAGCGGCAGGGCAAGCGCGAGAAAGCGAATGGCGGTCATGAGACGTCCCGATAAGCGATGGTCGGCACCAACATAGGGCAAGTCGGCGCTGCAATTCGGGCGCCGACTAACGGTCGGGCGCGAGATTCGCAACCGTTCGTCGATAACGAAGTCGTTAATCTTCCATCATTTTCTTGATGCCGCGCGCGGCCTGGCGGAGGCGCTGTTCGTTCTCGACGAGGGCGAGGCGCACATAGCCTTCGCCTTCCTCGCCGAAGCCGATGCCCGGTGCCACGGCGACATGGGCAACCTCCATCGCATGCTTGGCAAAGCCGAGGCTGCCCATGCCGCGGAAGCGTTCGGGAATGGGGGCCCAGGCGAACATGCTGGCCTCCGGCACGGGGATGTCCCAGCCGGCGCGGGCGAAGCTCTCGACCATCACGTCGCGGCGTTTCCTATAGAGCTGCCGGTTCTGTTCGACGATGTCCTGCGGGCCGTTGAGCGCGGCGACCGCGGCGGCCTGGATGGGCGTGAAGGCGCCATAGTCGAGATAGCTCTTCACCCGCTTTAGCGCGGCGATCATGTCGGGGTTGCCGACCGCGAAGCCCATGCGCCAGCCCGCCATCGAATAGGTCTTGGACATGGAGGTGAACTCGACCGCGAGGTCCTTGGCGCCGTCGATCTGGAGGATCGAGGGGGTGGGCGTGTCGCCATAATAGATTTCGGCATAGGCAAGGTCGGAGATGACCTTGAGGCCGGCCTCCTTGGCGAAGGCGACGATGCCGGCGTAAAAGTCGAGCCCGACGACCTGCGCGGTGGGGTTGGACGGATAGCCGATCACCAGCACCTTGGGACGCGGCACCGAATAGCGCATCGCCTTTTCGAGCTTGTCGAAGAAGTCGGGGCCGGGCGCGGCGGGAATGGAGCGGATCGCGGCGCCCGCAATGATGAAGCCGAAATGATGGATCGGGTAGCTCGGGTTGGGGGTGAGGACCACATCGCCGGGCGCGGTGATCGCCTGCGCGAGATTGGCGAAACCCTCCTTCGAGCCCAAGGTCACGCAGACCTCGCTGTCGGGATCGAGGCTGACCCCGAAGCGGCGGGCGTAATAGTCGGCCTGGGCCTTGCGCAGCCCCTTGATCCCCGCGCTGGCCGAATAGCGGTGCGCGTCGGGCTTGCGCGCCACCTCGCACAGCTTGTCGATGACATGTTGCGGCGGCGCCCCGTCGGGATTGCCCATGCCGAGGTCGACGATATCCACGCCCGCGGCGCGCGCCTTGGCCTTCATCCTGTTTACTTCGGCAAAGACGTAGGGCGGCAGGCGCTCGATGCGATAATATTCGGACATGGACGTGATCATTGCGCCCAATGATGCAGTGCCGCAATCGGGAAAATGAGGGGCGCGCCTAGTCCTTGTAGGCCGGCAGGCTGAGGCCGCGCGAAATGGCCGCACCCCGCAAGCTGAAGCCGAGAAGACCGGCCACGACGGCGGCGAGGAGCAGCGGCACACCCGCGCTGACGAGCAGCACGAACAGCCCCGAGGAAAAGGCTGCCGCGGTGACATAGAGCTCGGGGCGCATCAGGATCGAGGGCTCGCCCGCGAGCACGTCGCGGATGATGCCGCCGACGCAGGCGGTCATGATGCCCATGACAACCGCGGGCAGCGGGGCGACGCCGTAGCGCAGCGCTTTCGAGGCACCATAGACCGAATAAGCGGCGAGCCCGAGGGCGTCGAACCACAAGAGCGGGCGCTCCGAATTGCGCAGGCTCTTGATGAACCAGGCGGCCAGCGTGGCGATGATGATGACGATCAGCGTCTCGTTGTGCCGGACCCAGAAAACGGGCGCACCGATCAGGAGGTCGCGCAATGTGCCGCCGCCAACGCCCGTGACCAGCGCGAAGAAGAAGAAGGTGACGAGCGTCTGCTGTTTCTTGGCCGCGAGCAGGGCGCCCGACACGGCGAACACGGCGATGCCGACGAAGTCGAGCCAGACCAGCGGGCCTGGACCGATCGGCAGGGGCGGAAGATCGAGACTCTGCATCGTTCCCATCGCGTAACCGAAAGCCTATGGCTTGTCCTGTCGAAAGTTTCGAACCGGAGGTGCGGGCGATGGCGGACAAGTCGGGCGAGGGCAGATCGGGCGAGGATTGGGCGGCGGTGATGGCGCGCACCCAGAAGATGTGGATGGACGCCTGGGCCGACAGCTTCAGCCATGCGACCAAGGCGCCGGGGCTCGGGGTCGGCAAGACCGGTCCGGCCGATGCGATGGAGCTTGCCAGCGCGGGCGCGGAGGCCTGGGCGCAGGGGCTCGAGGCGTGGACGAAAATGATGGGGCAGATGGAGGCGGCAGGCCACGCCCGCGACCGCCGCTTCGCCGCGCCCGAATGGTCGGACAATCCGCTGTTCGCCTCGATGAAACAGGCCTATCTGGCGTGGAGCGCGCAGATGCTCGGCACGGTCGACCAGGTCGAGGGGCTGGAGGAGGCCGACCGCGAGAAGCTGCGCTTTGCGACCAAGGAAATGGTCGATGCGATGAGCCCCGCCAATTTCGCGCTGACCAATCCCGAGGTCCTGGCGCGCGCCTCCGAGACGGGGGGCGACAGTCTTGCGAAGGGCATGAGCAACTTCTTTGCCGACCTTGCCGCGGGCCAGCTGACGCAGAGCCCCGAGGGGGCTTTCGAGCTGGGCGAAAACCTCGCCACGACGCCGGGCAAGGTGATCTACGAGACCGATCTCTTCCAGCTCATCCATTATGCGCCGACGACCGAGAAGGTTCTGGAGACGCCGCTCGTCATCTTCCCGCCGTGGATCAACCGTTTCTATATCCTCGACCTCACCCCCGAGAAGAGCTTCGTCAAATGGGCGGTCGACCAGGGCGTGAGCCTGTTCATGGTGAGCTGGAAGTCCGCCGACGAAACGGTCGCCGATGCCGGCATGGACGATTATGTCACCGCGCAGGTGGAGGTGATCGACACGGTGCGCGACCTCTTGGGCGTAAAGAGCGTCCACACCATCGGCTATTGCGTGGCGGGCACGGTGCTGTCGATGACGCTGGCGCTGCTCGCGGCCAAGGGCGAGACGGACATGGTGGAGAGCGCCACCCTGTTCACCGCGCAGGTCGATTTCGAGGATGCGGGCGATTTGAAGATGTTCGTCAACGACGAGACCTTCACCACGCTCGAGCAGCTGGCGGGGGAGACGGGGATCACCGACGGGCGCGTGCTGGCGGCGACCTTCAACGTGCTTCGCGGGCGCGACCTCGTGTGGAATTATGTCGTCAACAACTACCTGATGGGCAAGGACCCGCGGCCGTTCGACCTCCTGCACTGGAACGGCGATGTGACCAACCTGCCGGCCAACTGGCACATCGACTATCTGAAGCGTCTCTATCGCGACAACCTGCTGGTCGAGCCGGGTGCGATCAGCGTCGACGGGCATCCGATCGATCTCACCATGATCGAGACCCCGCTCTACGTGCAGGCGGGCGAGCAGGACCATATCGCGCCGCCCGCCAGCGTGTGGAAGATTACCGAGCATGTGAAAGGGCCGGTGCGCTTCGTGCTGGCGGGCTCGGGGCACATCGCGGGGGTCGTGAACCCGCCGTCGGCGGGCAAATATCATTATGCGGTGCTGAAGGACGGCGTGCCGGCCCATGACCTCGCCGCCTTCCGCGAGAAAGCGGAGACGCATGAGGGCAGCTGGTGGCCCGACTGGATCGGGTGGCTGCGCGGCATCGACGGCGGCGAGGTCGAGGCCAAGGGCGCGCGCGTGCCGGGCAAGGGCAAGCTGAAAGCAATCGAGGATGCGCCGGGGCGCTATGTGAAGACGCGTTAAAGGGGGAATTTCATGTTCATCACGATGGTCGCGGCGGCGGCCCTACAAGCTGCGCCCGAATTCTCGGCGAGCCCCTTCACCATGTTCGACATGGAAGCGCGCTATAGCGCCAATGTCGCGCTCGCCGACATGGATGGCGACGGCGATCTCGACGTGCTGCTCGCCAACGGGCGGCACTGGGCGCAGCCCGATTTCGTCTATCTCAACGATGGCAAGTCGCGGCTTCTCGAGGCCGTGCCGGTCGGCGAGACGCTGGCGGCGAGCTATGCGCTGCTGCCCGGCGACCTCGATGGCGATGGCGACATGGACGCGGTGGCGGTGCGCGACAGCCTGCCGGTGCTGATGTTCGAGAATGACGGGAAGGGGCGGATGAGCCTCGTCGGCGAAGTGGCGGAGAGCGGGGGGAGCGCGCGCGGCGCGCTTCTAGAAGATCTCGACGGCGATGGGCGGCTCGACCTCGTGATCGCGCGGCGCGGCCATGCCGACCTCCTGTACCGCGGCAGCGAAGCCTTTCTCTTTGCCCCGCCGACGTTACTGCCCGACGGGAGGTCGACATCTGTCGATGCGGGCGATCTCGACGGTGACGGCGACATGGACCTCGCCTTCGCGCGGCGCGACGGGGACGAGAGCATCGTTCTCCTGAACGAGGGCGCTGATGGTTGGCGCAAGGTGGCGCTTGCCGGCTCGGCGGGCGATCATCGCAAGCTCGCCGTGGCCGACATGGATGGCGACGGGCTCAAAGACGTCGTGCTCGCCTCGACCGAGGGAGCGCTGACCTTCTATCGCAACGAGGGCGGCACGTTTGCGGCCACGGGCAGCACGAGCGTCCCCTCGGGGCAGGTACAAGCGCTGGTCGCGGGCGATGTCGACGGCGATGGCGACATGGATCTCGTCGCGGGCGGCGAGGGTGCCAATGCGCTACTGCTCAACGATGGCGCGGGGGTGCTCACCGCCCATGAGTTGCCGGGGCTCGAGGGCGACAGCTACGGCCTTGCGCTCGGCGACATGAACGGGGACGGCAAGGTCGATGTGGTCGTCGCCAATAGCGAGGAAGCCAATATCGTCCTGCGCCAGCGCTAGGCGACTAGATCCCGCCAAGGAGGACGAGGCGCGCGAGCATCAGGACCACGATCACGGCGTTGAAGTTGCGCCCGTGGTTGCTCGACGACAATGCGCCGAGGACGACGCCGATCACGGGCACCATCAGCCACAGGATGTTGGTCCAGCCGAGAAAGGGGATCTGGCCGATGATGAGCAGCGGGATCGAGATGATGCCGATGAGGATCGAGACGATGTTTAGCATGGGCTCAATCTAGGGATTTCCCTGCTGTATTGCAAGGCTAAGACGGTCGCTTGCGCCGCGCCTCGCGCACCAGCGCGATGACATAGAGGGTGATGGCGCTCCAGATGAAGGCGAAGGCCAAGCCGCGCCCCGTGGTGAAGGCTTCGCCGAACAGGAAGACGCCCATCAGGAACTGCATGGTCGGGGCGAGGAACTGGAGGATACCGAGCGTCGAATAGGGCAGGCGGCGCGCGCCCTCGGTGAAAAGGAGGAGCGGCACGGCCGTTACGGCGCCCGAGACGAGGAGGAGGCCGGTGTGCCAGTCGCTCGGGCCCCACAGGGGGTCGGACATGTCGCGCAGGCCCCACAGCCACAGGATGGTGAGCGGCGCGAGGATGAGCGTCTCGAGGAGGAGGCCCGGCGCGGCGCCGACGTCCACCTTCTTGCGGAAATAGCCGTAGAAGCCGAAGCTGAAGGCCAGCGTGAGCGTGATCCACAGGTCGGTGAAGCTCGATCCCGCGGCGAGGATGGCGATGCCGACGGCGGCGAGCCCGAGCGCGCCCCACTGCAGCCGCGTCAACGTCTCGTGGAGGAGGAAGCGGCCGATCAGCACGTTGATCAGCGGGTTGAGATAATAGCCGAGGCTGGTGGCGAGCACGTGGCCCGAATTCACGCCGAGGATATAGACCAGCCAGTTTACCGCGATGAGCCCCGCGGTGAGGAGCAGCGTCCAGCGCACCCTGGGGTTGCGCAGTGCGGCGGCGACCTCGCCGAGGCGCCCGCGCGCCCACAGGAGCAGCGCCAGCGGCGGCACTGCCCAAAGGACGCGATGGGCGACGATGTCGAGCGATTCGACGGGGATCAGCGCCTTGAAGAACAAGGGGATCAGCCCCCACAGGGTGAAGGCGGTCAGCGCATAGGCATAGCCGGCGCGGGTGGTGGAGGCCTCGGACATCGCCGCTGCCGCTGCTGTCCCGTGGCGGGAAAGTCAACGCTTTCGCGCAACCCGAAGGGGAGGACGGCGTTTGTCGGGCATGGTGAGGGGCATCTCCTTGAAGCTTGCTGGCGCGGTGGCTTTGCTGCCGCTGGCGGGCTGTGCCGCGCTCCCGCCAGAGCCGGTCGGCGCCGTCGTGGTGCCCTCGGAGGAGGTTCCCGCCGACCTCGAGCTCGAATGGCAGCGCTATGCCAGCGCCGAGGATGTCGCGCGGATCGGGCGTATAGACGCGGCCTGGGCCGAGGGGCTGGCGACCGTGCGCGAGGCGGGCTTCGTCACGGCGGTCGAGGAGGAAGGCGCGCTGCTCGACCCGCAGGGCGGGCTCCAGCGGCCCGATCCGACGCCGGGGAGTTATCGCTGCCGGCTGGTCAAGCTCGGCGCGGCGGAGGCGGGCGACCCCGCTTTCATCGCCTACCCGGCCTTCTTCTGTTACGTCGAGATCGAGGAAGACCGCTTCACTATCGTCAAGCAGACCGGCTCGCAGCGTCCAGCGGGGCGGCTGTTCGAGGCCGAGCGGCGTTATATCTTCCTGGGCAGCCTGGCGCTGGGCAACGAGCGCGAGCCCTTGGCCTATGGCGAAGAGACGAGCCGCGACATGGCGGGTGTGTGGGAACGGGTCGGCCCGTTTCGCTGGCGCCTCGCCATCCCCTATCCCCGCTCGGGCGGGGTGATGGATGTGTTCGAACTGGTGCCGACCGCCGATCAACCCTAGATTGGTCGCCATGACCGATCCGCTCCACGATCCCGATGAAGTGCGCGCGCATCTCGTCGGTGCGGCGAGCGCTGGCACGGCGCTGACCTATTCGGAGATGCTCGCCCATCTCGGCTATCGCTTCACGCGGCCCAAGATGCGTGCCCTGTGCAGCACGCTGGGCGAGGTGGATGCGCAGGCGCGGGCGAAGGGCGAGCCCGAACTGGCGGTGCTGGTGGTACGCGCCTCCGACGGCCTGCCGGGGCAGGGCTGGTGGATCGGGCCGCAGAAGGGCGACTATGCGGGGCCTTGGGAAGGGCCCAAGGCCCGCGAGGTGATCGACCGGCTCCAGCAGGAAGCCTTCGACTATTGGGCGCAGCACGGCTAAGGGCGCGGATTATGAGCGACGACGTACGAAATTTTACTGTCGAGGACGAGGATGACGGCATCCGTCTCGACCGCTGGTTCAAGCGCCACCTGCCCGATGTGAGCTTCGGCACCATCGCCAAATGGGCGCGGACCGGACAGCTGCGCCTCGATGGCGGGCGCACCACGCCGGGCGACCGCATCGCCACCGGCATGCAGATCCGCGTTCCCCCCGACAGCGACGAGGCACCCGCGCCGCGCGAAAAACCCAAGGTCGAGCTGACCGACGAGGAGATCGACCAGGTCGAGGACATGGTGATCCTCAAGACGGTCGATGCCTTCCTCCTCAACAAGCCGCCGGGCCTCGCCACGCAGGGCGGGACCAAGACAAAGCAGCATCTCGACCGGCTCTTGAACGGGCTCGACCAGGACGGCATGGGCAAGCCCAAGCTCGTGCACCGCTTGGACAAGGATACGTCCGGTGCCATCCTAGTGGCGCGCGGGCCGCGTGCGGCGGCGCATTTCTCGGCGGCCTTCCAGAACCGCTCGGCGCGCAAGGTCTATTGGGCGATCGTCACCGGCGTGCCCGAGGTGTCCGACGGCATCATCGACCTGCCGCTCGCCAAGCAGCCGGGCACCGGCGGCGAGAAGATGCATGTCGACATGGAGGAAGGCGCGCCGGCCAAGACCAAGATCCGCGTCATCGACCGTGCGGGCAGCCGCGCGGCCTTTGTCGAACTGCAGCCGCTGACGGGGCGCACGCACCAGCTGCGCGCACATATGGCGGCGGTCGGGCACCCCATCGTCGGCGATGCCAAATATGGCGGCGCCGACGCGATGTTGACCGGCGGGATCAGCCGCAAGCTGCATCTCCATGCGCGGCGGCTGAAGATCGGCGCGCCCAAGGGCAAGGTCATCGACCGCACCGCCGAACTGCCGCATCACTTTGCCGAGAGCCTCGAGAGCCTCGGCTTCGAGGCGCGCGACGGGGACAATCTGCCGCTGTCGACCCCCGATCCCGGGATGAGCCTCGAGGCCAAGATCCGGCGCAAGAAGAATATCGTGAAGGAGTATCGCAAGCAGGGCCGCCCCGACCGAAAGGCGCGCGGGGCAGCCGGCAAGGCGGGTCCGAAGAAGGGCGGCAAGCCGGTGCGCGGCAAGCCCGGTGGTCGTCCCGGCGGCAAGCCTGGTGGGGGCAAGGGGCCTGGGAAGCCCGGTGGTCGTCCCGGTGGCAAGCCTAGCGGGGATAAGCCCGCGCGGCGCGGTCCGCCCAAGGGGCGCGGGCGGTGAGCGTGAAGCTCGCGATCTTCGATTGCGACGGCACGCTGGTGGATTCGGGCGCGACCATCCATGACGCGCTCGACACCGCGCTCAGGCATCATGGTCACTGCTGCCCGCCGCGAAAGGAAGCGCAGAAGGTCATCGGTCTCAGCCTCGTCGAGGCGATGCGCGCGCTGGTGCCCGATGCCGATCATCATGCGCTGGCCGAAACCTACAAGCAGGCCTTCGTCGACCTGCGCGCTTCGGGTGCGGCGGCAGAGGATCCCTATGAGGGGATCGATGACCTCCTCAGGGCCTTCGAGAATGAAGGCTGGCTGCTCGCGGTGGCGACCGGCAAATCGATGCGCGGGCTCCAGCATATCATCGAGCAGCATGACTGGACGGGCACGTTCATCAGCCTCCAGACCGCCGACCACCACCCCTCCAAGCCCGATCCCTCGATGATCCATCAGGCGTTGCGCGATGCCGGCGCCGAGCCGCGCGACACGGTCATGATCGGCGATACCGCGCACGACATGCGCATGGCGCGCAACGCCAGCGTCGGCGCGATCGGCGTGATGTGGGGCTATCACGAACATGAGGAACTGACCGAGGCGGGCGCCCATGCCATTGCGGGGCGCGCGCCCGATGTCCTGACGCTGTCCGAGGCGTGGCGCGCGGGCGCGTGGCACGTGAAGGCCGATGCACCGAGGATGCTCTAGATGACCCCGACCGACGATGAAGACCTGCAGTGGAAGAAGCGTTTCGAGGCGTTCGCGCTGGTGCGCCTGTCGGGCCTCATTTTCCTGTTCGGCGGGATCATGGTGGCGCTGAAGAACCCGTTCGGGGACGAATATCCGATCATCGGTGCGATCCTCGCCCTCTCGGGCGCCGCCGACCTCATCTTCGGGCCGAAGATGTTGAAGAAGGTCTGGGAGGAAAAGGACCGGTGAAGCGCTTCTGGAAGGATGTCAGCGTCGAAGAGGCCGACGGCGGCTGGACCGTGCGGCTCGACGAGCGGGTGCTGAAGACGCCCGCGCGCGGCGACCTCGTGGTGCCGACCGAGACGCTGGCGGAGGCGATCGCGGAGGAGTGGCGCGCCGTCGAGGAGAAGATCGACCCGCGCGCCATGCCGATGACGGGCCTCGCCAATGCGGCGATCGACCGTGTCGCGGTCGCGACGGAGGCGTTCGCGGCCGAACTGGGCAAATATGCCGAGGGCGAATTGTGCTGCTATCGCGCCGACTATCCGACCAGCCTCGTCGACCTGCAGGCGGCCCAATGGGACCCGCTGCTCGACTGGGCGGCGGCGCGCTATGACGTCTCCTTCGAGAAGACGAGCGGCATCATGCATGTCGACCAGCCGCCCGCCACGCTCGAGCGGCTGAAGGCGGCAGTGCATGCCGAGGATGCGTTCGTCCTCGCCGCCCTGTCGCCGATGATCCGTAACGGCGGCTCGCTCGTGACCGCGCTGGCCGTGCGCCATGGCGCTCTCGAGGCGGAAAAGGCGTGGGATGCGACCGACTGCGACCGCCGCCACCAGGCCGAGCAATGGGGCACGGACGAGGAAGGCGAAAAGGCCGCCGCTGCCAAGCGCGAGGATTTCCTCACCGGCGCGCGGTTCCTGCAAATGCTGGAAGGCTGAGCGCCGGCCCTAGTCGTTGGGGCGTTCGACCAGCTTGCGAACGAATTGCGGCAGGTCGGGGCGGCGGATCTTTTTCAACCGCTCGGCCTCGATGATCTTCTTCACCTCGTCGAGGCACTGGGTGAAGTCGTCGTTGACCAGCACATAGTCATAGCTGAACCAGTGGCCGATCTCGCGCTCGGCGCGGTGCATCCGGCCCTCGATCACGGCGTCGCTGTCCGTGTTGCGCCCGCGCAGCCGCTTCTCCAACTCCTCCATCGAGGGCGGCAGGATGAAGATCGGTACCAGTTCGTGACCGAAGGCGTAGACGAGGGCCTGCGTGCCCTGCCAGTCGATGTCGAACAGGATGTCCTTGCCCTGGCGGAGCGCTTCCTTGATCGGCTCCTTGGGGCTGCCGTAGCGGTGATCGAAGACGTAAGCCCATTCGGCGAACTCGTCTTCGTCGACCATGCGGTCGAACTCTTCGTCAGTGACGAAGTGATAATGCTTGCCGTCGACCTCGCCCGGGCGGGGCGCGCGGGTGGTGGCCGAGATCGACATGGTGATGTTGCTGTCGTCGGCCATCAGCTGGCGGCTGATCGAGGACTTGCCTGCCCCCGAGGGGCTCGAAAGCACGATCAGCAGGCCGCGCCGGTTTTTCATCGCCAGTTCCATCTTGGCGCCATGCGAAACTGGGGCGCGTGCGTCAAGCCGTGCGACGAGGTGAGGCCGGCTCGCGACCGCTGTTTGTGCAGCGCAACAAAAACGCTTGATCCATGCTGCGATGCAATATATATTGCAATGCAACATCAGCGAGGAAGGTGGGCGTGATGGCAAAGGGTGACGCGAAGAAGCCGCAGCCGGCGAAGGCCGGGCAGGCGGACAAGGCGGAGGCGCCCAAGGCCGCGCCCGTGAAGGTGGAAGCGGCCAAGGAAGCGGCCAATCCCGCTCCCGAGCCGGTGAAGAACGAAGAGAAGAAGGCGGCGGAACCGGTCAAGCCGGTCAAGGCCGCCGTGAAGAAGATCAACCGGAAGGCGACGAAAAAGGTCGCCACCGCGAAGAAACCGGCGGCGCGCAAGCCGGCTGCAAAGCCCGCGCCCAAGCCCGCCGCCAGAAAGGAAAAAGCGATGACCAATTTTGACATGAGCAAGTGGTTCGGCGGTTACGACGTTCCCAGCGCCGACAAGGTCGAGGAACTGATGGCCAAGGCCGGCCAGCAGGGCGAAGAGTGGGTCGCCAAGACCCGTGCCGGTTCGGAAGAACTGACCGAGCTCGCCAAGGCCAATGTCGAAGCGATGATCGAAAGCTCGAAGATCGCTGCCTCGGGCGCCAAGGAAATCGGCACCGAGCTGATCGAAGACGGCCGCACCCAGTTCGAAGCCGCTTCGGACAACCTGCGTCGCCTTGCCGAAGCCAAGAACCCGCAGGAATATATGGCGATCCAGTCGGAACTGGCGAAGTCGCAGTTCGACCTGATGGTCGCCGAAGGCTCCAAGCTGACCGAAAAGATGGTCAAGCTTGCGGGCGACGCGATGCAGCCGGTTTCGAACCGCGCCAGCCTTAACGTCGAGAAGGTCAAGTCGCTGATGGCCTAACGGCCTCGCGTTGCCGGACGACGCGAGAGGGGGCCGCCATCCCATGCCGGGACGGCGGCCCCCTTTTGTTTTGATTTTCGGACCCTTGGCGGTTGCGACGCGTTCGCGCCTTGCCATATGAGACCCCGCATGAGTGACCTGAAGACGATCTTTTCCGGACAGAATGATGTCGACGACGCCGAAGGCGAGACCGGCGTCGCCACTGCCACGCGTCCCAAGACCAAGAAGCCGTCCAATTACAAGGTGCTGATGCTCAACGACGATTACACGCCGATGGAATTCGTCGTGCTCGTGCTCCAGCGCTATTTCAACATGGGCATCGACGATGCCACCCGAGTCATGCTGCAGGTCCACCAGCAGGGCGTCGCCGTGTGCGGCGTCTTTCCTTACGAGGTCGCCGAGACCAAGGTCAGCCAAGTGATGGACTTCGCCCGCGACAACCAGCATCCGCTGCAGTGCACGCTCGAGAAAGCCTGACGCGACGCGACCCGGGGGGGTATTTCGGGAGCGCGGTTAGGCGCCGCATGGCCGGCGGGATCGGCCTGACCCTGAGCCGGGCCACCGTGGCCCCCGACGATCTTCCCGAGCATGGCCATGAGGAAGCGCATTGCGTCCTCGCCATCGATGGCGGCTACCAGAGCCGCGCCATGCGCGATGACCCCGCCGCCGCGGGTTTTGCCGTCTACAACCCTCCCGGCACGATCCACCGCGACCGGTTCTTCGAGACGGGCGGACGCTTTCTCGCGCTCGACCTGCCGCTGGAGTTGATCGACAGAGGGGGAGACCCCGGGGTGCTCGACAGGGCAGGCGGGGCTGCGCGATTGATGGCCATGGTGGGACCCGCGCTCGAGTGGGAGGCCGATGCGCCCTTGCAGGTCGAAGCGCAAGCGCTCGAACTGGTGGCATCGATCGAGACCCGCCATGACGCCACCCGCCGCCCCGCATGGTTCGATCGCGCCCACCGCGCGCTGGAGGCGGCCGCCGAGATGCCCGGCGGTGACGTCCGGCAGGCGGCGCATGACTGCGCCGTCCACCCGGTGCACTTCGCCCGTGTCTGGCGGCGCGAAACGGGCGAGGCTCCGGCTCGCAGCCTCACGCTCTTTCGTGTTCGCCGGGCGATGGCCCTCCTGGGGAAGGATCGCTCGCTCGGCGAGATCGCGCATGAGTGCGGCTTCTCCGACCAGGCGCACCTGACACGTTCGCTGCGTCGCTTTACCGGCACCACCCCGCGCCGGTTGCAACGCCAATTTTCCTGATGTTGCAAATGTTCAAGACCTGAGCGTATTGGTTGGATAACACAGCTCGAAAAGGAGACTGTCGATGACCAACCCGTTTTTCGCCGCAGCCGTTGCTGCCACGCTCACCCTCGGTGCCCCTGCCGCCGCCCAGGACTTTGCAGCGGTCGATACCGCTATCGAAGCGGGCGACTTCGAACAGATCACCAGCCTCATCGTCTGGCAAAACGGCAAGCTGCTGCACGAAGCCTATTATGACGGCGATGCCGAGACCCGTCGCAACACGCGCTCGGTGACCAAGACCGTGACGGCGATGCTGGTCGGCGCGGCCATCGCGGAGGGACATCTGTCGGGGGTCGAGCAGCCGCTCTTTCCCTTCTTCGCCGACCGCGGCCCCGGCCGCCATCCCGATCCGCGCAAGGATGCCGCACCGATCGAGGATTTCCTCACCATGTCGAGCCTGCTCGAGTGCAATGACGAGAACCCCTATTCGCGCGGCAATGAGGAGAAGATGTATCTCCTCGAGGATTGGGTCGGCTTCATGCTCGACCTGCCGGTGCGCGGTTTCCCGGCGTGGGAGGCCAAGCCCGAGGATCGCCCCTATGGCCGCGCCTTTTCCTATTGCACGGCGGGGGTCAGCCTGATGGGGGCGATGCTCGAGCGCGCGACCGGCGAGGGGCTGCCCGCTTTTGCCCGCCGCACACTGCACGAGCCGCTCGGCATTGCCGAGCCCGAATGGCAGTTCGCCCCGCTCGGTTTCGCGCAAGGGGGCGGCGGGGCCGGCTATCGCAGCCGCGACCTGTTGCAACTGGGGCGGCTCCTGCTTGGCAAGGGCGAGGTCGATGGCCGGCGTATCCTTCCCGCCGACTATGTCGAGGCGATGGTAACGCCAAAGGCGCAGGTCATGCCGGGCTTCGACTATGGCTATCTGACCTGGCTCCCCACCCTCGAGATCGAGGGCGAGCAGGTGGCGACCTATGCCATGAACGGTTCGGGCGGAAACCGCGTGCTGGTGGTGCCCGATCGCGAAGCGGTCATCGTCGTGACGACTACCAACTTCAACACGCGCCAGCCGCACGCCATCACCGACCGGCTGTTGTCCGAGCAATTGCTGCCGCGGCTCCGATAGCCACGCCCTTGTCTTCCCCGCCATGGTCTTTATGGCGGGGAGCATGGACTCTATCTGGATCGAAGGCGGCAAGCGGCTCGAGGGGAAGATCCCCATTTCGGGCGCGAAGAACGCCGTGCTCACCCTCATCCCCTGCGCGCTCCTCACCGAGGAGAAGCTGACGCTGTCGAACCTGCCGCGCCTCGCGGACGTCGACAGCTTCTCGCATCTCATGAACGAGCTGGGTGTTGGCACGGCATTTGCCGGCAAGAAGGGTGGCCGGACCAACCGCGCCATCACGCTTGATGCCAGCCATATCGATTCGACGGTCGCGCCCTACGAGTTGGTTCGCAAGATGCGCGCCTCGATCCTCGTCCTCGGGCCGATGCTGGCGCGGATGGGCGAGAGCACCGTGTCGCTGCCGGGCGGCTGCGCCATCGGTGACCGCCCGATCGAACTGCACTTGCGTGCGCTCGAGGCCATGGGTGCCGAGATCGAACTGGCAGAGGGCTATGTGAAGGCGATCGCGCCGGGCGGCAAGCTGCCGGGCGGCGAATATACCTTCCCCGTCGTCTCGGTCGGCGCGACCGAGAATGCGGTCATGGCGGCGACCTTGTGCACCGGCACCACCCACCTTTTGAACGCCGCGCGCGAGCCCGAGATCGTCGACCTGTGCAACTGCCTCGTCGCGATGGGCGCGAAGATCGATGGCATCGGCACCTCGCACCTCAGCATCACCGGCGTCGAGGCGCTACACGGCGCCGACTATGCCGTCATGCCCGACCGTATCGAGGCGGGCAGCTATGCCTGCGCGGCGGGCATCACCGGCGGCTCGATCGAGCTGGTCGGCGCGCGTGCGTCCGACATGCTGGCGACGACCAATGCGCTGGCGGCCGCGGGCCTGCTCACCGAATTCACCGACGAGGGCATCAAGGTGTCGGCCACCGGCAAGCTCCGCCCCCTCGCCATCTCGACCGCGCCCTATCCGGGGTTTGCGACCGACATGCAGGCGCAGTTCATGGCGATGATGACGCTGGCCGACGGCGACAGCTACATGGAAGAGACGATCTTCGAGAACCGGTACATGCACGTCCCCGAACTCAGGCGCATGGGCGCGGAGATCGAGACGCGCGGGCGCAGCGCCATCGTGCGCGGCGTCGAGGGGCTGACGGGGGCCAAGGTGATGGCGACCGACCTTCGCGCCTCGATGAGCCTCGTGCTCGCGGGGCTTGCGGCCAAGGGCGAGACCGAAGTGCTTCGCGTCTACCACCTCGACCGCGGCTACGAGCGGCTCGAGGAGAAGCTGGCGGGCGTCGGCGCGACGATCGAGCGACGCTCGGGCGGCTAGATCCCGAACTTGCCCAGCGCGTGGAGGCCGGTGCCGACGAGGCCGCCGACCAGCGTGCCGTTGATGCGGATATATTGGAGATCGCGCCCGACCGCGCCCTCGAGGCGCTCGGTCACCGTGGTCGTGTCCCACGAGCGGATCGTGTCGGAGACCAGCGTGACGATATTGTCGCCATAGCTGGCCGCCATGCCGACCGCGGTGCGGCGGGTGAAGCGGTTGATGGCGGTCTTGAGGCGGATGTCGTTCTCGAGGCTCGAGCCGATCGACTGGAGGACCTCGCCGAGCTGGCCCGCCATCGCATTGTCGGGATCGTGGGCGCCCTTCACGATCCCCGTGCGGAAGCGCTGCCACAGGTCGTCGAGCCACAGGGCGACCGATGAATTTTCGATCGCGCGTACCTTCCATTCCTCGACCTTGGCCATGAGATCGGGGTCGGTCTGGAGATTGTTGGCGAGGTCGGCGAGCTGGTGTTCGATCTTGACCCGAACGGGATGGCCGGGGTCGGCCTCCATGTCGCGGAAGAGCTTGCGTAGCCCCTCGACGAGCTGGTCGGCGATGCGCTCGTCGACCGTGGCCAACCGGAGCAGCCAGCTGGTGCGCTTGTAGACCATGTCGCGGATCATATGCTCGTTGTCGTCGAGCGCATTGGCGAGATAGGCGATGGCTTTCTCCATCGCGGGCAAATGGCGGTCCTCGTTGATCGCGACGGCGAGCGCGCGGCCGATCACGGGCGAGATGTTCATGCGCTTCAAACGCGCCTTCAGCGCATCCTTGGCGATGCCGCCGAGGCGTTCGTCGTCGAGGCCCTCGAAGGCATCGGCGATGAGCCGGCTGGCGCCGCTGCGCATCCGCGTCTCGCCGCCCGAGGGGCGCGAGAGGAAGCGGCCAATGGCGCCCGCGACGTCGGTCCGGCGCATGCGCCGCGCGATGACCTGCGGGGTGAGGAAATTCTCGCGGATGAAGCGGCTGAGCGCGGTACCGATGCGATCCTTGTTCTTGGGGATGATCGCGGTGTGCGGGATCGGCAGGCCGAGCGGGTGGCGGAACAGCGCGGTGACGGCGAACCAGTCGGCGAGCGCGCCGACCATCGCGGCCTCGGCAAAGGCCTCGACCCATTCGAGCCACGGATAGGCGGGCTCCAATTGGCGCGAGGTGAAGTAGAGCACCGCCATCAGGACCAGGAGGCCCGTGGCGAGCCGCTTCATCCCGCCGGCACCCGGCTGGTCGGAAGAAAAACGCGAAAGGGGGACAGGGCCGCTCACCATGTCCGCCCTAACGCATCTGTCGGCTTAAAGTCACCCGCGGCCGTTACTCGGCTGCCGGAAGGGCGGGACCGTCGCTGCCCGGCGGCAGGGGACGCTCGCCGCCATAGGGCAGCTGCTTGGCCTCGTCCTTGGAGTTGACGAAGCCGCCGAACTTGCGGGCGAGCTTCTTCTCCATGTCGATGGCGAGGCTGTAATAGGCCGGCACGAGGAGCAGCGTGAGCGCGGTCGAGAAGATCAGGCCGCCGATCACCGAGGCGCCCATCGGGGCGCGCCACGAACCGTCACCGTGCAGCGACAGCGCGATCGGGATCATGCCGGCGACCATCGCGACGGTGGTCATGACGATCGGCTGCGCGCGCTTGTGGCCCGCCTCCGCGATCGCCTCGTCCTTCTCCATGCCGTGGTTCATCATCTCCAGCGCGAAATCGACCAGGAGGATCGAGTTCTTGGCGACGATGCCGAGCAGCATCAGGAGACCGATGAAGACGGGCAGCGAGATCTGCATGCCGGCGAGGTTGAGCGCCACCGCGGCACCCAGCGGCGCGAGCAGGAGCGAGCCCATGTTCACGAACGGCGCGAGGAAGCGGCGGTAGAGCAGCACGAGGACCGCGAAGACGAGCATGACGCCCGCCGCCACCGCCACGACGAAGTTGAACAGGAGTTCCTGCTGCCACTTCTGCTCGCCCAGCTCGAGGCGCTGCACGCCGCGCGGCAGGTTCTGGACGCTCTCGAGGCCGTTGACGATGGCCCAGGCCTCGCCCTGCTGGAGGTCGGGCGAGAAGTCGGTGCCGACGGCGATGCGGCGCTGCTGGTCGGTACGCTGGATCGAGGTCGGGCCGGCGCCGAAGCTGATGTCGGCGACCGATTTGAGCGGGACCGAGCCACCGTTCGAGGTCGGGACCGGCAGGTTCAGGAGCGTGTCGATATTCTCGCGCTCCTGTTCGGACAGCGAGACGCTGACCGGGATCTGGCGATCCGAGAGCGAGAATTTCGCGCTATTCTGTTCCACCTCGCCGATGGTGGCGATGCGGATGGTCTGCGACAGCGAGGCGGTGGTGACACCGAGATCGGCCGCGAGGTCGAAGCGCGGGGTGATCTGGATTTCCGGACGGATATCGTCACCGACCACGCGCGGGCCGACGAGCTGCGGATGCTGGCTCATCTCCTCGGCGATGTCATAGGCTGCCTTCTCGAGCAGTTCGGGGTCCGAGGAGCCGAGATAGAAGGTGATCGCCTGGCCCGACCCGCCGGGGCCGCCGCCACCCTGCGACTGGAAGTTGACGCGGGCGTCGGGGATCTTGGCCAGTTCGGGCGAGATTTCGCGCTCGTAGACGAAGCTTTCGGCCGGTCGGTCGTTCTTCCACACCACGTTGATGTAGGCGCGGGTGGTGAAGATGCGCTGGAAGACATTCTCGACCTGCGGATGATCCTCGACCGTGGCGGCCACGCGCTCGGTGATGGCGGCGGTCTGCTCGATGGTCGCGCCGGGCGGCAGCGCGACGTTGATCGAGCTGGTGTCGCGGTCTTCCTGCGGACTGAACTGCATCGGCAGCTGGGCGAACAGGACGACGGTGAGGAGGATGGTGGCGACGCCACCGGCGACGGCCGCCATGCGATGATCGCGCAGGCGCGCGCCAATGCGGCGCAGGCGGTACTGAGAGCGAGCCGCGAAAGCACTGTTCTCGAAGCCGCGCAGCTTGCCCCAGATCCAGCCGATGAAGATGGTCAGGAGGCTCAGGATGGCGACGATGCCGAAGAACTGAACGGTGCCGCTGATGATCGCCATGAAGGCGCCGGGCGCCTGTCCCTCGGGGGCCTGCGACGCCTGACCCATCACCGACATGGTAGCGAGGCCGAAGGCGAGGACGGCGGGCACGACCTTGGCGGCCATGACC
This sequence comes from Sphingomicrobium aestuariivivum, assembly GCF_024721585.1. Classification (NCBI taxonomy): domain Bacteria; kingdom Pseudomonadati; phylum Pseudomonadota; class Alphaproteobacteria; order Sphingomonadales; family Sphingomicrobiaceae; genus Sphingomicrobium; species Sphingomicrobium aestuariivivum. Next base: position 1,871,049 of record NZ_CP102629.1, read on the forward strand.
GGACGCGGCTCCACGAGGCCGGCGCGGATTTCACGCATCTTCTCGGACGAGATGGTCCAGCGCAGGACCTTCATATAGGCCTGCATGAAGCGGCCGTTGGCATGTTCCTGTTCGCCGCCGGCCTTGAGGAAGTAGGCGGCCATGAGCGGGGTGATCATGCGCGCCACGAGGAGCGACATGATGACCGCGAGGACGACGGTGTAGCCGAAGTTCTTGAAGAACTGGCCCGAGATGCCGGGCATCAGCGCGACGGGCAGGAAGACGGCGACGATGGTCGCGGTGGTGGCGAGCACGGCGAGGCCGATCTCGTCGGCGGCATCGATGCTGGCGCGCCATGCCGATTTGCCCATGCGCATGTGGCGCACGATATTCTCGATCTCCACGATCGCGTCATCGACCAGCACCCCCGCTACCAGCGCCAATGCGAGGAGACTGAGGAAATTGAGGTTGATGGACATGAGGTCCATGAAGAAGAAGGCGGGGATGGCCGAGAGCGGGATGGCGACCGCGGCGATGATCGTGGCGCGAAGGTCGCGCAGGAACAGGAAGACCACGAGCACGGCGAGCAGCGCGCCCTCGATCAGCGCCTGCATCGAGGACTTGTACTGGGTCTTGGTGTATTCGACGTTGTTCGAGATCTCGATGAAGTCGATGCGCGGGTCGTTTTCCTCGATCTCGGCGAGCACTTCCCAGCCCATGTCATAGGCGGTGACGTCGGAGGCGCCCTTGGCGCGGCTGAAGTTGAAGACGACGACTTCCTCGCCGTTCATGCGCGCATAGCTGGTCTGTTCGGACGAGGCATCGCGCACGGTGGCGATGTCGCGCAGGCGCACGGTGCGCCCGCCGCCGGTGGCGATCTGGGTTTCGCCGAGCTGGGCGGCGGTCTCGGCATTGCCGAGGACGCGGACCGACTGCTGCGAGCCGGCGATCTCGGTGCGCCCGCCGGCGGCATTGATGTTGAGCTGGCGCAGCTGGTTGTTGACGGTAGCGGCGGTCAGTCCCTGCGCCTGCAGCGCGCGCGGGTCCAGGATGACGCGGATCTCGCGGTCGACGCCGCCATAGCGCTCGACCTCGGCGATGCCCTCGACGCCGAGGAGCTGCCGGTTGACGTCATTGTCGATGTACCAGCTCAGTTCCTCGAGCGTCATGTCGGTGGTGCGCGCGGCGATGAAGGAGAGGCTGTCGCCCGAGATGTCGACGCGGCTGACGCGCGGTTCGAGGATGCCCTGCGGCAGCGAGCCGCGGACCTGGCTGATGGCATCGCGCACGTCGTTGACGGCGCGGTCGGTGTCGGTGCCGATCTCGAACTGGACGAAGGTGTTGGACGAGCCCTCGTTCACGCTCGAGTTGATCTCGTCGACCCCCTCGATGCCGCGCACCGCGGCCTCGACGCGCTGGGTGATCTGGTTCTCGATCTCCTCAGGGGCGGCCGAGGGCAGGATGATGGTAACGTTCGCCGCGGGGAAGTCGATGTCGGGGTTGTTGGTGACCTCCATCCGCAGGAAGCTGATGACACCGGCGAGCAGCAGCACGGTGAACAGCACGATCGGCGGCACCGGGTTGCGGATGCTCCATTCGGAAATGCGGCGAAAGTTCACTTGTTCTTCTCCTAGCGCGCGGATTCGCGGACGGGCGAAACCTTGCGGCCTTCGGTGAGGAAGGAGCCGGCGCGGCTGACGATCTGTTCCGAACCGTCGATGCCGCCCGAGATGGTGACACCGCGGTCATCGACCGAGGCGACGGTCACGTTGCGGCGCTCGACCTCATTGTCGGCGTTGACGACGAAGACGTAATTGCCGTTGGCGTCGGCAAGCACGGCCGACTGCGGCAGGAGCGGGGCGGTGGTGGCGCCGGCGCCGATCCGTGCCTCGGCAAAGCCGCCGGGGCGGATGGCCGGGTCATAGGGAATGGCGATGCGCACTTCACCCTGGCGGCTGGCCGGGTCGATCACGGGGGCGACCTGCCAGACGCGGCCGTCGAACTGCTTGTCGGTGCCGGTCGGAATGATCAGCGCGGGCATGCCGACATTGACACCCGAAAGGTCGTCCTGGCTGAGGCGGGCGCGCATTTCCATCTCGCCGCCACGGGCCATGCGGAAGGCCTGCGGGGTGCCGGGGCTGACGACTTGACCGACCTCGATGTTGCGCTCGAGGATAAGGCCCGAGGTGGGGGCGCGGATGTCGAGGAGGCCGATCGAGGCACGGGTCTGGTTGAGCTGCGCCTGCGCGACGGCGACACGGGCGACGGCGGCGTCATAGGCGGCCTGCTTTCGTTCGATGTCGGCGGTCGAGACGAAGCCGCGTTCTTCGAGCGCGCGGGCGCGTTCGAGTTCGCCCTTGGCGAGGTCGGCATCGGCCTGCGCGGCGGCGATCTGGGCGCGCTGCTGCTGCGCGGTCTGCGACTGCACCGAGCGTTCGATCGAGGCGAGGAGCTGGCCCTGGCGGACCCAGTCGCCGGCCTCGACGAGGACGCGGGTGACGCGGCCCGAGCCCGAGACGCCGACCGCCTGGTCGCGGCGCGCGGCGAGCGTGCCCGAAGCGATGATCGTGCGGCCCACCTCGGTGGTGCCGGGGACGATGACCGAGACGCTGGGCGCCTGGCCGCCATTGGCGGCGCCGGCGGCGCGGGGGCCGGTGGCCGCCTGTTCCTCGCCCTGCCCGAAGGCGAAATAGGCCGCCAGCAGGACGGCGGCCACGATCAGGCCGCCGATCAGGAAAATCCGGCGTTTGCGCTTGGCAGCCGAACGGTCCTCGAGCGCCATATTGCCTTCGAAGGCGAGTTCACGGTTCATCGTCATATCCCTAAAATGTCCCCACGACCGTTCCGATGCGAACCGCCGTATCATAGGAGTAGCACACATGCATCGCAAAAGTAGGAAGCTCCGTCCGGCGGGCGTCCTGTTTCGACCAACGGCGGAACGCTTGTGCTCGCGAAACGATACTCTATCGTAACGAGGCCCGATAGAGGGCCTGTTCGCGTAGCTACATATTAGCAGGGAGAAGCGGGCGATGCTCGAGGAATATAGCTGGTTCTGGTGGATCGTCATCGGCCTCATTGCGGGCGCGATCGCCAAGCTCATCATGCCGGGCAAGGACCCGGGCGGCTGTTTCGTAACGATCCTCCTCGGGATCGCGGGCGCGCTGCTCGCCGGTTTCCTCGGCAAGGCGGTGGGCTGGTATGACGAAGGCGAGGGCGCGGGCTTCATCGCCGCGATCGTCGGCGCGCTGATCATCCTCGGCATCTATCGCATGGTGCTCAAGAAGCGCTGATTTGCGGGCACGTTCATCGAGGGTTGGGGTTGCGGCTGCTGCTCTGTCGGACAGGCGACCCTTCCCCGCGGGTTGTCAGTGAAGGAGTAGAGCGATGAAGACATTGTTGATGGCCGCGCTGCTGGGCGCGGCGGCGACGGGCCTGCCGATGCAAGCCGGCGCGCAGCCGGGCATGGCGATCGAGGTCGGCGAGGACCAGACGGTGCTCGACCTTGCGGTGCGCGGTACTTCGACCCGCGTGCCCGACGTGGTCAACATCTCGGCGGGCGTGGTCACCACCGCGCCGACCGCGGCCGAGGCATTGAGGCAGAATAGCGAGACGATGCAGCGGATCGTCCGGGCTCTTCGGCAGGCGGGGGTGAAGGAGCGCGACATCCGCACCCAGCGCATCAACCTCAACCCGCGCTACGACGACCGGGGCGGCTACGAGAACCGCAAGATCATCGGCTATCAGGCCCAGAACATGGTCTCGGTGAAATTCCGCGAGATCGAGCAGTCGGGGCGGATCCTCGACGTGCTGGTGGGCGAGGGCGCCAACCAGATCTACGGCCCGAATTTCGAGCTCGACGATCCCGCCGAAGCGCTCGACGAGGCGCGTGCCGATGCGCTGGAGCAGGCGCGCGAGCGGGCCGGCCTTTATGCCGCCGCGCTGGGCAAGCGGGTGGTGCGGCTGGCCTATTTCTCCGAAGGAGGCGCGCAGATGCCCTCGCCCATCGTGGTGACGGGCTCGCGCATCCGGATGGAAGCGGCCGACGCGGCCCCGCCGGTGGCCCCGGGCGAGCAGGAGGTGGGGATCACCCTCAACCTGCGCTACATCCTCGAATAGGGGCCGGAGCGGAGACGAAAAAAGGGCCGGGCACCACGCTGGCGTCCGGCCCTTTTTCCTGTGGTGCGTAAGGGCTTAGCGAACCTTGCCGCGACGCACGAGATTGACGATCGCGAGCAGCACGATGGCGCCGAGCAGCGACACGAGCAGCGCCGAGATCGAGAAGTCGCCGGTGGTGATCGATGCACCGCCGATGATCGGGGCGAGCAGGAGCCCGCCGAGGATGGCGCCGACGATGCCGACAACGATGTTGAGAAGGATGCCCTGCTGGGCGTCGGTGCGCATCACGATGCTGGCAAGCCAGCCGAGGATGCCGCCGACGATGATGATCAGGATCCAGGTCATGTGAACTCTCCCTATGACAATCGGTCGGCTTCTTGCGGCCGACTCAGGCGAATCAAAGACGGAAGGGCGGGCTTTGTTCCGCCTCTGTCACTTTTCCGAAGGCCATGAAAAAACGGCCCCGCCAGGGAGAAGGCAGGGCCGTTTCCAGGGAAGACGTAAAGTCTCGGGTTACGCGGGTGACCGCGTCTCGTGGCGATCAGAAGCGCTGCTGGCGCTCATACTGGTCGCGATACTGCTTGAGGCGGGTCACGCGCAGGCCGGGCATGCCCGAGCGGTCGACCGCGCGCTGCCAGCTGGTGAACTCCTCGAGGCTGAGATCGTAGCGCTCGCACGCCTCGTCGACCGTCAGGAGACCGCCGGCGACGGCGGCGACGACCTCGGCCTTGCGGCGCACGACCCAGCGGGTGGTGGTTGCCGGCGGCAGGCTGTCCAGCGTCAGCGGTTCACCGAGCGGGCCAATCACCTGGGCGGGGCGGATTTCCTGGTTCTCGAGCATTGAATTCCTCAACCTGTATGTCTCTCGTTACGGCTTGAGATTTAACCGGCTCCCTTGAACAAATGGTCATGGGGAAGGGTTAACGCGCCGCTTAACTATCCTTGTCGTCCGTTAACCGTGCGATGTCCGCAAAGGCGCCGGACAAGGTGCCCGCGACCTGCTCTCCCGAGAGGAAACGTACCAGATCCTGGTCCTTCGCGATTCGGACGCTGAGCGCCGGCAATCCCGCCTCGATCATCTCGAGGGTGACAGGCGTGCCATCGTCAAAGTCCTGTTCATGTTTCGCCAACGGCTGTTCCCCTATTTACACCTCGTGGTTCCCAAGCCCTATGCGAACAGGGTGAATTTCCGGTAAAGAAGACGTCATGTTCCCGACTTTTGATCTTCCAGGCGCCGCTGCCGACGCGCGCATCGTCGTCGCCATGTCCGGCGGCGTGGACAGTAGCGTGGTCGCCTGCCTTGCCGCCGAAACGGGCGCCGAGGTGATCGGCGTCACGCTCCAGCTCTATGACCATGGCGAAGCCGTGGCCCGCTCGGGCACCTGCTGCGCGGGGCAGGACATCTATGATGCCAAGACCGTCTGCGACCGCCTCGGCATCGCGCATTACGTCCTCGACTACGAATCGCGCTTCCGCGAGGGCGTCATCGACAAGTTTGCCGACGATTATGCCGCGGGCCGCACGCCCATTCCCTGCTCGCAGTGCAACCAGGGGGTGAAGTTCGTCGACCTGCTCGCCTTCGCCCGCGAACTTGGCGCGACCTGCCTTGCGACCGGCCATTATGTCCGCCGCGTCGTGGGCGAGGATGGCAAGCCGCAGCTGTGGAAGGGGCGCGACCCGCGCCGCGACCAGAGCTATTTTCTTTACGGCACCACGCTCGACCAGCTCGATTTCCTGCGCTTCCCGCTGGGCGACCTGCCCAAGGACGAGGTGCGCAAGTTGGCGGAAAAGGCGGGGCTGGAAGTGGCGAACAAGCCCGATAGCCAGGACATCTGCTTCGTGCCCGACGGCGATTATGCGCGGCTCGTGAAGAAGCTGCGCCCAGAGACCGAGGCGCCGGGCGACATTGTCGGCCTCGACGGCGCGGTGCTCGGCCAGCATCGTGGCACGGTCCATTATACCATCGGCCAGCGCCGCGGGCTCGAGATCGGCGGACAGGCCGAACCGCTCTATGTCGTGCGGATCGATGCGGCCACGCGGCAGGTGGTGGTCGGCCCGAAAGCCGCGCTCGCGGTCGCGGGCGCGAGGATCGAGGACATCAACTGGATCGGCGAGGAGCAGTTGCTGGTCGAGACCAAGGTGCGCAGCCTCGCGCCGCCGGTACCCGCGCGGCTTGGGCAGGGCGCGGTGCGGTTCGAGGCGCCGCAGTTCGGCGTGGCACCGGGCCAGTCGGCGGTCTTCTACGACGGCGACCGGCTGCTCGGCGGCGGCACCATCGCGGCGACCGAGCCGGCCACCCTCGAACCGGCCTGAGCGGCGCCGACCGAAAAAGAAAAGGGGCCCGGCGAGCAGCTGCTTGCCGGGCCCCTTCTATCTTGATGCCATGCCTTAGTTGGAGGCGGGCTGGTCCGAGGTGGCCTGGTTGACCACGGCGGCGACGATGCCGACCTGCATCGCACCGATGGCGACAGTGGCTTCGTCGACGGGGATCGCCGCCGCGGCGGCGCGCTTGACGCAAACGCCGTCGACGCCGTCCTTGATGACGATTTCTTCGGTCTTGGCGGTTTCGGGATCAACCTCTTCCCAGACCTTGCCCTTGGGGCAGATCGTGGGCGCTTCGGCAGTGGCCTGCGCATTGCCACCGGGGGCGGCGGCGAGAAGAAGGGTGGCTGCGAGAAGATCGAACATGGAAAGCTCCAGCTTGCAGGCCCGCGCGGTGGGAGGGGGCCGATGATGAATTTGTGCAGTGGGACGGGTCGGACGACCCGCCTTTCAGCTGCTGAATGTCATCAACTTTGCGGGCGCTCAAGGTAAATTTTCAAAAACTAAACTTACCCCTGATCACGGTGCGCGCTTCACCGCCGAGATGGAGGCGATCGCCGGTGATCGCGCAGGACAGGTCGCCGCCGCGCGTGCTTGCCTGGTGCGCGCTCATCCGCTGCTTGCCAAGCCGGTCCGCCCAATAGGGGGCCAGTCCCATATGCGCGGCGCCGGTCACCGGATCTTCGTCGATGCCATAGGCGCCCGCGAAGACCCGACTGGCGAAGTCGGTCCGGTTGCCCGGTGCGGTGACGATGACCAGCGCTTCGACCGTTTTCAACACGCCGAAGTCGGGCGTGCAGGCGCGCACCGCCGCCTCGTCGGCAAGCGGGATGATGACGATTGGTTCGACGCCCGCGTAGAAATGCGCCTCCCCGCCCGAACCGACGGCGGCCAGCGCTTGCGCCGCGCGGGGATCCTTGCTGGCGGTGGCGAAGGGCATGTCGAGGACGAGCCGGTTACCATCGCGGGTGACGGTGATGATACCCGCCTTGCGCGTACGAAAACGGATGCGGTCCGCCTCGCCGATCAGCACGTGCGCGCTCGCCAGCGTGGCATGACCGCACATGGCGACCTCGCAACCGGGCGTGAACCAGCGCAGGTCGTAATCGGCGTCGTCATCTGCGCAAGGAAGGGTGAAGGCGGTCTCGGACAGGTTGTTCTCGACGGCGATGGCGAGCAGCGTCGCATCGTCGAACCAGTCGCCCTCGAGCGGCATGACGGCGGCGGGATTGCCGGTCAGCGCGGCACCGCCGACGGTGAAGGCGTCGACCTGCGTGAAGGGAAGGGTCGGCATCAGTTGCCCGCCGTTTCGGGCGTCATGTCCTGCCCCGGCTCCTCCAGCCCCTTGGGATCGGGATGGATGAGGATGTCGACGCCGGGGAATTCCTTTTTGATGCGGCGTTCCACGTCGTCCATCACGTCATGCGCCTCGGCCACCGTCATGCGCGGGTCGAGCCAGATGTGGAATTGCGCGAAATCATGGCCTCCGCTCGTGCGGGTGCGAAGCTCGTGAATGCCATGCAGTTCGGGATGGGCGTTGATCATGGCGATGAAGCGGTCGCGTTTCTCGTCGTCCCACTCGCGGTCCATCAGCTGGTCGACGGCATGGCTTGCCCCCGCCCAGGCCCCGCGCAGCAGCCACAGCGCGATGAGGATGCCGAAAATGGGGTCGGCGAGCGGGAAGTTTCCGAGCTGGTCCAGCGCCAGCGCGGCAATCACCGCAGCGTTGAGCAGGAGGTCCGACTGGTAGTGGACATGGTCGGTGGCGATGGCCACCGAACCGGTCTTCCTGATCACCATGCGCTGGTAGGCGAGCAGCGCGAGGGTGACGAGGATCGCCACCGCCGACACACCGACGCCCAGTTCGAGTTCGTGCGTGCGCTCGCCCGAGCCGAAACGCGCGATGGCACGCCACGCGATACCAATGGCGCTGACCGAGATGAGGATGACCTGGAAGAGCGCGGCGATGGCCTCCGCCTTGCCATGGCCGAAGCGATGTTCCTCGTCGGCGGGCATGGCGGCGTAGCGCACGCCGAAGAAGGTGACGAGGCTGGCGATGAGGTCGAGGCTGGTGTCGGCAAGACTGCCGAGCATGGCGACGCTGTCCGTCGACCAGCTGGCCCAGACCTTGATGCCGACAAGGAAGAGCGCGACCGAGACCGAGAAGATCGCGGCCTTGGAGGTCAGGCTGGCGCGCTCGCCGTGATGGTCATGGGCATGGCCGTGCCCGTGCCCGTGGCTATGTCCGTGCAATCCGCTCATGGATAGAGAAGTCCCTCGCGCCAGCCCTCGCCGGTCCGGGTGAAAAGGATACGGTGGTGCATGCGTTCCGGCGTGCCTTCCCAGAATTCGATGCTGTCGGGGACGAGTCGATAGCCGCCCCAATGCGCCGGCCGCGGCAGGTCGCCTTCGGGATATTCCTCCTCGAGCGCGGCGATGCGACCCAGGAAAACCTCGCGCGAGGGCAGCGGGCGGCTCTGGTCGGAGGCGGTGGCGGCGAGCTGCTTGTCGCGCCCGCGGCTGTCGAAATAGGCATCGGCGGTGGCCTCGTCGACATGTTCGACCCGCCCCGTGATGCGCACCTGCCGATAGGTCGATTTCCAGTGGAAGGCGAGCGCGGCATGGGCGTTGGCGGCAAGCTCCGCGCCCTTGCGGCTCTGCTTGTTGGTATAAAAGGTGAAGCCGTCCGGCCCGTGGTCCTTCAGGAGCACGATGCGCACCGAGGGCAGCCCGTCGGGGGTCGCGGTGGCCAGCGCCATGGCGTTGGGATCGGAGGGTTCGCGGGCGCACGCCTCGGCAAACCAGTCGTCGAACAATTGGAACGGATCCATATCCATGGCGTAGGGGGCAGGGAGGAGCCTTGCAAGGCTGGCAATTTCGCGAAGGATGCGCTTTAGGACTGTTCTATGGACCTATACCAGCAACTGGGCGTCTCGCGCAGCGCGAGCGAAGCCGACATCAAGAAAGCCTATCGCAGCCTTGCCAAGCAGCTGCACCCCGACCGCAACAAGGATAATCCGAAGGCGGCCGAGCGCTTCGGCAAGGTCACGCAGGCCTATGACATCCTGTCCGACAAGGACAAGCGCGCGCGCTACGACCGCGGCGAGATCGACGAGGAGGGCAATCCCAAGTCGCCCTTCGGCGCCGGTTTCGGCGGGGGCAGCCCCTTCGGCGGCGGCGGCGGCGGCCGCGCGCAGGGCTATCCCGGTGCCGGCGCGGGGCAGGCGGGCTTCGAGGAAGCCGATCTTTCCGACCTGTTCGAAGGCATTTTCGGTGGCGGGCGCCAGCGCCAGTCGCAGTCGCAGGGCGGCGGCGGCTTCGGCGGTTTCGGGCGGCGCGGACCGCCCCCCAAGGGTGCCGATGCCAACTATCGCCTCACCGTGCCCTTCATCGATGCAGCCACGCTCGAGCCGCAGCGGGTCAAGCTGGCGGGGGGCAAGACGCTCGACATGAAGCTGCCCAAGGGGGTCGAGGACGGCACCAGGATTCGCCTCGCCGGCCAGGGCGAGGAAGGCCCCGGCGGCAAGGGCGATGCGCTCGTCACCATCGCCATCGCCGGCCACAAATATTTCAAGCGCGACGGGGACGACATCCGCCTCGACCTGCCGATCACGCTCCCCGAAGCAGTGCTGGGGGCCAAGGTGAAGGTGCCGACCGTCACGGGCGCGGTCACGATGACCATCCCCAAGGGTACCAGCGGCGGCACCGTCATGCGCCTCAAGGGCAAGGGCTTTTCGAAGAAGGCGGGCGGCAATGGCGACCAGCTCGTCACGCTCGAGATCGACATCCCGAAGGGCGACAAGGCACTCGAGGACTTCGCCGCCGGCTGGACCCACCCCGGCAACCCGCGCGAGGGAATGGGAGGGTAGCTGACTGACCCAGCGCTCGCCCCAGTCCCCCGAAGCGCGGCGCCGCCGGTTGGCAGCGCTCAAGGCCAAGTTCGGTGCCGACGCGATCCGCCGCCTGCGCGATAGCGACCGCCCGTGGGAGGTGACCAAGCGCGTCGCCATCGGTGTCTATTCGGACGGCTTCATCCACGCCGGCAACCTTGCCTATATCTCGATGCTGGCGATCTTCCCCTTCATCATCCTCGCCACCGCCGTCGCGGTGCTGCTGGGGGAAGGGGGGGCGAGCGAGAGCGCGATCCTCACCGTCCTCTCGCGCCTGCCGCCCAATGTCGCCGAAGCGCTCGCCGACCCGTTGTTCGAGGTGTCGGCGCGCGATCCCGGCCCACTCCTGTGGTTCGGCGCGCTGGTCGGCATGTGGACGACGGGCAGTTTCATCGAGACGATCCGCGACGTGCTGCGGCGCGCCTATGGCGTGCGCATGGTCGCGCCCTTCTGGGAATATCGCCTCGCCTCGATCGGGCTGATCGTCGGCGCGGTCATCCTCCTCATCATCGCCTTCGCCTCGAGCCTCACCCTGTCGAGCGTGCAGGAGATGATCGAACAATGGTTTCCCGTGACCAAGGACGGGGCGGGGCTGGTCACGCTCCTGCGCATCATTCCGGCGGTCACGCTCTACGGCACCATCTACCTCGTCATCTGGGCGCTGACCCCGCTGCGCTATCGCAGCAAGAGCTGCCGCATCTGGCCCGGCGCGCTGGCGATCACCATGTGGTGGCTCGTCACCGTCGCGCTCCTGCCGCAGGCGGTCCAGCTGTTCGGCGGTTACGGCAAGACCTATGGCAGCCTTGCGGGCGCCATGGTCGCGCTCATCTTTTTCTACATCATCGGTTTCGGGGTGGTGATCGGGGCGGAACTCAACGCGGCCCTAGCGTCATCGGGCGACAAGGCGCTAAAGGGCGAGCATTATCATGGCCCCCATGTCGACGAACTCGAGGTCGAGGACCCGGGTGAAGACGAGGAGGTCGACGAGGACATCGAAGAAGAGGGATTGAGATGACCGGATTGATGAAGGGCAAGCGCGGGCTGATCATGGGGCTCGCCAACAACAAGAGCCTGGCGTGGGGCATCTCCAAGCAGCTCGCCGAGCAGGGCGCCGAGCTCGCCTTCACCTATCTCGGCGATGCCCTGAAAAAGCGCGTCGGTCCGCTCGCGGCCGAGCTGGGCAGCGACATCCTGATCGACTGCGACGTCAGTGACATGGACAATCTCGACCGCGCCTTCGAGGAACTGAAAGGGCATTGGGACAGCCTCGACTTCGTTGTCCACGCCATCGGCTTTTCGGACAAGAACGAGCTGCGCGGCGGTTATGTCGACACCAGCCTCGAGAACTTCCTCATGACGATGAACATCTCGGCCTACAGCCTCGTCGCGGTGGCCAAGCGGGCGCGCGAGATGATGTCGGACGGCGGCTCGATCGTGACGCTGACCTATTATGGCGCCGAAAAGGTCATTCCCCATTACAACGTCATGGGCGTGGCCAAGGCGGCGCTCGAGACGAGCGTGCAATATCTTGCCTCCGATCTCGGTCCCGAGGGCATCCGCGTCAACGCCATCTCGGCGGGCCCGATCAAGACGCTGGCCGCCAGCGGCATCGGCGACTTCCGCTACATCATGCGCTGGAACGAGCTGAATTCGCCGCTCCGCCGCAACGTCACCATCGAGGATGTCGGCGGCGCCGGCCTCTATTTCTGCTCGGACCTGTCGTCGGGCGTGACGGGCGAGGTGCACCATGTCGATGCGGGCTATCATGTCGTCGGCATGAAGGCCGAGGACGCGCCCGACATCGCGCTCGACTGACGGCCACCGTCAAAATTTGCTGCGATGCAACAGCCGGGGAGGGCATGCGTTGTCCCCCCCATGGTCGCACGGCATCTCCACATCACCGGCAAGGTCCAGGGGGTCTTCTTTCGCGATACGACGCGCAAGGAGGCCGAGGCGCGCGGCGTGACCGGCTGGGTGCGCAACTGCGAGGACGGCAGCGTCGAGGCCTATGTCGAGGGCAGCCGCATCGCGGTGGACGAGCTGATCGACCGGCTCGCCGAAGGACCGCCCGCGGCGAAGGTCGCGGCGGTGGAGAGCGAAGAGGTCCTGCCGCAGGGCTGCGAGCGTTTCCTCATCAAGCGATGACCACGCGCGCATGAAGGACTGGGCGCGGCGGCTGAAGCGCGAGGCGCTGGTGCTGTGGGTCGCGGCGCGCCACCCGGGCGTGCCCTTCATCGCCAAGGCGGTGGCGGGGCTGGTCGCGGCCTATGCCTTTTCGCCGATCGACCTCATCCCGGATTTCATTCCCGTGCTCGGGCTGCTCGATGATCTCCTCATCGTGCCGCTCGGCGTGTGGCTGGCCCTGAAGCTCGTGCCCAAGGGACTGCGGGCGATCTTGCGCAGCGAGGCGGCGGCGCTCGCGGAAAAGCCGGTCAGACGCGCGGGGCTGGGGATCGTGATCCTGTTGTGGCTGGGCGCAATGCTGCTGGCGTGGCGCGCGCTGGCCTAGGCCTTCTTGCGTCCGACCAGCGTTCCCTTCTCGCCGCCCTTCCACAGGTGGAAATCGATCTCGGGATGCGCCTTCTTCCAGCGCCGTGCGACGAGCCGCTCGCCGGGACGCGAGGCGTCGTCGAGGAACAGGGTAGCGCCGGGCGCGAGATGGCCGAATAGCCGCTCGGCGCCGCCGCGGGTCATCGGGTTGATGGTCCAGGGCGGCCCGTCGATGATCATCATGTCGACGCCGTCCTCGAGCGGGCCGGTGTCGTAGAAGAGGCCCGGCCATTCATCGTCGATGGGCTTCAGCGCGGCATGGCGGATGTCGGCATGAAGGCCATGCTCGTGAAGCCAGTCCTTCGTTTTCTCGACGAACTCGGCATGCTGGTCGAAGCTGAGGTGCGGCGGGCAGCCCGCCTTTTTCAGCGCGGCGGCGATGACGAGGCTCGAGGCACCGCATCCGAACTCGACCACATGTCGCGGGCGATGCTCGAGGATATGGTCGACGATGAGGTGGAGGAAGCCCGTGTCGGCCTTCCACGAGCCGAGGTTGGGCAGCGCGTCGCAGTCGAGTCCGAGGCGGTCGCACAGCCGCTCCTTCTCGGCCTTGGACCCGCCGCGCAGGCTCTTCAGCAGGAATGGCGCGGTAAAGGGCGCGAACAGCGCGAAGGCGACACGATCGGTCCAGCCGACATGCGCGTCGGCGGCATGGTCCTTGGGAAGGAAACCCGTCGTCTCGCGGCTGGTCACTGGCTGAACGGATCCGATACGAGGATGGTGTCGTCGCGCTCGGGGCTCGTGGACAAGAGCGTGACGGGGCAGCGCACCAGCTCCTCGATCCGGCGGACATATTTGATCGCATTGGCGGGCATGTCGGCCCAGCTGCGCGCGCCGGCGCTGGTCTCGGACCAGCCGGGCATCTCCTCGTAGACCGGCTCGATCTTCTCGGTCAGCATCGCCGAGGCGGGGAGATAGTCATACTCCTTGCCGTCGATCCTGTAGCCGGTGCAGATCTTCACCGAGTCGAGGCCGTCGAGGACGTCGATCTTGGTGAGCGCGATGCCGTTGATGCCGGTGACCGCGACCGACTTGCGCACCAGCACCGCGTCGAACCAGCCGCAGCGGCGCTGGCGGCTGGTGACGGTGCCGAATTCATGGCCGCGCTCGCCGAGGCGCTGGCCGATCTCGTCATGCAGTTCGGTCGGGAAGGGGCCCGAGCCGACGCGGGTGGTATAGGCCTTGGTGATGCCGAGCACGGTGCCCGCCGCATTGGGACCCATGCCCGAGCCCGCGCCGACCGTGCCTGACACGGTGTTGGAGGAGGTGACGAAGGGATAGGTGCCATGGTCGACGTCGAGCATGGTGCCCTGCGCGCCTTCGAACAGGATGCGGCTGCCATCGCGGCGCGCTTCGTCGAGGTCGCGCCAGACCGGGCGCACGAAGGGGGTGACGAAACCGGCGATCTCGCGCAGCTGGGCGAGCAGCTCGTCGCGGTCGATCGGATCCTCGCCGAAACCCGCGCGCAGGTGATCGTGATGCGCGCACAGCCGCTCGAAGATGGGTGCGATATGGTCGAGTTCGGCAAGATCGCAGACGCGGATGGCGCGGCGGCCGACCTTGTCCTCGTATGCGGGGCCGATGCCACGACGCGTGGTGCCGATCTTGCCCTTCGACAGCGCATCCTCGCGCAAGGCATCGAGGTCGCGGTGGATCGGCAGGATCAGCGGCGTGTTCTCGGCGATCCAGAGATTGTCGGGGGTGATCTCGACGCCCTGCCCGCGGACCTTCTCGATCTCGCTCTTCAGGGCCCAGGGGTCGAGGACGACGCCGTTGCCGATGACGCTGGGCGTGCCGCGCACGATGCCCGAGGGCAGCAGCGAGAGCTTGTAGGTGGTGCCGCCGACGACGAGCGTATGGCCGGCATTATGGCCGCCCTGGAAACGAACGACGAGATCGGCGCGGCTTGCCAGCCAGTCGACAATCTTGCCCTTGCCTTCATCGCCCCACTGGGCGCCGATGACGGTCACGTTGGCCACGAAAAGCCTCCCGATAATTGGTTCGACGTTGCCTAGGAAAGCAGGGGGCCCACGTCCAGCGGCGATTTGCCTATCGTGGACGGAACGCGGCGGGTGGTTCGGCCCTTCTTTGAGCGCGAAGGAGATTTTTCGATGAGCGACCAGCCGCACCTTACCCTGAACGATGATCGCGAGATGCCGCAGCTCGGCTTCGGTACCTGGCAGGTCGAGGAGGAGGATGCGGCCGGCGTGGTGAAGACCGCGCTCGATGTCGGCTACCGGCTCGTCGACACGGCGGCGATTTACGAGAATGAGCGCGGGGTCGGCAAGGGGCTCGAAGGGCGCGAGGACATCTGGCTGACGACCAAGATCTGGAATGACGACCAGGGCTATGCGGAAGCGAAGACCGCCTTCGGCCATTCGCTGAACCGGCTCGGGCGCGAGGATGTCGACCTCCTGCTGATCCACTGGTCCTGCCCGCAAAAGGACAGGTTCGTCGACACGTGGAAGGCGATGATCGAACTCCGTGAGGAAGGGCGGGCAAAGTCGATCGGCGTGTCCAATTTTCGCCGCGAGGACCTCGCGCGGATCATCGAGGAGACGGGGTTCGCGCCCGCCGTGAACCAGATCGAGCTGCACCCCAGCTTCCAGCAGCGCGAGTTGCGCGCCTTGCACGACGAGCTTGGGATCAGGACGCAGAGCTGGTCGCCGCTCGGGCAGGGCAAGGGTATGGATGCGGACGTGGTGGGCAGGATCGCCGAGGAGACGGGACAGTCACCCGCCGCGGTGATCATCCGCTGGCACCTGCAGTCGGGCCTCCTCGTCATCCCCAAGGCCTCGAGCCGCGCGCATATGGCGGACAATCTCTCGGCGCTCGATTTCACCCTGTCGGACGCGCAGATGGCGGCGATCGACGGGCTCGACCGGGCAGACGGCCGGATCGGTCCCGACCCGGCCGACTACTGCTAATCGAAGCGGAGCGGCACCACGCGCTTCACGTCGGGGATCGCGCGCAGCGCCTCGAGCAGCTGGTCGGTTGGCTGCGAATCGATGGCGACGAGCGCCAGCGCCTCGCCGCCGATGTCGCGGCGCCCGAGGGCGAAGGTGGCGATATTCACCCCCGCATCGCCGAGCGTCGAGCCCAGCGCGCCGATGAAGCCCGGCTGGTCGGCGTTGACGATATAGAGCATCGGGCCGGTGAGTTCGGCTTCGACATCGACCCCGAACATGTCGACGAGACGCGGATTGGCATTGCCGAACAGCGTGCCCGCAACCGAGCATTTCGAGCCGTCGGGGAGGGTCGCCTTGACCCGCACCAGCGTGTGATAATCGCCCTCGTGGCTGTGTCGCACCTCGGAGACGTCGAGACCGCGATCCTTGGCCAGCACGGGCGCGTTGACCATGTTCACGCTGTCCGAATAGCTGCCCATGAGCCCCGCCAGCACGGCTCCCGAAATCGGCGTGATGCTGAGCTCGGCGGCCGCGCCCTCGACCTCGACCGAGATGGCACAGACATCCTCGCCCAGCACTTGGCCGACGAGGCGCCCGAGGTTGGTGGCGAGGCCCATGTAGGGCTTCACGCGCGGCGCTTCCTCGGCGCTGATGGAGGGCGAGTTCAAGGCATTGGTCACGCCCCCCAATAGCAGATAATCGCTCATCTGTTCGGCGACCTGGATGGCGACATTGACCTGCGCCTCGGTGGTCGAGGCGCCGAGGTGCGGGGTGGCGACGAAGCCCGGCGTACCGAACAGCGGGCTGTCCTTGGCGGGCTCTTCCTTGAACACGTCGAGCGCGGCGCCGGCGATATGGCCGCTCTCGAGGAGGTCCTTCAGCGCCTCCTCGTCGATCAGGCCGCCGCGCGCGCAATTGACGATGCGCACGCCCTTCTTGGTCTGCTCGAGCCGCTCGCGCGACAGGATGTTGCGCGTCTCGTCGGTGAGCGGGGTGTGCAGCGTGATGAAATCGGCGCGGCGCAAGAGCTCGTCGAGCTCCACCTTCTCGATGCCGAGGTCGACCGCGCGCTCGGGGGAGAGGAAGGGGTCGAAGGCGACGACCTTCATCTTGAGGCCCTGCGCGCGGGACGCGACGATCGAGCCGATATTGCCCGCGCCGATGAGGCCCAGCGTCTTGCCGGTCAGCTCGACCCCCATGAAGCGCGATTTCTCCCACTTGCCCGCCTGCGTCGAGGCATCGGCCTCGGGCAGCTGGCGGGCGAGCGCGAACATCAGCGCGACGGCATGTTCGGCGGTGGTGATCGAATTGCCGAAGGGGGTGTTCATGACGACGATGCCGCGGCTGGTGGCGGCGGGGATGTCGATATTGTCGACGCCGATGCCGGCGCGGCCGATGACCTTCAGCTTGTCCGCGTGGGCGAGAATGTCGGCATTGGGCTTGGTCGCCGAACGCACGGCGAGCCCGTCATAATCGCCGATGATGGCTTTCAACTCTTCGGGGTTGAGGCCCGGTTTCTCGTCCACCTCGATGCCGCGCTCGCGGAAGATCTCGGCGGCGCGGGGGTCCATCTTGTCGGCGATGAGGACTTTGACGGTCATGGATGATCCTTTGGAATTCACTGTCCCGCCATCAGCGGGGAAAGGGGCAGGGGGTTGCGCGGATGCTGCGGGGCGCAGCGATTACGCGGTCTGTTCCCACGCCCAGTCGAGCCACGGCCCGAGCTTCTCGATGTCGGCACTGTCGACAGTGGCGCCGCACCAGATGCGCAGGCCCGGGGGCGCGTCGCGATAGGCGCCGAAGTCGTAGGCGACATCCTCGTCCTCGAGCAGCTTGACGATCGCCTTGGCCCGCGCCGGCTCGCCGTCCACCGTGAGGCAGACGCCGGTGCGGCTCCGGAGGGCGGGATCGGTGCACAGGTGATGCAGCCAGTTGCGCTCCTGCACCAGTGCATCGACCGCGGCCGCATTGGCCTTGGCGCGTTCGATCATGCCGTCGAGGCCGCCGATGCTGTTTGCCCATTCCATCGAATGGATCGCATCCTCGACGCAGAGCATCGAGGGCGTGTTGATGGTCGCGCCGGTGAAGATGCCTTCATTGAGCTTGCCACCCTTGGTCAGGCGGAACAGCTTGGGCAGCGGGCGGTCGGGCTTGTAGCTTTCGAGCCGTTCTACAGCGCGGGGGCCGAGGATGAGGACGCCATGCGCCGCCTCGCCGCCGAGCACCTTCTGCCAGCTGAAGGTGGCGACATCGATCTTGTCCCACGGCAGGCGGTGGGCAAAGACCGCGCTGGTGCTGTCGGCGAAGGACAGGCCCTCGCGGGTCTCGGGGATCCAGTCGCCGTCGGGCACGCGGACGCCCGAGGTGGTGCCGTTCCAGGTGAAGAGCACGTCGGTCGACCAGTCGACGCAGGACAGGTCGGGCAGGTCGCCATAATCGGCCTCGACTGCAATCGGATCGAGCTTCAGCTGCTCGATCGCGTCCTTGACCCAGTCCTTGCCGAAACTTTCCCAGCCCATCGCCGTCACGCGGCGCTGCCCGAGCATCGTCCACATCGCCATCTCGAAGGCACCGGTGTCGGAGCCGGGAACGATGCCGATTCGGTGCGAATCGGGCAGTTCGAGCAATTCGCGCATCATCGCGATGCAATGCGCGAGGCGGGCCTTGTTAACCGCACCGCGGTGCGATCGGCCGAGGCCGTCGAGGTTCAACTTGTCGGGGCTCCAGCCCGGCGGCTTGGCGCAGGGTCCGGACGAGAAATACGGTCGTGCAGGGCGCACTTCAGGCTTCAACATCAAACTCTCCTTCCAGAGAGGCGCGCCGCGTTGGGGCGACGTGTCCCGGGACTTGGTTAAGCCGCTGCTTGGCAAAGCGAAAGACCGCTTTTGGGTACGGTGAAAATTTAACAAGAAATCGCGGTTTCCTGCGTTAAACCGACGTTAAAAAGTTAATCTAACGCAAACGTCAACTCAACTCATCGCTTCGTCGTGGCAACTCGTCACGGAATAGGGAACGAGCGCTTGAGTTTCTTAACCAATCGGCGACAGGGTCATTCTCGACAAAGGCCTGTGAACCTTCACGGGCAGAGCGGGGAAGGATGGGGCCTTCCTATAGGTAGTGGGTGCGAATTCCTCCGGGGGAGGGGTCGCGACGAGTGACTGGAGCGGGCGGAACGATGGCTTTCAAGTCGATTTTCAAGAGCGGGCTTTTGCGGGATCGCGAACTTTTCCTGCGTGACGGTGAACGGGTCACGCGGCTGAAGGTTTCGGCGATCAGCCAGGTTTTCGCCGTGGCGATGGTGTTCGGGCTGACCAGCTGGTCGGGCTTCGCCACCGCGCAGCTCCTCAACGAACGCGAAGAGGTGATGAGCCTCGAGCAGGAAATCGCCTGGCACAAGCAGATCGAGACCCGTCAGCGCGTCCTCGCCGAGATGGGCGCCCGCCTTCTCGACGAGCGTTACGCCGCGCAGGTCAAGGAGCTCGAGAGCCTCGGTGTCGCCGACCGCGTCGACGGTGTCGGTGGTCCGCTCGAAGCCGCCGCCAACGGTGACGAGACCTTCGCCCAGCTGTTCCAGAGCTGGAAGCGCCTCGACAATCTTTCGGAAGGCGCCATCGCGGTGCCGTCGGCCAAGCCGGTGGAAGCCGCGCGCCTCACCTCGAGCTACGGCACGCGTAACGACCCGTTCAAGAAGCGCCGTGCGCGTCACGCCGGCATCGACCTTGCAGGTCCGATCGGTACCCCGATCCTCGCCACCGCCGACGGTGTCGTGAAGCGCGCCGGCTGGAACTCGGGTGGCTACGGCAACCTCATCGAAGTCGATCATGGCAATGGCATCATCACCCGCTATGCCCACCTTTCGAAGGTCGAAGTGCGGCGCGGCGACCGCGTGACCCGCGGCGAGCAGATCGGCAAGATGGGTTCGACCGGCCGTTCGACCGGCAGCCACCTCCACTATGAGGTCCGCATCGACGGTCGCTCGGTCAACCCGATCCCCTTCATGGAATCGACCGATTATCTGGTCGCCATGCGCGACGGCGGCGACGGCGACACCATGCACGCGATCGGCGGCGGCGCGCAGTAAGCGCCCGCTCCCCACGCCAACTTATTCCGAAGGGCGGTTGCCGGCGGCAGCCGCCCTTCTTACATCGGGGCCATGGATACACCGCTTCTCACTCCCAAGGCGGCAGCGCGCGTGAAGGCGATCGCCGACAAGCAGGGCAAGGCGCCCATGCTCCGGCTCGGCGTCGACGGCGGCGGCTGCGCGGGCTTCACCTATCGCTTCGAACTGGGCGAGCCCGAAGAGGGCGACACGCGCTCGGAAACCGACGGGGTGACGCTGCTCGTCGATCCGGTCAGCCTCGATTTCCTCAAGGGCAGCGCGGTCGATTTCGTCGAGAATCTCGGCGGCGCGAGCTTCCAGGTGACCAACCCGCAGGCGGCCTCCGGCTGTGGCTGCGGTTCGAGCTTCTCGATCTGATGCCCAGTATCGTCAGCTTCAACATCAACGGGATCCGCGCGCGCCTCGAGCGACTGACCGAGTATCTGGCCAAGGAACAGCCGGACATCATCTGCCTGCAGGAGCTGAAGTCGGCCGACGACACGCTGCCGAAGAAGGCGTTCGAGGAGGCGGGCTACCCCGGCGTCTGGCACGGCCAGAAGGGCTTCAATGGCGTCGCGATTCTCGCGAAGGGCGAAGAGCCCGAGCTGGTGATGAAGGGCCTTCCCGACGACCCCAACCCCGACCAGTCGCGCTACATCGAGGCGAAGGTGAAGGGGATTACGGTCGCCTCCATCTATTTGCCCAACGGCAATCCGGTCGGCACCGACAAGTTCAGTTACAAGCTCGACTGGATGGAGAAGCTGCGGCTCCACGCCGCCGACCTGCTCGCCACCGAGACGCCGGTGGTGCTGGCAGGCGATTACAATGTCATCCCCGAGGACCGCGACACTTTCTCGCGTTCGGCGATGAAGGATGACGCGCTGTTCCAGCCCGAAAGCCAGCAGGCCTTCCGGCGGACCGTCAACCAGGGCTGGACCGATGCGCTGCGCAGCTTCCACCCCGACGAGCCGCGGCTCTACACCTTCTGGGATTACCAGCGCGGGGCTTGGGCGCGCGATGCGGGCTTCCGCATCGACCATTTGCTGTGCTCGCCCTCGGCGGCCGACCGCCTTACCGGCGCAGGCGTGCACAAATGGGCGCGCGGCGAGGAAAAGGCCTCCGACCACGCACCCGTCTGGGCGACGCTCGCCGACTAGGGGTAAGCGCTAGAGCGCTTTTTCGTAGACGCGATAGGTGTGGTTGGTGCCGGCGCCGGGCAGCTGGGCGATCGACATCATGCCCTGGTTGTCTTCCAGCACCCAGCCGAACTCGCCGAAGTTGATGCCATATTTGTCGACGCACACCCGGCGCGTGAACTCGATCATCATGAAGGCGAGCTGCGAGGCCATGCGGCCCTTCTGGTGCGACTTCCTGACGCCCATCAGCGGTACGCGGACGCGGCGCGTATAGGGCTTGCGCAGGCGCCAGAGCAGCTTGGCCCAGCCGAAGGGCAGGAGCCTGCCGTCGAGATCGTCGATCAGTTCGTTGACGTCGGGAATAGTCAGCATGAAGGCGACCGGTTCGCCGTCGACCTCGGCAATCTTGACGAGATCCTCGACGATGATGGGTTTCAGCTTCTTGCCCGCATAGGCGATCTCGGCATCGGTCAGCGGGATATAGCCCCAATTGTCCGACCAGGCGTCGTTCAGGATATCGAGGATGATCGCGGCTTCCTCGTCGAACTTCGACTTGTCGACGTCCCGGATGCGGATGCGCGGGTTCTTCTCGCCAAGCTGGATGAGCTTGTCGATCACGGGAATCATGTCGATGCGGATGTCGAGCGCGAAGGTGTGGAGGTCCTTGACCTTCGCATAGCCCGCATCCTCGACGTAGCCCTCATAGGCGGGGCTGTGGTGGCCCATCATCACCATCGGCTTTTCCTCGAAGCCGTCGATGAGCAGGCCGGGCTCGTCCCAGATCGACAGCGAGAAAGGACCGACCACGCTGGTGATGCCTTTACCGCGCAGCCAGTCCTCGGCGGCGGCGATGAGCGCGGCGCCGGCCTCGGCGTCCTTGGCCTCGAACAGTCCCCAATGGCCCTGTCCCGGATAGCGCTCGATCCACAGGTGGTCGACATGCGCGCTGATACGGCCGACCACCTCCTCGCCGCGGCGGGCGAGGAAGAGCTGCAGTTCGCCATGCCCGAACCACGGGTTCGTGTCGGGATCGAGCAGCCCTTTCACCTCGGCCTTCAGCGGTGGCACCCAATAGGGGTCGTCGGCATAGATGGCCCACGGCAGGTCGATGAAGGCGGCGCGGTCGGCGCGGCTCGAGACGGGGGTGATGGCGAGCGCTTTTGACATGGCGCAAAGCGCTAACCGCGAATGAATGCTTTGTCATCCTGGCTTCAGCTTGGTTTTGCTAAAAAACCGATCAAGCCGCCTCGTCGCCATGCGATCGCCATCATGGTGCCGTATTTGGCGAGGAAAGGCGCGAGGAACCGGAAAAGCGACAAGAATAATGTTCGAAGCCAAGACCTTTGCCCCCGAAGAGACGGGATTTTCGCCGGCCGACGCGCCGCGCCCCGTTCGTGCGCCCAAGACCAATGACGACAAGGCGATGCTGAAGGCCGCCGCGCAGCTGACGCGCGACCTCAACCGTCCCGACGCGCGCATCTACTGGGCCGACCTCATGGCCTCGGTGCTGGTCGGCTATGGCGCGCTGGTCGCGACCATCCTCGCGGGGCCGATCGGCTTCAAGCTTGCCTTCGGCGCAGTGGCGACGCTTGCCCTCTATCGCGCCGGCAGCTTCATCCACGAGATCTCGCACATCAAGCGCGGTGACCTGCCATATTTCCGGCTCGTCTGGAACTTGGCTGTCGGCGTGCCGCTCTTTGCCCCGTCCTTCATGTACGAGGGCGTCCATAACCAGCATCACGCCAAGACCAAGTTCGGCACGATCGACGATCCGGAATATCTCCCGCTCGCCTCGATGAGGCCGTGGAGCCTGCCGCTGTTCATGCTGTTCGGCACGCTGGCGCCGGTGTTGCTCCTGTTCCGCTTCGCGCTGCTCGCGCCGTTGAGCTTCTTCTCGAGCCGTCTTCGCAAGCAGGTCGTCGAGAAATATTCGGGGCTGCAGATCAATCCCGACTTCCGCCGTGCCTGGCCCGAGGGCGAGTTCGCCCGCCAGTTCACCTATCAGGAAGTGGGATCGGTGATCTGGAGCTGGCTGCTGATTGGCTCGGTCGCGGCAGGCGTGGTGCCGGTGTCGGCCTTCGTCACCTTCATGGTCGTCGCCTGCGCGCTCATGGGCCTCAACCAGCTGCGTACCCTTGTCGCCCACCTGTGGGAGAATGACGAGCGCAAGCCGGTGACCGTGACCGAGCAGTATCTCGACAGCGTCAACGTGCCGCCGCCCAACGTGCTGAGCGCTTTGTGGGCGCCGGTGGGCCTGCGCTATCATGCGCTGCATCACCTGCTGCCGGGCGTACCCTACCACAATCTCGGCAAGGCGCATGCGCGTCTCAGCGCCGAGCTGGACGCGGGTTCGGCCTATCACAAGACGACCGCCACGGGCCTTTGGCCGCTGGTCGCCAACCTCGCCCGCCAGACGCTCAAGCGCGGCTAGGCCGAGGCTTTCCTTATCGATGAATGCGAAGCGCCATGTCCCTTACGGGGCGTGGCGCTTTTTCGTTCTACTCTTCCGAACGGATCAGGATGGCTTCGCCCAGCGCGGCGAAGAGGATGACGGGCCCCCATGTGGCGAGCAGCGGCGAATAGACGCCCGCATTGCCCATCGCGAGGCTGAAATTGTCGGCCACGAAATAGGCGAAGCCCAGCGCCATGCCGATCACCGCGCGCAGGAGAAGCTGGCCCGAGCGCGCCAGCCCGAAGGCGGCGACTGCGGCGAGCAGCGGCATGAGGATGGTCGAGACGGGCCCGGTGATCTTGTGCCACCAGCCCGCGCGCGCGACCGTGGTCGACAACTGTGCGGCCTCGAGGTCGTCGATCGTGCGGCCAAGCTCGACGATGTTGAGCGCTTCGGGGTCGACCTTGGCGAGGCGGAATTGCGCGGGTTCGATGCCGCGAAGGCCGGTCTCGCGCGCCGCCTCGGTGACGAGGTTCATGCCCGCATCGTAGCGGCGCACGCCCTCGAACATCCACTGGTCGCCATAGGGCCGCGCACGTTCCACTTCGACGATGCGCTCGACGGTACCGCGTTCGCGCTCGTAGAGGGTGAGGTCGGCGAGCTGGAAGTCCATCCCGCGGCCCGAGGCGCGGCGGGCGTGGACGAGCGTGCCGTCCTGCGCCAACCAGACATTGGTGTAGATGCCGGTCTCGGGCGGGATCGGTTCGTAGTCGCTGTCCTTCCACGCGTTGATGACGCGCGCACTATCCACCACGACCACTTCGTTGAAGGCGAAGAGGACGCCGCCGAGGCCCGCCGCCGCGATAATCAGCGGGGCGAGGACCTGGTGCGCCGACAGGCCTGCCGCCTTCATCGAGATGACTTCGCTGTTCTGGTTGAGGCCGGCAAAGGCGATGAGGCAGCCCAAGAGTACCGAGAAGGGCAGGAAGCGGCTTACCAGCATGGGCAGGCGAAGGCTCGCATAGCGCCACAGGTCGGCTTCGGTGTTGCCTTCGACGGCGAGGATCTTGCCGCTCTCGCCCAGCAGGTCGAGCATGAGGAGGACGAGCACCAGCGCGACCAGCACGGCCAGGCTGCGGGTCACCATCAGCTTGACCATGTAGAGCGCCAGCCGGCGCGAGGGCATGAAGTCGAGGTTGATCATGATGCGGCGCTCCCCTGCGCCTCGCGGGCTTCACGTGCCGCCTGCCGCCGCGCAAGCGCACGCGCGCGCGGGTTGGGCATGATCTTCTTCACCCCCTTGGCGACCTTGGAGAAAACCGCCTCGAGCGCGCCGATCGGCTGGCCGCCGGGGCGATGCGCGATGACATGGTACATCCAGCCGATGAGGACGACGAAGAAAAGGAAGGGCACGTAGAGCGCCACTTCGGGGTTGAGCCTTCCTTGCGCGCCCGCGCCCCAGGCATATTGGTTGATCTTGTGATAGGTCACCACCATCACGATTGCCACGAAGATACCGAGCGAGGAGCTGCTGCGCTTGGGCGGCACCGCCAGCGCGATGGCGAGCAGCGGCAGCATCAGCATCATGATCACCTCGACGAGGCGGAAATGCAGGTTGGCGCGCGCGGCGAGCCGCTGTTCGAGCTCGGCTTCGGGCGTGAAATAGGCCAGCTGCGTCAGCTCGGGCAGGTAGAGTTCGCGGATCTGGTCGAGCCCGCGGTCGCGGAAAGCGCCCACGCGGGGCAGGCTGACGGGCAAATCATAGCTGTCGAAGGCCAGCGTGCGCGGGGTGGCGAAATTGTCGGCATCCTGGATGAGGCGGCCGTTCTGCAGGCGGAAGATGATCGTGTCGGGATCGTCGGTGGCGAGGAATTCACCGCGCTCGGCGGTGGCGGCGACATCCATCTCGTCGGTCTTGAGCGAGACGAAGATGCCCGAAAGGTCGGTGCCTTCCTCTTCCGACTTGTCGATGCGCAGCGTGAGATTGTCGCCGAGCCGGTTGAACTCGCCGACCTTGATCGAGGCGCCGAGGGTCCCTGAGCGCAGGTCGAATTGCAGCCCCTCGTAGTTATAGCGCGCATAGGGCTCGACATAGCTGACGATGAAGAGATTGAGCGCCATCAGCGCGATGGCATAGAAATAGGGCACGCGGAGCATGCGGCCATAGCCCACCCCGATGCCGCGCAGCGCGTCGAGCTCGGAGGAGAGGGCAAGGCCGCGGAAGGCGAGGAGGATGCCGAGGAGCAGGCCGATCGGGATACCGAGCGCGAAATATTCGGGCAGCATGTTGGCGAGCATCTGCCACACGACGCTGACGGGTCCGCCCGCCGAGACGACGAAGTCGAACAGCCGCAGCATCTTGTCGAGCACCAGCAGCATCGCCGCGAGAAGCAGCGTGCCGAGCAGCGGAATGAAGATCGCCCGGGCCAGGTAGCGGTCGATCAGTGCCATTAGTCTCCCGTTCATCAACCGACCATGAAATTGCCCATATTCCGCCCATATAGGGCGGCGGGGCGCCTCCTTCGGCGAAGCGCGCCCCCTGTGCCCATAGCCAAGAAGCCAAGTCAATGATCTCCAAACCCCTTTTTGCCACCATCGGTGCCCTCGGGATGGCGCTTGCCTTGCCTGCCGCGCCCGCGCAGGCAGCGGTCGGGGTCTATGGCGATGTCGCGGCCTGCGACGCGGGGCGCCCCGCCGTGCTGATCCGCATCTCGGGCTTCAAGGAACAGCGCGGCAAGCTTCGCCTGTCGCTCTACGACGACAATCCCGACAATTGGCTGGTGGGTGGCCGCAAGATCCATCACGTCACCGCCGATGTGCCGCCGAGCGGCGATGTCGACCTGTGCGTGAAGGTGCCGCGCCCCGGCACCTATGCCTTCGGGCTCCAGCACGATCTCGACGGCTCGAAGGAATTCGGTCGCAAGGACGGCGGGGCCTTCTCGAACAATCCGAGCATCTCGCTGATCGACCGCAAGCCCGACCATGACGAGGTCACCTTCCGCGTCGGCAACGGGACCAAGCGGATGGGTATCCGCCTCCTCTACCTCAAGGGCCTGTCGATCGGGCCCTGGAAAAAGTAGCGCCTAGCCGGCGACGGCGGCGGGCGGGGTCGCCTGCCGCAGCGCATCGGCGACGGCCTGGCTCAGTGCGCCCACGGTGAAGGGCTTGCGCAGGAGTTCGTGGTCGGCGAGCTCGTCGCTCTCGTCCTCGCCGACATAGCCGGTGACGAACAGCACCGCGAGCCCCGGTTCCTGCGCCTTGAGGTGACGCACCAGCTCGGTGCCCGTCATCTCGGGCATGATGACATCGGAAATGACGAGATCGAACTTGCCGGGTTCGAACAGGTCTAGCGCCTCTGCGCCGCTGCCGCAGCTGGCGGGATCGTAGCCGAGGTCCTCGAGCGCGCCGACGGTGGCGGTGCGCACGCGGGGATCGTCCTCGACGACGAGGATGCGCGCATTGGCGCAGACCATGTCGTCGCTCTCGTTGCCCGTGATGATGCGGCTCGTCGGCGCGGGCGCCTGCGCCTCGGCCGAGCTTCTTGGCAGGTAGATCGAGACGGTCGTGCCTTCGCCGACCTCGGTGTCGATCCCGATGTCGCCGCCCGACTGGTGGGCGAAGCCGAAGATCTGGCTCAGCCCGAGGCCGGTGCCCTTGCCCACCTCCTTCGTGGTGAAGAAAGGCTCGAAGGCGCGCTCGCGCACTTCATCGCTCATGCCCTTGCCGGTGTCGCTGACAGCGACGCGCAGATAGTCGCCGCCGCGGATGTCGCCGACCTCTCCCGCCTCGAGCGTGACATTGTGCGCGCTGATCAGCAGCTTGCCTTCGCCCGCCATCGCGTCGCGGGCGTTCAAGGCAAGGTTGAGGAGCGCATTCTCGAACTGGTGGGCATCAACGAAGACGGGCCAGGTGCCCTCCCCGATGTCGTAGGTAATGTTGATCTGTTCGCCGAGCGTGCGGTCGAGCAGTTCGCGCATCGAGCCGATCATCTGCCCCGCTTCGACGCGCTCGGGCAGCAGCGGCTCGGCACGGGCGAAGGACAGGAGGCGGCGGGTCAGCGCGGCGGCGCGGGTGGCGCCTTCCATCGCGTTGGTCAGGTGTCCCATGAGGTCGCGGCGCGGGCCGTCGATGTGGCGTCGCGCCAGGTCGAGGCCGCCGACGACGACCGCGAGCATGTTGTTGAAGTCGTGCGCGATGCCGCCCGTCAACTGTCCGACCGCTTCCATCTTCTGGGCCTGGCGCAGGCGGGCCTCGGCGGCCTCGCGCTCCTCGGCCTCGGCACGCAGTGCCTCGTTGGCGGCGCTGAGTTCGGCGGTGCGCTCGGCGACCGCTTCCTCGAGCGCGAAGGCGCGGTTGGTCTCGCGCTCGGCCTCGCGGCGGGTCGCGGCATATTGGCGCAGGACCTCGAAAGCCATCGCGCCGAGGAAGATGGCGATCAGCCCCGACAGCGCGCCGAGCCAGATGAGATAGTCGTTCAGGCGGTTGGCGCGGGCGGCGAAGAACTGGGTGCGGCCGATCGAGGAGGACAGGGCCTCGCGCTCGGCATCGGCGATATCCTGGAGGGCCGAGCGCATTTCCTGTCCGGTCGGCGAGCGGCCGGCGGCATAATAGAGGCTGATCCCGCCTTCACGCTGCTTGGCGGCGGCGGCGCGGGCGGCGGCCGATAGTTCTTCCTCGCGCTCGTTGAACAGGCCGACGAGCACCTGCACGCGCTGGCGCTGTTCGGGGCGGTCGCGGGTCAGGCGGTAGAGTTCGTTCAATTGCTGCCGGGCAAGGCGCCAGTTGTTGTAATAGAGATTGCCCGACATCGTCTCCTCGTCGAGCACGAAGCGGCCGAGCGCGGCCTCAGAGCGCGACATGCTGGCATCGAGGGTGCGGGTGAGGAGGGTGACGTCATAGGCCGAGCGCTCGCGCTCCATCGCCGCGTCGCGCATCGAGGAGGCGGTCGAGACCAGCCAGATCGAGCCGATGAGCGCGAGCATCGCCAGGAAGGCGACGATCGCCACACCGACGCGTTTCCAGTCGGCCGCGTCCTGATGTTCCCCACCCGTCATTCCTTCGTGCATAGGCAAGAACGAACAGGGTTAAAAGACTAGATACAACCGGTCCGCTTGCCGGCGCGCTCGAACATACCGAGGATGTCGCCGACCTGCTCGTCCGAGTGCAGCGCACAGAGCGAACAGCGCAGGAGGGTCATGCCGGCGGGCGTCGCGGGCGGACGGGCGAGGTTGACGTAGAGCCCTTCCTGGAGAAGCGCTTCCCACATCATCGCGCCGCGCTCGAGGTCGGGCATGATCACCGAGATGATGGCCGACTGCGGCTCCTTGGTGCCGAGGATGAAGCCGAGGTCGGTCAGCCCCTTGTGCAGGCGGCGCGAATTCTTCCAGAGATGCTCGCGCTTGTCCTTGGCCTGCATGATCTTGCGGATCGAGGTGGCCGCGGTCGCCACGACGCTCGGCGGGAGCGAGGCGGTGAAGACATAGCCGCGCGACACGAGGCGCATGATCTCGAATTTCGGGTGGTTGGAGACGCAGTAGCCGCCGACCGTGCCCACGGACTTGGAGAAGGTGCCGATGATGAAGTCGACATCATCGATCACGCCCTGCGCTTCGCACACGCCGCGACCATGCTCGCCGATGAAGCCCATCGAATGCGCTTCGTCGACCAGCACCATCGCGCCGTATTCCTTGGCGAGCGGGACCATCTTGTCCAAGGGCGCGACGTCGCCGAGCATCGAATAGACGCCTTCGAGAATGACGAGCTTGCCGGCGTCCTTGGGAAGACGCTTGAGGCGCTTCTCGAGGGCATCGATGTCGTTGTGGCGGAAGGGCACGACATTGGCATTGCCCATCGCGCAGCCGTCGTAGATCGAGGCGTGGCTGTCGATATCGAGGATGATATAGTCATCCTTGCCCGCGATCGTGGAGATGATGCCGGTGTTGGCGAGATAGCCCGTGGAGAAGACCATCGCGCCGTCCATGTCGAAGAATTCCTTGAGGGCTTCTTCGCAATCCTTGTGCGGCGCGTAGGTGCCGTTGAGGACGCGGCTGCCGGTCGTACCCGAGCCGAATTCCTCGAGCGCCTTCTTGCCCGCCGCGATGACGTCGGGGTCGAAGGTCATGCCCATGTAATTGTAGGTGCCGAGCAGGATCGTCTCCTTGCCGTTGCAGATGGCAACGGTGGGCGAGACGACCTTTTCCATGACGAGGTTGAAGGGGTCGGTGACCCCCGTCGACAGGAGGGCCTCGCGCTGGTCGATCAGCGGCTGGAACTTGTCGAACAGGTCGCCCGAAGCAGGCGCACCGCCCTCGAGATTGGCGCCGGTACCGCTCACTCGGCCATCTCCGTCACCGCGTCGATGAGCTGGCCGACCTTCTCGATCTCGGCCTGCTGGTTCATGGTGATGAGAATGTCGAATTCGTCCTCCACCTCGGCAACGAAGTCGAGCACGGTGAGGCTGTCCCATTCGAGATCCTGCGCGAAGCGGGTCTCCTCGGAGACCTCGACGTCCTTCTTGTTATACTGGTCGATGAGGCCGAAAAGGCGGGTTTTCACATCTGCGCGGTCAGTCATGGTTCAAGCCCTTATGGTTGCGCGGGCGCATTGGCAATGGAAAGCGGCGAAATCGGGGCGGGGTGGTAGCGACGAGTGAACATTGTCCACTTTGTCCACTTCCGGAACTTTCCGCCTGTCCCGTAGAGCGTTTGAGGCTTGCGATTGTTTCAGCCGAATTCCTACTTTTCCAGCGCTTTGTCGCCGGCAAGCCAGCCCTGTTCGCGATACCAGCGGGCGGTGTCGGCAAGCCCGCGCTCGGTCGGGATGGCGGGCTGCCACAGCGACGGCTCGGGGCGATGGCCTTCGGCGACGGTCCAGTCGGGATGGCAGAAATAGGCGGCGCGGTCGGGGGTCAGCTTGGCGCCGTCCCCGCGCACGAGCTTGTCGAGCTGGGCGCCGAGGCGGACCATCGTGCGCGGCATCGAAAGGGTCGTGACATGCTCGCGTCCCAGCGCCTTGCCGATGGCCTGCGCGAATTCCTCGTGGCTCCACCCGCCCGGCCGGTTGTCGTCGGGCTCGAGGGTGAGGCCGGCGCGGCCCTTTCCCGCGGCGAGGTCGAGCAGCAGGTCGGCGAGATCGTCGGCATGGATAAGGCTGAGGCGACCCTTGGGGGGCAGCGGAACGAAGCCGCGCTGCGCGAACTGGAACAGCTCGAGCGTCTCGCGGTCGCCGGGGCCGTAGACGGCGGGCGGGCGCACGATCTGCTGGTCGAGCCTCGAGGTGCGCACCGCGCTTTCCGAGCGTGCCTTGGAGGCACCGTAGAGCGACAGCGAGGGCTCGCGCGCGGCAAGGCTCGAGACATGGACGAAACGCCCGACACCGGCACCCTCGGCGGCGGCGATCAGGTTCTTCGTGCCCGCCACATTGCCATGTTCGAAGCCCGCCGCATCGGGGGCGCTGATGACGCCCGCGATATGGACGACGGAGTCGGCACGCTCGCACAGACGGGCGAGGGCGCCTTCGTCGTGGAGGTCGCCCTGCACCCACGATACGCCCTCGCGCTCGGGCTGGAGGCGTCGGGTCAGGCAGACGAGCTCGAGCCCGCGGGTCGCGGCCCGTTCGAGCAGGCGCTGGCCGACGAAGCCGGTGGCGCCGGTGACGGCGAGGGGACGCGCGCTCATAGCGGCGACCAGTCGCCCCCGCCTTCCTCTTCGCCCTCATGCTCCGCCGCGACGGCGGCCGGGGTCTTGCGCTCGGGCAGGATCGTGATGATGCGGTCGAGGAGGGCGTCGATGCCCGTGCCCGCCATCGCGCTCAGCTCGAGGAGGTCGGTGACGCCGATCGCGGCCAGTTCGTCGCGAGCGATCTGGAGGACTTCCTCGTCGACCGTGTCGATGCGCGACAGGCAGACGATCTCCTCCTTGTCGCCGAGGTCGGCGCCATAGGCCTCGAGCTCCGTGCGGACCGTCTCATAGGCCTTGGCGGGATCGCCGCCGTCGGCATCGATGAGATGGACGAGGATCCTGGTGCGCTCGACATGGCCGAGGAAGCGGTCGCCGATGCCGGCACCGTCGGCCGCGCCCTCGATGAGGCCGGGGATGTCGGCCATGACGAAATCGCGCTGCTTGTGCTGCACCACGCCCAGCTTGGGATGGAGGGTGGTGAAGGGATAGGCGCCGGTCTTGGCCTTGGCGTTGGTCACCGCGTTGAGGAGCGTCGACTTGCCCGCATTGGGCAGCCCGACGAGCCCGACATCGGCGAGCAGCTTCAACCGGAGCCATACCCACGCTTCCTCGCCCGGCTCGCCCGGCTGGTGCTGGCGCGGGGCGCGGTTGGTCGAGGTCTTGTAGCTCATGTTGCCGCGGCCACCCATGCCGCCCTCAAGGAGGCGCACTTCCTGCCCCTCCTTGGTGAGGTCGGCGATGAGCGAGCGTTCCTCGTCATCGGCAAGGATCTGGGTGCCGACGGGCACGTCGATATAGAGGGTGCGCCCCTGCGCGCCTGTCTGGTTGCGGCCCGCGCCGCCCTTGCCGCGCGGGGCCTTGAAATGCTGGGTGTAGCGGAAGTCGATGAGGGTATTGAGCGCGGGCACGGCGCGGAACACCACGTCGCCGCCCTTGCCGCCATTGCCGCCATCGGGGCCGCCGAACTCGATATATTTTTCGCGGCGGAAGCTGACCGCACCGGGGCCCCCCGCGCCCGATGCCACGTAGATCTTCGCCTGGTCTAGAAAATGCGCCATGGCGCGCCCCTAGCGCAGTTCGCCGCGAAGGGCGAGAGGGCGCGGGAAACGGGAGCAGGGGTCGTGCCTTGGGGTCGGTGAAGCCGGAAAGGAGACCTCATGAGCATCACCATGCAACGCATCCACCATGTCGGTGTCATCGTCACCGACATCGACCGTTCGATGAAATTCTACAACACGCTGCTGGGACAGGAGCCCGACATCCGCACCGACGTCGCCAATAGCGCGGGGCTGAGCCGCCAGTTCGGGGTCGGCGATGAGGCGGGCGATGCCAAGGTGAAGATCGCTTTCTATCACATCGACAATACGAGCTTCGAGATCATCGAGGTGGAGCAACCGAACACGATGCTCGACCAGCCCGAGGTGTTTCACGCGGGCGCAAAGCATGTCTGCTTCCAGGTCGAGGATTGCGACGCGACCTACGAGCGGATGAAGGGCGAAGGATATGAGTTCGTCGCCGAGCCCTGCCATTTCGACGAGGGACAGCCCAAGCTCGAGGGCGTGAAATGGGCGTATTTCCGCGACCCCGACGGCAACTTCCTCGAGATCATGGAAGACCCCGGCAAGGAAGGTTATGTCGGGCGCGAACCCGCCGCGGGGCTCGAGCCGGGCTAGGACTTCAGCGCAACTCGCCGAGGACGGCGAGGATCTGCTTGACTGCGATCTCGTGCGCGACCTCGTGCGGCAGGTCGCAGGCGCGGGCGATCTCGTCGCCGACCAGCGCATCGCCGATGGCGAGGAGGACGAGCCCCATGGTGGCGCGGTCGAGCGGCCGGTCGTCCTCGGGCTGGGTGATCTGGGTGATCACGCCGGCGATGGCATGTTCGACGGGTTTCAATGCCTCGCGGCGGCGCTGCAGCACGACCCAGGCGATGAGCTCGCCGAAATGCTGTTCGCGAAAGGCGGTGAACATCTCCTCGACCACCTTGCGCAGCTTCACCTTGCCCGCCTGGTAACGGCCGATCGAGCCGGCGATCGAATCGGCGACCTCCTGCGCGATCTCGTTGGCAAGCGCGGCATGCAATTCGTCGACCGAGCCGAAATGATGGAGGAGGGCGGCGTGGGTGCGGCCCATCCGTCCGGCCACCGCCTTGAGGGTGACTGCCGCTGCGCCCTCGCTGCGCAAGAGCTCGCGCGCCGCCGCGACCGCCGCGGCGCGGCTTTCCTCGGGGCTCATCCGTTTACGTTTCGGCAATGCTGTTGACATAATTGTCAGTAAGACCCACTTTGACGATCAATCGCTTCCATTAGGAGCAGCCACGTGGCTACTGCAACTGTTACCCCGTCCGATCTTACCATCACCCCGCGCGACCGCGAGTTCGGGCGCGACGGCGCGACCCCGCGCTGGTGGCACGGGGGCAACCCCTATGCGACCGCCATGTACAATGCGCTGTCGGCGACCTTTCCTGATGGCGAGGCCTTCTTCGTCCGCTCGGTGCGGGCCTTCGCCAAGGACTGCCCCGAGGCGCTGAAGAAGGACATCAAGGCCTTCACCACGCAAGAAGCGATCCACAGCCGCGAGCATGACGCCTTCAACAAGCGGGCGAGCGAGAGCGGCTATGACATGGGCCCGCTTTACGACCGCGTGCGCGAACGCATCGCGCTGCTCCAGGACAAGCCGCAGGTCGCCAGCCTCGCGGCGACGATGGTGCTCGAACATTATACCGCGATCCTCGCCCAAGAGATCCTCGCCAACCCGAAGCATTTCGAGGGCGCGGAGGAAGCCACCGCCATGCTGTGGAAATGGCATGCGGCCGAGGAGATCGAGCATAAGGGCGTGGCCTATGACACGTGGATGCACGCCACCCGCGACTGGTCGCGCTTCAAGCGGTGGAGCGTGAAGGCGAAGGTAATGCTCTATGTCACCAGCCACTTCTTCCCCGACCGTTTCAAGGGCGCGCTCTACCTGCTCGAGCAGGACGGCATCACCGGCTGGAAGGCGAAGTGGGGGCTGATCAAATATGGGCTCGTGTCGCCCGGCATGTTCCGCAAGATCCTTGGCGCGTGGCTCGAATTCTTCCTGCCCAAATTCCATCCGTGGAACGAGGACGACCGCGAGCTGATCGCGGCCTATGAGGATGCCGAGGGGCACAAGTATATGCGCAACGGCAAGAAGGTGCGTGCGGCGGCCTGAGGGCTGAAACGCCGGACGAGAAAGAAGGGGCGGTGCCGGAGGTTGGCACCGCCCCTTTTTTCATGTGCGGGCGAGGGGGTCAGGCCGCGGCTGGCGCGGCGTCCTCCGCCTCGTTGAGGTCGAGGAGGTAGAGCCGGCTCATCGCTTCCTCGCCGCGCGCGCAGCTGTGCCGCATGGCGTGGCGACCGGTCGGCGTGAAGCCCAGCTTCTCGAGCACGCGCCCGCTGGCGGGATTGTCGAGATAGTGGCCCGCCTCGATGCGGCTCCAGCCGAGCGTCTTGGCGATGTCGAGGATCGCGGCGGCCGCCTCGGTGGCATAGCCGTGGCCCCAATGGCCTTCCGCGATCCAATAGCCCAGTTCGATCTCGCCCGAGGGGGCATAGCCGAAGCCGCAGGCGCCGATCACCTCGGCGCTATTGCGCAGCGTGATCAGGAAAGTGGGCAGGGGCATGTCGTCCATGCGCGCGAGGAATTGCTCCGCCTGCTCGAGGCCGTAGGGCCATGGCGCCGAGGCGAGGTTGGCGACGATTCGTTTCGTGCCGATTGCCTTGGCGAGCGCGGGCGCATCGCAACTCCAGCCGGGCCGGAGCAGCAGGTTCTTCGTCACTGCAAACATCTCACACCTCCTTCGCCGCCGCCCCTAGCGCGGGACGGTGACAGTTCAGGGAGAAGTTTCGGACGTGCCCCTTACAATTACCGTGGGCACAAAAAAGAGAAGGGACCGAGAGCGGTCCCTTCTCCCATTTGTCTTTTTGTCCGGACCGTCCCTCGGTGGGATGGTCCGTTATCGACCAGCCCTATTCGGCAGCTTCGCCCATCGGGGCAACGCTCACATATTTGCGGCCGAGCTTGCCGTCACGGAACGTGACTCGGCCGTCGGTAAGCGCAAAGATGGTGTGGTCGCGGCCGAGGCCGACATTGTCGCCCGGGTACCACTTGGTACCGCGCTGGCGCACGATGATGTTGCCTGCGACGACGCTCTCGCCGCCAAACTTCTTGACGCCGAGATACTTCGGATTGGAATCGCGGCCGTTACGCGACGAACCGCCTGCTTTCTTATGTGCCATCGTTACTTGCTCTCGGTCTTCTTGGCCGCGGGCTTCTTGGCAGGAGCCTTCTTGGCCGCAGTGGTCTTCTTGGTTGCCGCCTTCTTAGCAGGTGCAGCATCCTTTGTCGATTTCTCGTCGGCCTTCTTGGCCGGCGCCTTCTTGGCGGCCGCCTTCTTGCCGCCGATCGACACGATCTCGAGGATCGTGTGCTGCTGGCGGTGGCCCCGCTTGCGGCGGTAGTTGTGACGGCGACGCTTCTTGAAGACGGTGACCTTCTCACCCTTCGCCTGGGCGACGATGGTGGCGGCAACGGTCAGGCCGTCGGTCGACTGAAGGTCCGAACCTTCGCCGGCGAGCAGCACGTCATCGAGGGTCACCGAATCACCCGCTTCACCAGCGAGTTTCTCGACAACGATCTTGTCTCCGGGGGCAACGCGATACTGCTTACCGCCGGTGCGCACGACTGCGAACATAAGCTCTTCTCTTCGGTCTAGAATTTATCTCTTCAGCCCATGGCTAAGCATTGCCGAAAACAACACCTGCGCGAGGGGATGGGGCCACCTATGGAAATGAGGTCGCCATGTCAACCGATTCCCTGAGGAATGCGGCGATCAGTGGCGGCGTTCTGGCCGCAGGTGATAGCGGCCGGGCTCGAAGCCGTCGAAGACCGCCGCGATGCCGGGGTGGACGATCTCTTCCTCGTCATCGTCGGCGACGAGGTTCTGCTGGCTGACATAGGCGATATAGCTCGTCTCGTCATTCTCGGCCATCAGGTGGTAGAAAGGCTGGTTCTTCGCGGGCCGGATGTCCTCGGGAATGGACGCATACCATTCCTCCGTATTGTCGAACTCGGGGTCGACATCGAAGATCACGCCGCGGAAATCGAGGAGGCGGTGGCGCACCACCTCGCCGATGGCGAAGCGCGCGGTGGGAATCGCATTACTCATGATGGGCCTAATGTAGGCGCTGGCGGTCCTGCGGCAAGTGGGGGAAGCGCAGGAGGGCGGCGAGCCCGGGCTTGCCATCGGCACGATCCGCAAGGCGCAGCGTGCCGCGATGACGCCGCATGATGGCCGCCACGATGGCAAGGCCGAGGCCGTGGCCGCCGGTCGCGCGGTTGCGGCTTTCATCACCACGCTCGAAGGGGCGCATCAGGCGCTCGCGCTCGGCCTCGGCAATGCCGGGGCCTTCGTCCTCGACGCGGAACGAGACGCGGTCGCCATCGATACCTTGCATGAGGGTCACGCTGTTGCCGTGGCGAAGGCCGTTGTCGATGAGGTTGGCCAGCGCGCGCAGCACGGCCGCCTCGTCCCCCGGGAAGCGCGTGGGCGATGCCGGTTCGATGGTGACGGCCCTGCCTTCATACTGGTGTGCGAGGCGATCGAGCATCGGGCCGGTGTCGACCCACTGGTCAGGGCCGAGCGGGCGATTGGATCGGGCAAGCTCGAGGATCGCCTCGAACTGCGCGTGGAGCCGCTCGACCTGCTCGACGAGCGCGGCGCGCTGGGCCTCGTCCTCCACCCCCTCCGCCTCGATGCGCAATGCGGTGAGCGGGGTACGCAAATCGTGGCCGATGGCGCCGAGCATGACGTCCTTTTCGGACACCATCGCGGTGATGCGCGCCTGCATGTCGTTGAGGGCACGGGCGAGCGCGGCGACGTCGCGCGGACCGGTCTCGGCGAGCGGCGCGGCGCTGCGCCCGTCGAAGCGCTCGGCGGCGCGCGTGACGCGCCGCAGCGAACTCGCGGTGCTGCGCAGGACGAGGAGGGTGGGCACCAGCACGAGCAGGACGACGAGCAGGCTGTGCATCACGAGACGATGGACGAGCGGTCGCAGCGGTTCGGGGCCGGGCACGCGCAGGCTGATCCAGCGCCCGTCCTCCAACCGCGCGGCGAGGACGAGCTCGCCGCGCGCCTCGCGGGCATGTTGCGGATGGGGCGGCGGGGGGATGAGGCCCGCCTTGATCGCCTGCGCTTCCACGCCGGCGCGCTCGAAGCGGTCCTTGACGAGTGCTTCGGCAACGGGGACGGGGCGGGCGATGGCGGGAACGGGATCCTCGCGACCGATATCGGCACGGCGCGCTGGCGGGCGGCGACCCTCGCGGCCGAGGCGACGGGCGCGGGCATCGCGAAAACGGGCGCCCCGCTCGGCGCGATCGAGCAGCTGCGGCAACTCGGCGACGGTGGCGAGCCGCTCGGCGGCGGGCAGCACCGCCTCGTCGATGAGCCGGTCGCGGCGCTCGTGCAGCGCCATGACGAAGTTGATCGACTGGGCAACGAGGATCGCCAGCGCGACGATCAGCGCGACCTGCGCCGACAGGCTGAGGCGGCCGCGCATCAGTCCTTCTCCACCCGCGCGGCGAAGCTGTAGCCGGTGCCGTGGACCGTGCGGATGATCTCGGCCCCTTGTGCGCCCAGCTTGCGGCGCAGGCGCATCACCGCATTGTCGACCGCGCGGTCGAAGGGATCGGCCTCGCGCCCCTTGGTGAGGTCGAGCAATTGCTCGCGGCTCAACGGGCGGCCGGCGCGCTCGACCATCGCGAGGAGGAGGGCATAGTCGCCGCCCGTCAGTGCGATCGGCTCATCGCCCCTTGAAAGGGCCTGCCGGTCAGGGTCGAGGGTGAAGCCGGCGAAGCGGTAGCAGGTGTCGCGCGGTTTTTCCGTCGCGGGCTCGTGGTGGCTCCGGCGCAGGATCGCCTTGAGGCGCGCCGTGAGCTCGCGCGGGTTGAAGGGCTTGGTGAGATAGTCGTCGGCGCCCATCTCGAGGCCGATGATGCGGTCGACGTCCTCCGCGCGCGCGGAGAGGAAGAGGATGGGCAGGTCGCTGCCCTCGCGGATCGAGCGGGCAAGGCTGAGGCCGTCCTCGCCCGGCAGCATGATGTCGAGGATGGCGGCGTGGAAGGCGAAGCCCGCCAGCGCCTCGCGCGCTGCCGCCGCATCGCCGCAGGCGGTGACGCGATAGCCGTCGCGCTCGAGATAGCGCACGAGCGGGGTGCGGATCGCGGGCTCGTCCTCGACGAGCAGGAGGTGCGGGCGCTGGCTCATGGCTTGGCACCTGACATGCAACGAGGGGACCGGCAGCGCCAGCCCCCTCGCGCGCGGGGTGAAGAGGATGCGATCAATTGCCGCGCTGCTGGCGACGTTCGGCGCGCTGCTCGCGCATCGCGTCACGATGGGCCTTGCGCTCGGCCTCGGTCACCACGCCATTGCCGTCGGCATCGGCCTTGTCGAAGCGCTCGAACGCCTTGGCCTGCAATTCGGCGAGGCTGACGGCGCCGTCACTGTTGGCGTCCATCGCGGCGAACCGGCGGGCATGGCGCTCGGCGCGGCGTTCGGCCGTGCGCTCCATGCGATGCTTGCCGCGCTCGCCTGCGCGCTCCTGTCGCTCGGCGCGGCGTTCGGCCCGTCGCTCGGCCATGCGCTCCATGCGCTTGGCGTGCATCGCTTCCATCTCGGCGGTGGTGACGAGACCGTCGCCATTTTCGTCGAGGTGCGAGAAATGCTCGGCGGTGCGGGCTTCCACGTCGGCGCGGGTCATGTCGCCTTGCGGGCCGTGCTGGCCGTGGTGGCCGCCGTGCATCGGCTGGGCGACGAGCGCCGTGGGCACGGCGACGAGCAGGGCGGCAGTGGCGAGAAGGGTCTTTTTCATGGGGGCTGAACTCCTTTGTCTGATGCTGCCTTCTACCACCCTGCCTGTCGCAGCCCGATCCCGGGGAGGGGGGAGATTGTCGCAAATTGTCGCGGGGCGCGATCAGGCGGGGACGCGCTCGCCCGCCCAGTCGAAATGGCCGCCGCTGTCGGCGGGGGTGAGCCCCTCGAGCACGTCGAGGAGGTGGGCCGCGCTTTTTGCGGGCGTGAACAGCTGCCCCTCGGGCACATTGGCCTGGAAGGGTTCGGACAGTGCGGTGTCGACGGTGCCAGGATGGAGCGCGGCGACCACGGCCACCTCGTGCGTGCGCGCCAGCTCGATCGACAGGGTGCGGGCGAATTGCGCGAGCGCGGCCTTGGAGGCGCGATAGCCGTACCAGCCGCCGAGCCGGTTGTCGGCGATCGAGCCGACCCGCGCGCCGAGCATGGCGAAGAGGCTGCGCTTCTTTCGCGGCAGGAGGGGGAGGAAGTGGCGCGCCACCAGCATGGGGCCGATCGTGTTCACGCGGAACACGGCCTCGAGCGGATCGGCCTCGAGCATCTTCCAGCTTTTCTCGGGGCCCCAGCCGTCGTCGTGAAGAAGGCCGGTGGCGATGATCACCGCGTCATAGGGCGCACCGGCCTCGAGCGCGCTGGCGGCGGCGGCGATGGTCGCGGGGTCGGCAAAGTCGAGCGCGGGTTCCGAGCGGCGCGACAGGCGCGTGACGCGGCCGCCTCGCGCCTCGATCGCATCGGCCATCGCGGCGCCGATCCCGCCCGAGGCGCCGATGATGATGGCATTGGAAAAATCGCCCATGGCTCCTGAAAGCACGGGCACGGCGAGCGGTTCATTGGCCGACGCGAAAAGAAAGGCTTTTCAACTCGGGAAGGGCTTGCTAGAGGCCCGCTCCGACCAGAGGGGTTTGCCCCTCGAACCTACCGCGGAGAGGTGCCGGAGTGGTCGAACGGGGCGGTCTCGAAAACCGTTGTGCGGGTAACCGTACCGTGGGTTCGAATCCCACCCTCTCCGCCATTTTTTCCCCCGAGAATCGATCGCCCGCCCCCTGGGGGCCACGCAAGGGCACGCGCGCATCCGGCCATAAGGGACGAGGCGTTGGCACCGCCGTCGTCCCGGCCTGTGAAAAAGGGGCCGCCGCCCGAAGGCTGCAACCGCTTTTCCCGGTCCGATATCGATCGATGATCAGATGATGATATTGTCCATCGTGAAGTCTTCGGGCAGCGCGATGCAGTCCTGCTCGTAAAAATTGTCAGGCAGCGCCCAGGTGTGCGGGGTCGGGCGGCGCAGGTAGCAGAAGCTGAACGGGTCCGCGGCATAGAGGCGGAAGCCCTTCGAGCGCAGGTTCACGAGCTGGAAGGTGTCCTCGCCGGTGCTGCGGTCGGCGAAGGGATTGTCGACGAACATCTGGCGGTGACCGACAAAGGTCGCGCCGTAGAGGAAGTCGTTCTTGCGGTGATAGAGATTGGGGTGCTTCAGGTAGAAGCGGCCCGTGGCGACATCCTTCCAGAAGGTGCCCGCCTTGCCGACGAGGTCGTAGCCGCCCCACTGCATCGGCAGCAGCATGTCGGACAGGTATTTTTCGCCATAGAGATCGTCATCGTCCATCTTGGCGATGACGTCGCCGGTCGAGATGGCGATAAGCTCGTTGAGCTTGCGCCCCAGGGACAGGCGTTCCTTGAAGTGGATATATTTGAAGTCCACGTCCTTGCGGTAACGGCGCGCCGCCTCGGCGACCTGCTCCTTGGCGCGCTCGACATCCTCTGCGGTGTAGAGGTAGCCGAAACCGACGACGAGTTCGAGTTTCTCGTGCGCCTGCGAGAAGCAGTTCTCGATAAAGCGGACATATTCGCCCGGCTGCTTGGTCGGGACGATCATCGAGACCTTGGGGGTCTCGCGTTTCTCGTACCGGTCGGGGAAGACGGTTTCCATGATCTCGCGGCGGCGGTCGGCATAGGTCTCGCCGTTCATCACGTGGCGGTAGCCCCGGTGGCTCTGACGCATCCAGCGGTGGCGGTCGTTGATCAGCCTCTCGGTCGCCTCGATGCCTTCCTGCGTGGTCTCCACGGTGACAACCGCATCGCCGAACTGCTCGGTGACGGCCTTGGAAGGCGAGGTGACGACCGGCGTTCCGCAGGCCAGCAGCTCGTAGACGCGGCGCGAGATCATGGTGTCCGAATCGGTGATGGTATTCACGTTCAGGAACACCTTGAAATTCTTATATTCCTGCAGCATCCGCTCATAAGAGATGGACGGGTGGCAGAAGGGACGGAATTCCTCGGGATAGCGGTATTTTTCCTGCGGCATTTCCGACATGCGGTCGAAGATCACGCCGTTGAACTCGGAGACGATGGGCAGCATGTAGTCCATCTGCTCGATGCGGGCATCATGCGCCTCCCCGTAATAGGAGCCGGCGAAGGCAACGCTCTTGCGCTTGTCGAAGGAAGGCAGGTTGCTGGGGTTGCAGATCTTGGCGGGCGCGGCAAAGCGGAGCGTCTTGACCGTCTTGTCGGGGAAGCGCTCGCGATAGGCGTCTTCACAGCTGCTGTCCGAGGTAAAGATGAAGTCGGCCCGTTCCGCCCAAGGGAGGAACAGGTCGAAATGCATCGGATCCTCCTTGTTGTAGAAGACCACCTTCAGGCCTTTTTCATGGGCGATGTCGATCGCCTCGCGCAGCGCGACCTTCTGCGGGTGGTCGGGAGTCTCGTAGGTCATCGCCCCCTTCCACGAGCCGGTCGGGCCGTTCCAGAAGCTCTCGAGCATGAGCATCTCGCACTTGGTGCCGTTGATCTGGCGCTCGTAGCCGTGGCGGGTCAGGGCATAGCTTTCACCGGTGCTGCGGAAGCAGCGCTCGGTAAATTCGTCCATGATGTAGAGGAAGGGGTAGCCGTCCGACTGGACCTGCTCGCCCTCGGCGCGGCCATCGCGCAGCGTCGCCATCTTCGAGATGAGATCGTGCCGCCCCTTGGCAAGCGCCTTGCGCTGGTCGAGCAGCGAGAGCGGCAGCATCTGGAAATAGGGCTCGAAGGTCATGGAGCTGTCGAGAACCGGCTTGGCACCCTTTTCCGCCGGCTTGGGGTTGCCCCAACGGCGGAGCACCAGCTTGAGCGTGTCGGTCCCTTCGGGTACCTCGAAAACGCGGCTGATCATGCCGTCCCCGTCGGGCTCGAGGTAGAAGAACTGGCCCACTTCGGCATCGGCCGACTTGGTCAGGCGGCCGATGGGGAGCTCGCGGTGGCCAACATCCTGCGCGCTGACCGAACAGAGGAACTTCACGCCGTCCGCGCCGGCCTTGTGATGCTTGACGAAGAACTTCAGCTGGACCTTGCCATGGATGGCGGGCAGCCGCAGCTCGATCGGGGCGATCGCGATATCCTGTGCCGGGCCGGTCGGCAGGGCTTGCGGAACCGCCAGATACTGGTCGAGCGCCTTGCCCAGCCGCGTGGCCAGCTGTTCATGCTCCTGCGCTGCATTGAAGATGTTGTCGGCATAGACGGAAAGGTCGGATTTGTCGGCCATTTGGTCCTCATACTTCTCTTGTTACTGCAGCCACGGGGAGGGCTACGGCCTTGGTCAGTCGATGGCAACCGATGCGGCTCCGCCATCGTCGGGAGCGGCGCCGGTAGGTGTGGTAGCTGTGTGGCGGAAGCGGGCGATACCGCTGGCCTCGCCCGCGGCGAGAATGTCGAGACGGTGGCGCGTTACACCGTCGTCCCAGCCGAGGCATCCCGCCGCGTCGGGCGCGCCGAGGTCGCTCTCGACCACCCGCGGCACCCCGTCCGCGAAATGGAAGAGGGTGGCGATCGTCCCTGCCGCGCGATCCTTCATCGCCAGCCCGATCGTATCGACCGGTTCGAACTTGCGGTTGACCGGCGACCACCATCCCTGGAGACGGGGCTCCTCCTGCCCGCGCACGACGGGCAGGGCGGTGCAGTCCCTGCTGAGGGGGAGGATGTGGAGTGGCTGCGAGGAACTCTTCAGCCGTGCGCGATAACCCTGCTCGCCCGCTCGTTCGACGCCGATATGGGGCGCGAAGTGGAACCACTGGGTCACGTCGTGACGGTCCCGCCCCCCGTCCTCGAAATCGTCGAGACAGAGAAGCCACTGGCGCGGTTTGAGGACAAGGCGGCGGCGGTGCAACACGCCCTCGAAATGCGCACAGGCGGTGTCGAAGACGACGAGCCCCTGCGCCTCGTCGAAAATCGCGTCGCGCGCGATTTGCGGCGGCTCGATCCCGCGCCGCGGATAGTCG
Organism: Sphingomicrobium aestuariivivum; assembly: GCF_024721585.1. Lineage (NCBI taxonomy): Bacteria > Pseudomonadati > Pseudomonadota > Alphaproteobacteria > Sphingomonadales > Sphingomicrobiaceae > Sphingomicrobium > Sphingomicrobium aestuariivivum. Next base: position 1,914,256 of record NZ_CP102629.1, read on the forward strand.
CGGCCGTCGAATTCGAGGCAATTGTGTGCGCGGGTGGTCTCGCAATAAATCCGCCGCGGATCGGCATACCAGAAGCCGCTCTTGTGGAGGTCCGAGCCCGGCTTGGTCTTGCCGACATAACCGTAGCGGCCGGCATCGACGAGGATGCGCTCGCCGCGGTCGCACCACAGGAAGCCAAGCGTGTCGGCATGCTTGTGGGTGCGTGAATGGAAGCCGGCCTGCTGGAGGAGGTAGCTGTCCGAAAGGAAGGCCCGTTCGCCGGGGTGCTCGACCCGTGCCGCGCAATAGCCGCTGCCGCCGAACAGCCGTACCGGATCGGCAGGGCGCACGCCCGCCTCGCCCATCGTTACGGCAAATCGCATCTCGCGCGTCCGCCACTTGGCGCGCGCGTCCTCCGCCTCGTCGAGGATGAAATAGCTGTCCGTGTCGCCGAGATTGGCGATATGCCCCGAGGGCATCACGAACCATGAAAGCGCGCGTTCGATGCGGTCGAGAAAGGCGAGCGTCTTCTCGTCATTGACCAGCTCGGCATCGACCACCTCGCGCGCGGTCAGGTAGACCATGCGGTGATAGCCGGGCGAATGTTCGAGGTGGCCGCCATCCTCGGCAAACTGCTCGTGCAGCATCCGGTCGAAGCGCTCGGCGCCAAGACGGTGGGCTTCGGCCATCGCCTCGCTGCGACCTGCAAAGCGTCGTCCCATGGCCAGCTGTCCCGCTGCCTGGAAGAAGCCATGGTTGTTGTGGAAGCGGATGTTCCCGTCGTCGGCGAGATATTCTTCGTGCAGTTCGAGCGCGGCCCAGAACCGCGCGACGAGTTCGGGATCGCCGACCGAGGCCCGTTCCATCGCGTCGATGATGAAAGCCAGCCGGTAGGCGCGAAGCCCGACCGCCATGTCATACCATGCCATGTCGGTGACGGCCGGTTCGAGCGCCATCTTCTCGCGCGTGGCGTAATGGTCGATCCAGTCGGCCGCGACCGCGATCGCAGCCTCGAGATAGTGCGGCTCCCGCGTCTGCGAATAAGCAGCGAGCGGCAGTTCGAGCATCGCCCAATTGTGGCGGTGGAAATTCTTTGACCGCTCGGCCTGGTCGCCCATCAGCCAAGCCGCGCCGCCACTTTCCCCGGAAAAGGGCGCGAGCTCGCCGCTTGCAAGGAAGTCCGCGGTTTTCGCCTCCAACTTGGCACGGCTCGAACCATGGAGGTTTTCGTAGGGGCGGAGGCCCTCGCTCGGCGTCATCGGGATTGTCTTTCGGTATGATAAAGGGCGCGGGCCATCGTTCAGCCGGCCTCCAGCGCGAAGTCGACGAGACCGGCAAGGCGGCTACCCCACGAATGGTTCGTGCGCACCTCTTCGGAAGCCGCCGACCGCATCGCCTGCTGATGCGGCGACAGTCCATCGCGGCAAAGGCGATCGAACAATTCCCCGATCTCGGCAGGATCGTCGCTGGCGTGGCAATAGTCGGCGAAATGGGTGTCGATCGCGCGGGTACGGTTCGACAGGACGAAGCCGCCGCAGCCGAGGATCTCGACCAGCCGGCGCGAGAAGGCGGTCTGGCTGTCGGTGATGGTGTTGACGTTGAGATTGACCATGTGGCGGCGGTAGACCCGCGGCGTGTGATGGTGCGGGATGGCGGGGCGCACCTCGATCCACGGATGGTCGGGAAAACGGTAATGGTCCGGCTTGCGATCCGAATTGCGGTCGAAGACGGTGAGGCCCAACGGGCGCGCGGCTTCGAACACCATGTCCTGCCAGATCCGGCGCGCGTCGTGGACATGGCGGCCATAGCTGCCGACGAAGGCGGCGCGGCGCAGTTGCGGTCCCTCGGCCGGATAATGGAGGCTGGGCGAGGCGGCGAACATCATCACGCCGAGCTTCGCATCGGGCCCGAGCCGTTCGCGATAGGCCGGCAGCATGGTCTCGTCGACCGTGAGGACGCGATCGAACAGGCGCGCGCTGTCGATGAAGCGCTCGAAATGGACGCCGTCCTCGCGGTTCCAAAACACTGCCGGAATGCCCGCCTCGCGCGCGGCAGCGACCACGCGGGCAAGCGCGTCATTGTTGCGCTCGGGATGGTCGGGATAGGCGGCGATCCCGTAACGCCAGGCCTCCTTCGCGCCTTTCCAGGCGGACTCGACGAACAGGAGGTCGGGCTTCCAGCGTGCAAGGATCCGGCGATGATTGTCGGGGGTGACATTGCGCACGCGGCATTCGCGGGCGAGGCACTCGCTGGTGAGATCGTCGGTGACGAGCGCCACCTTGAGGCGGGCGAACGGCGAGCGGCGACGGGCAAGCACGCTGGCGGCGCGACTGGGGAGAGAGGGGAACGGGCGTCTCGTCACGGTCTGCCGGTCATCCTGCGACGCGAGGCTGCGACACGGGCGCGGCGCGGCCCGCGGCGAATGCCTCGCGATAGACGTCGGCGACGACGTCGCACTGGGCTTCCCAGGTGAAACGCGCCGCAAGTTCGGACCGAGCGGCTTTTCGGATACGCGCGCGTTCCGGCCCGGTCAACGCGGCGAAGCGGGCGATCGCGCCGGCAATCGATGCCGCCTCGCCAGGCGCGCAGAAAAGGGCGGCCTCCTTGCTAGCGATATCCTCGAGCGGGGGCAGGGCGGAGAGGAGGCAGGCGGTGTCGTTGGCCATCGCCTCGATCGGCTTCAGCGGGGTGACGAGGCGGCAGACCTGCCGGTCCTTGCGGGCGAAGATGCACAGGTCGAAGCGATCGTAGAGCGTGGGGACGTCGGCAGGAGCAACGCGGCCGTGGAAGGACACCTGCTCCGCGAGGCCGAGCGCGCGTGCCCGCTGTTCGAGCGCCTCGCGCTCCTTGCCGTCACCATAGACATCGTAGCGGACGTCCATGCCCTCGCGCGCGAGGATCGCCAGCGCGTCGAGGACGTCGTCGAGCCCCTCATAGGCGACCAGCGAGCCGATATAGCCGAGCCGCAGCGGCGGGCCGGGGTCGGCATCATCACCCGTGCTGCGGATGCGCTCGCGCGCGATGCTGTTGGGCAGAAGCCGGACATTGTCGCGCGGCCCCTTGGCCAGCGTGTCGCGCACCTGCGCGTTGATCACGAGCACGCCCTCGGCCTCGGCGAACAGGAATTGCTCGAAGCGCCGCTCCATCTCGAAGCGTTCGGTGTTGCGCCAGCCGGCGACCTTGCTGTCGGTCGTCTCTTCCCACAGGCCGCGCACCTCGTAGATGAAAGGCAGGCCAATGGCGCGGGCGAGCGCGAGGCCGATGGCACCGTTGCGGAAGTTGGACACGCCGTGGACGAGATGGTGGCCGCGGTCGCCTGCCGCCTCGACGAGGCGCGGCAGCGCGGCATCGAGATAGGCGTGGAGGTCGCCGCGATAGTCGACGGTGCAGTCGAAGCGGTCGAACAGTGTTTCGGCCGCCACCGCATGCGGATCGGCATCGGGGCGGTCCTCGGGAAAGCCCGGACGCGTCGCGGGGTGGAGGTCGAAGCGGGCGTCGGCAAGGAGCGCGCGCACCAGCGCATCGCTGCGGCTGGTGTAGCCCGAGGTGATGAAGGGCAGGCTGGTGGCGGCGAGATAGAGGCTGCGGACCGGCCCTTCGGGGGCGACGCCTTGCACTGCGCGCGGCGCGAGCGGGATGGGCGAACGCCCCTCGCGCAGCGCTTCGAGCGAGCGCCAGTCGGAGCGCACCCGCCCCGCGAGCAGGGCTTCGTTGTCGGTGAGACGCGCCGCCTCGATGCGATCGAGGAGCCCCGCCGCCCGCTCGAGCCGTCCGGCATGAAAATGTGCAAAGGCGAGAAACTTGTCCTGGCCTGCGGCAAGAAATTCCGCCTCATGCGCGTCGACCAGGCGACCGGCCGCCGCGGCATCGCGATGGCGCAGCGCGCGGATTTCCTGCGCAGCTGCGGCCAGTGCGGGCGACATGCGGGGCGCGCGCTGCCTTCTAGACAGGTAGAATTCGGGCGCGCGAAGGCGACCGTGGCGCCACAGGTTGCGGGCGCCATCGCGAATTCTCTCTGCAACGGGTTTGGCCATGCCCCTTACCCCTAGCGCAAGCGTGCAGCACCCGAGCATGCCATGCCGCCGCACGCAAGGCGCGGCGGGCCCAAGGCATGCGGGGCAGACGCTACCGGCAAACCAGCTTCAGGCGATCGCCGCGCTCTTTTCCGAACGACGCTCTTCATCGACAGGGCGAACGTCGGGGGTCGCCAAAGCGTTGCCACCGAGCACGCCGACGGCGTCGATGACCGCGCCGTGGCGGGCGAGGAGTCCGGCGTTCCGGTGGAATTCGCGGTGGCCGACGAGCACGACCACGACATCGGCCTCGAGCGCGCGTTCGAGGCTGACGAGCTCGGCATTGTCGAGCCCCTCGGGCAGTGCCTCGATATTGGGTTCGGCGACCAGCACCGGCGCATCGCTGCGCTCGGCGAGGATCGAGGCGATGCGCTTGGCGGGGCTTTCGCGAAGGTCGTCGATGTCGGGCTTGAAGGCGAGGCCGAGCGCGGCGATCGTGACCGGCGCGCCATGCTTTGAGGCAGCGGCGTCCTTGGCGGCCGCGGCGACCTTTTCGAGCACCCATTCGGGCTTGTAATTGTTCACTTCGCGCGCGGTGCGGATGAGGCGCGATTCCGCCGGCGCACCGGCGACGATGAACCACGGGTCGACCGCGATGCAGTGACCGCCCACGCCCGCGCCGGGCTTGAGGATGTCGACGCGCGGGTGGCGGTTGGCGAGCTCGATCAGCTCCCAGATGTCGATGCCCTGCTTGTCGCAGATCAGCGACAGCTCGTTGGCAAAGGCGATGTTGACGTCACGGAAGGCGTTCTCGGCCAGCTTGCACATCTCGGCGGCGCGCACGTTGGTGAGGATGCAATCGCCCTCGACGAAGGTCTCGTACAATTCCTTGGCGGCGCGGCCGCACGGCTCGGTCATGCCGCCGACGATGCGGTCGTTGGAGATGAGTTCCTTCATCACCTTGCCCGGCAGCACGCGCTCGGGGCAGTGGGCGATGCGGATGTCGGAGGCGGCGCCCGCCTGCTGCGGGAAGCTGAGGTCGGGGCGTTCCTCGGCGAGCCAGTCGGCCATCTTCTCGGTGGCACCGACCGGCGAGGTGGATTCGAGGATGACCACGTCACCCTTCTTGAGCACGCTCGCGATCTTGCGGCTGGCGGCTTCGATATAGCTCAGGTCGGGCTCGTGATCATGGCCCTTGAAGGGGGTCGGCACGGCGATGAGGAAGGCATCGGCGGCACGCGGCTCGAGCGAGGCGGTGAGCATGCCGTTCTTGACCGCGTCGTGGACGGCGGCATCGAGATCGGGCTCGACGATGTGGATCTCGCCGCGATTGATGGTGTCGACGACGCTCTGGTGGACATCGATCCCGAGCACCTTGACCCCGTGCTGGGCGAAGACCGCGGCGGTAGGCAGGCCGATATAGCCAAGGCCGACGACGACGATTTCCTTCGATGCTTTTCCGTCAGTCACAACGAGATACTCCATGAATCATACTGGGGGTGGCCGGGGCCGAATGCGGGCCGCGCTTAATCCATTTTGCTAAGCGCTTCAACAATTTGCGCCGAGGCGGTGCCGTCGCCATAGGGATTGCGGGCTTCCGACATCTGCCGGTAGACCGCTTCGTCCTCGAGCAGTTCGCGCACGCCAGCGACGATCCGGTCCTTGTCGGCGCCGACCAGCCGCGCCGTGCCCGCCGCCACCGCTTCGGGGCGTTCGGTGGTGTCGCGCATCACCAGCACCGGCTTGCCGAGCGCGGGCGCTTCCTCCTGGATACCGCCGCTGTCGGTGAGGATGAGATGCGCCTGCCGCATCAGCCAGACGAAGGGCAGATATTCGAGCGGCTCGATGAGGTGGACATTGTCCAGCCCGTTGAGGATGCGCTGCACCGGTGCGCGGACATTGGGGTTGAGGTGCACCGGATAGACGAAGCGGGCCTCGGGGTGCGCGGTGGCGAGGTCGCGGATCGCCTCGCAGATGGTCTCGAAGCGGTCGCCGAAATTCTCGCGGCGGTGACCGGTGATGAGCACCAGCGGCGCCTCGAGGTCGAGGAAGGAGAAGCGCTCCCGCATCTCGGCATCGAGCGCGGGCTCCGTGTCGAAGCGCGCGGTCGTCAGCTTGAGCGCGTCGATCACCGTGTTGCCGGTGACGAGGATGCGGTCTTCGGGCACACCCTCCTTGAGAAGGTTGTCGCGCGCGGTCGTGGTCGGCGCGAAGTGCAGCCGCGTGAGCGCACCGGTCAGCTTGCGATTGGCCTCCTCGGGCCAGGGCGAATAGATGTTGCCGGTGCGCAGCCCCGCCTCGACATGGCCGATCGCGACCTGCCGGTAGAAGGCCGCGAGGCTGGCCGAGAAGGTGGTGGTGGTGTCACCATGGACGAGCACCATGTCGGGTTCGAACTCGGCGAGCACGCCGTCGAGGCCTTCGAGCACCGCACTGGTGATGCCGCCCAGCGTCTGGCCGGGCTTCATCAGGTCGAGGTCGTAATCGGGCGTGAGTTGGAACAGGTCGAGCACCTGGTCGAGCATCTGCCGGTGCTGCGCGGTCACGCAGAGCTTTGCCTCGATGCCTTCGGCCTCGCCGAGCTGGAGCACCAACGGTGCCATCTTGATCGCTTCCGGCCTCGTACCGAAAATGGTCAGGATCTTCATTCATGTCCTCATGGGTCTGATATGCTCGGCGCGGGCCGCGTTAGTGGAGAAGAACGCGCTTGGCGACCCCCTTAACGCGTTAACGCACCGCCATCCGTCGAATGCGCCCCGCAATGTCGGATGGACAACATGGAACAATGCCGCCCGTTCAACGCTCCTTCAGCGAAAATCCGGCATATACGCCGCCATCGCGACCTGATAGGGGGCGCGCAAGGCGGGACGGTCGGGGCCAAAACGGCGACAAACGCGCCCGCCAGCAGTTGCGGACACGGGAATAGGGTCGTAGATTGAGGTTAACGACCTAGCTTAATTTCCGTTCATTTCGGGGTGTGAGTAAGAAATGAATTTCCTGAGACTGATGGTCAACCAAGAGCACAGCGCCTCGCTGCGCAGTGAAGTGACCGAGATTTTCGTCCGCGAGGCCGCGGCGATCGACCAATTCTCGCGCGTCGGCGGCGTCGACCAGGTGTGTGATGCGGTCTCGCTGATCCACGGCCGGTCGGGCTCGATCACTGTCTCGGGCATCGGCAAGAGCGGCCATATCGGTCGCAAGATTGCCGCCACCTTCCGCTCGCTCGGCCGTCGCGCGGTCTTCATGCACGCCGCCGAGGGCAGCCATGGCGACCTCGGGCTGATCGACCATGAGGGCGTGGTCCTCATCCTGTCGAACAGCGGCGAGACGGCCGAGCTGGCCGACCTCATCGCCTATTGCCTCAAGTTCGAGATCCCGATGATCGCGGTGACCCGCTCGCGCCTTTCGACGCTCGGCAAGGCGGCGACCATCTGCGTCGACTATGGCGAACTCGACGAGGTGTGCATCAACGGCCTTGCGCCGACCACCTCGACCACGCTCCAGCTGGCGATCGGGGATGCGCTCGCGGTCGGCCTGTCCAAGCTTGCCGGCATCACTGCCGACGATTTCCGCCGCTATCATCCGGGCGGCGAGCTCGGTGCGCATTTGCGCACGGTGGGCGAGGTCATGCGCACGGGGCACGACCTGCCCTTCGTCGACGCCGCCATGCCGCTGCTCGATGTCACCCTGACGATTGCGGAAAAGGCACTGGGTTGCGCGCTGGTGCGCGACGGCGAGCGCTTCCTCGGCATCATCACCGACGGCGACATCCGCCGCAACGCCGCGCGGATCAACGACTTTGCCGCGCGCGACGTGGCCAATGCCGATCCCGTCACGGTGGACGAGGAGCAGACGCTCGACCGCGCCGCCGAACATCTCGTCGCGCACAAGGTCTCGGTCGGCCTTGTCACCGACGAGGATGCCCAGCCCATCGGTCTCGTCCACATCCACCAGTGCGTGCGATAGACGCTTGAGCGGCCCCGTCATTATCATCCCGGCGCGCTACGCTTCGCAGCGCTTTCCGGGCAAGCCGCTCGCCATGCTCAAGGGCAGGGACGGCGTCTCCAAGAGCCTCATCCGCAGGAGCTGGGAGGCGGCGATGACCGTTCGCGGCGCGGACGGCGTCTATGTCGCCACCGACGACGAGCGCATCGCGACCCACGTCCGCGATTTCGGCGGCGAGGTACTGATGACGCCCGCCAATTGCGGCAACGGTACCGAACGCTGCGCGCGTGCGCTCGAGGCGCTGGATGACGAGCCCGAGATGGTGGTGAACCTGCAGGGCGATGCCCCGCTCACCCCGCACTGGTTCGTCGAGCCGCTGATGGCGGCGCTGCGCACGCATGACGATGTCGACATGGTTACCCCCGTGCTGCGCGCCGATGCCGCCCATTATGAGGCGCTGCTCGCGGACCGCCGTGCGGGGCGCGTCGGCGGCACGACGGTGGTCCGCAACGCCAAGGGGCATGCGCTTTACTTCTCGAAAGAGGTCCTTCCCTTCATCGCTCCCGAAGAGGCGGCGGGCATGGCGCAGCTGCCGGTGTTCCACCATGTCGGCGTCTATGCCTATCGGCCGGAGGTCCTGCGACGCTATCTCGAATATCCGGTCGGCACGCTTGAACGGCTCGAAGGATTGGAGCAATTGCGCTTCCTCGAACAGGGGCGCGCGATTCTGTGCGAGGAAGTCGACGCCCGTGGCCGGGTCTTCTGGGAACTCAACAATCCCGAGGACGTCGAACGCATAGAAAGAGCTTTGGATGTCGCCTGAACCCCTTCGCGAAGCCCGTCCCGTCACGATCGGCCAGATCGAGATCGCCAACGACCTGCCGTTCGCGCTGATCGCGGGGCCGTGCCAGATCGAGAGCCGCGACCATGCCATGAAGATGGCCGAGGGGATTGCCGAGGCCGCGGGCAAGGCGGGTCGCCAGTTCATCTACAAGTCGAGCTACGACAAGGCCAACCGCTCCTCGATCGACACCGCGCGCGGGATCGGCATGGAGGAGGGTCTGGCCATCCTCGCCGAGGTACGCGAGCAGTTCGGCTGCCCCGTGCTGACCGACGTCCATGACCCCGCGCAATGCGCGCCCGCGGCGCAGGCTGTCGACGTGCTCCAGATCCCCGCCTTCCTGTGCCGCCAGACCGACCTTCTCGTCGCCGCGGCGAAGACCGGCGCGGCGATCAACGTCAAGAAGGGCCAGTTCCTGGCGCCGTGGGACATGCGCAATGTCGCCAACAAGATCATCGCCTCGGGCAATGATCGCGTGCTGCTGTGCGAACGCGGGGCGAGCTTCGGCTACAACACGCTGGTGAGCGATTTCCGTGCGCTGCCGATCATGGCGCAGACGGGGTGCCCCGTCGTCTTCGATGCGACCCATTCGGTGCAGCAGCCGGGCGGGCAGGGCACCACCTCGGGCGGGCAGCGCGAATTCGTGCCGACGCTGGCGCGGGCCGCGGTGGCGGTCGGCTGCGCGGCGCTGTTCATGGAAACCCACGAGGATCCCGACAATGCGCCGTCGGACGGGCCCAACATGGTGCCGCTGTCCGAACTGCAGGAACTGCTCGAGCGGCTCGGCCGGATCGAGGTGGCCGCCGCCGCCTGATCGCGCTACGCGACACCATGGCCAGCGTGAAAGACCCTGACGAACGCATCGTCCTCGCGCCCTCGAGCGGGCTCCGGCGCGACCCGTCGGTTGCCGGCCTCATGGGCACGCGCGTGCGCTCCATCTGGTTCACAAGGCCCCGCGAGGGGCGCACCGTGCTCGGCTGGGGGCGCAAGCGCTCGGGGCGGCGCGCCGAGAAGATGGCGCGGCGCTCGGGCGCCGACCTCCTGCTGCTCGAGGACGGGTTTCTCCGTTCGGTCGGGCGCAGCGACCAGCGCATCGGCATCAATATCGATACGGGCGGCATCTATTATGACGCGCGTTCGGACAGCCGCCTGTTCGACCTGATCCACCGCGGGGTGGACGAGGCACAGGCGACGAGGGCGCGGGCCATCGCGGCGACATGGCGCGACCTCGGCCTGTCCAAATATAATGATGCGCGCCCGCCGCGCTTCGACCTGCCCGAGGATTATGTGCTGGTCATCGACCAGGTGCGCAACGACCAGTCGATCTCGGGCGGGCTGGCGGGACCCGCCGACTTTGCCGCGATGCTCGAGGCGGCGCTGCGCGAGCACCCGACCTCGACCATCCTCGTCAAGCTCCACCCCGATGCGCTGAACGATCCGTCCAAGCGGCATTTCGATATCGATGCGCTGGCGGCGCGCGAGCGGGTGCTTGCCGTCACCGAACCCTGTCATATCGCGCCGCTCATCGAAAAGGCCCGCGCCGTCTATACGGTGACCAGCCAGGTCGGCTTCGAGGCGCTGATGTGGGGGCGGCCGGTGCGCTGCTTCGGCATGCCCTTTTATGCCGGCCGCGGCCTGACCGATGACGCCATGCCCGCGCCCGAGGGGCGCGGGGCCGCCAGCCTCGAGGCGGTCATCCATGCCGCCCTCGTCGACTATCCGCGCTACTGGCACCCGGTACGTGGCGAGGAGTGCGAGGTCGAGGCGGCGATGGCGCATATCGGATTGAACCGCGCGCTCCGGCAGGCGCTACCGCCGCTTGTCCATGCGGCCCATTTCAGTCCGTGGAAGCGCCCATTTATCCGCCAGTTCCTGTCGGGCTCGAAGGTCGACTTCCTTGCCGAGGGCGAAGACGCACCCGAGGGCGCGACGCTGGTGCAATGGGGCCGCCGTCCCCGCCCCGAGGGGCGCGACGATCTCGACTGCCGCTGGCTCGAGGACGGCTTCCTGCGCTCGGTCGGCCTCGGCGCCGATCTCATCCGCCCCTTGAGCCTCGTGCTCGACGGGCCGGGTATCTATTATGATGCGACCCAGCCGTCGGGGCTCGAGACCTATCTCGCGACGCACGACTTCACCGATGCCGAGCGGGCGCGCGCGAAGGCCTTGCGCGAGCGGATCGTCGCCATGCGATTGTCCAAATATAATCTCGCCGGTGAAGGCTGGGTGCGGCCCGAAACCGACAAGCCCGTGCTGCTCGTCGTCGGGCAGGTGGCGAGCGATGCCTCGATCGACCGTGGGTCGCCCGAGCTGCGCACCAGCGGTGCGCTGTTGAAGCGCGTTCGCGAGCTCAATCCGCAGGCGCATATCCTCTACAAGCCGCATCCCGATGTGGTCGCCAGGCTGCGCGATGCCGGCGCCGACGACGAGGAAGCAGCGGTGCTCGCCGACGAAGTGCTGGTCGATGTCGACCCGGTCGCGCTGATCGAAGCGGTCGACGAGGTGCATGTGATGACCTCGCTGATGGGGTTCGAGGCGCTGCTGCGCGGCCGGAAGGTTACCTGTTACGGCTTGCCCTTCTATGCCGGCTGGGGGCTGACCGAGGACCGGCTATCGTGCGAGCGGCGCGGGCGCAAGCTGGCGCTCGACGAGCTCGTCCACGGCGCGCTCATCGCCTATCCGCGTTACTTCAGCCAGCGCGCGGAGGCCTTTGCCGCGCCCGAGGATATCCTCGATGAACTGACGCAGCCGGGTCGGAGCGCGAAGGCGACGGGTTGGCGCAAGCTGTTGCGCCCGCTGTTCCGGATGGTCAGGCCGAAGGGATAGGCGCGCGCGTCGCCGCGAGCGTGAGCGCGCGGTCGGCGATGATGTCGGCGGCCTGCGCGCGGCCCGAGGGCAGGTAGAAGTCACCCGGCACCAGCGCCTCGCGCGCGACGAAGCGCTCGTAATTGCGTCGCACCTCGAGCGGCGCGCTTGTCCGCGGGCCGGCGAGGAAGCGGTCGATGTCATCGGCGCCCGTTCCCGTCACGCACAGGTCGGGATGGCGGAATACCGCATCGCCGAGGACGAGGAGCGGCGTGCCGTGGTGGATCGCCGACAGGCCCGACGTTGAATTGATGGTGACCATGCCCTCCGAGGCAATGGCAAGCTGCGCGATCGATCCCGTGTGCAGGACGGTGACGCGGTCCGACAGGCCGTGCCGTGCCGCCGCCTCCCCGATCGCGCGGGCGCGGGCGTAGCCGCCCTCGTCGAGCGGATGGATCTTGAAGAGGAGATGGTCGAGCCCGTCGGCGGAGGCGAAGCGGGTCAGCATTTCCTCGACCAGCTTCTCCAGCGTCCAGCCCCGCGCGGCGCGGCCGAGCTGGCTGTCGGCGGGGACCTGCAGCGGCACGAGGATATAGCGCCCGCGCCCGCCCTTCAGGAAATCTTCGACGGCCTTGGCTTCGGTCATGCCCTTCGACCACAGCCGCCAGATGTTGCGCAGCCAGCGCATCGCCTCGGTCAGCGCCCCTTTCAGCGGGCGGTGGAAGGACCAGCCGTCGCTCTTCTTCGAGAAGATGATCCGGGTCGTGAAATAGAGGAAGCCGAGCCAGTTCATCGTCTTGAAGTTGGTCGTGGCGACATGGCCGGGGCCGACGTCGGCGACCTCGGCCGCGGGCAGCTTGCCGGCGATGGGCGAGAGGTCGTTGTTGCCGCCCAGCTCGCAGGTCACATAGCCCGAGCGCAGATAGCCTTCCTCGAGCGCGAGACAGGGGATGCCTGCCTCCTCGCACCACTGTCCCGCGATGCGGTGCGCGGGGCGCTTGCAGCCGAAACCGATGACGACATCGGGGCGGTCGCGCACGGCGAACGCGTCGAGCCAGGCCTGCCAGTCGGCCTCCTCGCCGGTGAACCGGTAGGTGCTGGGGCGGCGCTCGGAGAAGAGCGCATCGCCGGCATTGAAGAGGACGCGGGTCACGCGGGCGCCGCGTTCTTCCAGTTCGGCTTCGAGTTCGGTGAACATCGGGCCGACCGGACCTTGCAGGAGAAGGACGTGCGGAGGCACTGCCTCGCTACGATCCCTGCCGCGTGCTGCCACCCCTAAACTCCTGAAAATCCTCCGGCAGCGCGGCTTTGCGCCTTTTTGCTGCCGAAAGTAAAGCCTTACAGGCCGAGGACGACCCCGGCACCAAGCGCGACCTGGTAGATGATCTGCGCCACTTCCTTGAAAATCTGGCGGTTCTTCGAATCGACCGCGGGCAGGACCATGATCTCGTCGCCCGGGTTGACCATCGAGGCCCTGCCGTTGCGGCCGCTTACACGGGTAACGCTGCCATCAAGATGAACGACGACGACCTGCGTGCCGCGCTTGCCCGCCGAATAGCCGCCCGCCTGGTTGATATAGTCGCCGACATCGAAGCTGTCGTCATAGGCATGGGCATTGGGAAACATGACTTCGCCCGACACGAGGACGAGGCCGTCGCGCTTGGGCACGAAGATGATGTCGCCATTTTCAAGGAGGAGGTCCGACTGCTGGGGCGAGCGGGCGATGACCACCTGGCCCTTGAAGTCGACATCGCGGGCGCGCTGGACGAACTGGAGGAGGAGCGCGGCTTCCTCGGCGCGCAGCTGGGCCTCCTCGCGGGTGCCCGAGCGCGCGGTCAGCGCGGCGCGCTCGAGCGCGTTCAGCGAAAACTCGAGCGCTTCTTCCTGCCGCTCCTTCACGCTCTCGCGATAGAGCCGGATGGCATATTGCGCCGAGCGCTGGTTGAAGGTGATGAGCTCCATCACCTGCCCGAGGCGCGTGCCATAGGGCAGGACGAATTCCTGCGGGCCTTCATGCTCGCCCTCGACGCGCACGGTGATCGTGCCGGGGCGGCGGTCGGCGGTGAAGGCGACAAGGTCGCCGTCGAGAAGCTGGATTTCGGGGGCCTGCGCGAGCGCATAATATTCAACGTCGCGGACCGTGCCCGCGCTGCGGGTGACGCGCACGTGGGTCGCGGTCGGGTCGGGCCGCGCATAGGCGATGAGCTGGGTCAGCGAGAGGGAGGGGCCGGCGAACTCGAAGGTATTCTCGTTTTCCGCGAGTCCCGAAACGCTGACGGTCGACTGCTGCGGGGCGACGAAGATGACATCGCCCGTCTCGAGGTCGACGGGGGTGAGCTGGCCGTAGAGCAGGAAGTCGTAGAGGTTGACGACGGCGAGGTCGTAGCCGTCGCGGCGCACGGTGACGTTGAGATAGGAGCCGCGCTCGGGGTCGATGCCGCCGGCCTGGTCGAGATAGTTGAGCACCGAATCCTGGCTGGTACCGCCATAAGCGCCGGGGCGGTTGACGAAACCGGTGACGAAGACGCGCACCGGCTGCGCCTCGGCGAGCGCGGCATAGACCTGGACGTTCGAGCGGAAGACGGTCGAGACCGCGCCCTCGACGCGCGACTGGAGCTGCGCGTTGCGCACGCCGGCAAGGTTGATCGGGCCGACATTGGGCAGGAAGATATTACCCTGCGCATCGACGGTCAGCGCGGCCTGGTAATTGTAGCCGCCCCACAGGCGCACGTTGATCGTGTCGCCGACGTTGATCGCATAGTCGGGGTTGAAGTCGGCCGCGCCGCCGCCGGAGAAGGCGCCGGTGAAGAGCTGCGAGCCGAACATGTCGCTGTCGGCGTTGGTCTCATAATCCTCGACGCGCTGGTCCGAGACGCGGACCACCGAGCGGCCGTCCTCGACCGGTTCGAACACGGTGGCGAGCGGAGCGGTGTCGTCGCGCGAGCCGGCCTCGCGGCGCGCTTCCTCGTCGGCGATGACCTGCGCCTGCGCGGTGGCCACGGGGCCGATGGCGAGCAGCGCGGCAAGGAGGATGGTGAAAAGACGCATGGGAAACCTCAATCCTTGTGATCGCGCACGATCATGCCGAGCAGCTGGATGATGCCGGCGAAGAGGAAGGCGAAGAAGGCATAGGTCGCCGTCTTGAGCCAGCGATCGGGCAGCACGGCTTCCTCGGGCAGGGAGGGCTGCTGGATCACCGCGAGCGACTTGGCGGCGCGCACGCTCTCGACCCGCGCCTGCTCGAGCGAGGTGAGCGCGGTCTGGTAGAGCTGCTGGGCGAAGGTGGCATCGGCCTCGAGGCGCGCGAGCTGCTCGGCCTTGGTGTTGAGGCTGTCGCTGCCCGGCCCCGCGAGACGCGCATTCTGCTCGGCGATCTGGCGGTCGATGGCGGCGATCTGGCGGCGCAGTTCGACGAGGATGGGATGGCTGTCGACGAGGAAGCTCGACTGCGAGGCGAGGCTGACCTCGAGCTCGCTCTTGCTCGCCTCGAGGCCTGCGATGACCGAACCGATGGCCTGCGCCTGCTGCTCGGGCGAGGCGACGCGGTTGCGGTTCTGGAAGGCGATGACCTGCTGGCGCGCATCGACGAGGCGGCCGTAGAGCGTCTCGGCCTGTCCCTCGAGGAAGGCGACCTGCCCGCCGGCAAGCGCGTTTGCGGTGCGGTTCATGAAGTCCTCGCCAGAGGCGATCAGCGCGGCGCTGAGTTGCTCTGCCATTTCGGGCGTGAAGGCTTCAGGGCGCACGATGAGGACCCCGGCATAATCGTCGAAGGTGATGTCGACATGCTCGAGATAATATTTGTGCAGTTCCTCGATCGTGGCCTCGCTTTCTAGGCGCGAGAAGGGGTCGATCGACGAGGAGGAATAATGGGCGCGAAGGTCGAGCTGCTCGTCGAGCGCGATGACGACGTCGCGCGACAGGAGATAGTCACGCATCAGGAGCTGGTCGCCGCGATTGCCGCTGCTGTTCCCTGACAGGATGCCGGCAAGATCGGGGCTGCGCGGTGCCGAAAGGTCGGTGCTCTCGACCAGCACATGGGTCTCGGCGACATAGCGGTCGGAGGCGATCAGCAGCCAGTAGATGGCGGCCAGGATCGAGAAGAGGAGGGCGCCCGCCAGCACGACATTGCCGCGCGCCCAGCTGCGCAGGCGCATCGCGCGTTCGCCCAGCGCCTCGCGGCGGACCCTGCTGTCGCCGGCCACATCCATCTTCATCGCTTCATTGCCCATTCGGGGACCTTCTGCCCGATGCTTTCCTTGTAATAGCGGACGGCATCGCCGGCCCAGTCGAACCAGTGCGCATCGCCGTTCTCGAGGACGACCCCCGCATCGCAGAAGTCGCGAATGTCGGTCATGCTGTGCGACACCATGATCAACCCCGCTTTACCTACCAACGAACGGAAATGGTCCTTCGCCTTCTCCTTGAAGGTCGCATCCCCCACCGCCGTTACTTCGTCCGATATATAGATATCGAAGTCGAAGGCCAGCGACATTGCGAATTTGAGGCGGCTGCGCATGCCCGAGGAGTAGGTTTTCACGGGGCGGTCGAAGGCGGGGCCGATCTCGGCAAAGTCCTCGATCCGCTTGATGATCTCGTCCTTGTCCTTCTCGCGTCCCATGATGCGGATGACGAACATGGTGTTCTGGCGGCCGGTGAGCTTGCCCTGCAGGCCGCCGGCGAAACCGACCGGCCAGCTGACCCGCGTGTCGAGCGTCACCTTGCCGCGGCTCGGGCGGTCGCCGCCGCCGATGATGCGCAGGAGCGTCGACTTGCCCGCCCCGTTGCGCCCGAGAATGGCGACATTGGTCTTGTCGGGGATTTCGAGATTGATGTCGCGCAGCACCCAGGGGCTGTGGCCGCCGCGCCCGTCGGGAAAACGCTTCCAGACATTCTCGACGCGGATCATTCGGCCACGATCCGATAGGAGAAGTTGCGGTAGAGCAGGAGGCCGAAGCCCCAGAAGCAGGCCGCCCAGATGTAGAGATAGGAAAGTTCGATGCCCGGCACCGACCGGTAATGGGGCGTGAAGCTGTGGCGCAGCGTCTCGAGGCCGTGCGGGATCGGGTTGACGAGGAAGGCATCCATGAACTCGGGCGGGATGACGGTCAGCGGGAAGATGACTGCGGACAGGAAGTAGAGCGGCATCATCGCCATGGTCAGGATCTGCCGCACCTCGCCGGCGATCTCGCCCGCCATCGCGATAATGATGCCGAGCCCCGCGCCGAGGAGCCAGAGCCCGACCAGCGCGGCCAGCGCCGTCATCGGATCCGCCGGCATGACATCATATTCGAGCAGCAGGAGGCCGAAGAGGGTCAGCACGAAGGTCGCGATCATGATGCACCATTCGAGCAGGCCGCGCACGATGATCGTGTCGAAGGGCGTGACCTGCCGGTAGGTGAAGAGCGCGCGGTTGCTGTCCACCCCGCCGCCCATCTGCCCCGCCGCGCGGCGGAAGAGGAAGAAGCCGTTGAGACCGAGCACGAGGAAGATCACCGTGTCGATCCCCGCCACCTGCGTCTGGCGCACCACGCCGAAAAGGAAGGAGATGAAAGCGACGTGGACGACCGGTTCGATGAGCAACCACACCCAGGCCGCGCGGCTGCCGAACAGGCGCACGCCGGCCTCGCGCAGGAACAGGGCTTTCCAGACGCTCAGCATGATTTGGAGGGGAGAACGCTCGTTCATTGTCGGGCGCGACTGTATTGCCTAAAGCCTATGGGAGCAATCCGTGGTGATCGAGGACTGAAAGTGATGTTGAAGGCCTTGCGCCGTACCGCGACCCGGATCGCCACGCTGCCCGCCATCCTGACCGGCGCGAAGGGCTTCGAGGGAGCATCGGCGGTCGCCTCGCCGGCGCTCAACCGCAAGGGCCTCCATCGCTGGCGCGTGAAGACGGCGGCGCGGATGGTCGCCGCGCGACGCGCGCGCCTTGCCGACAGGATCAGCGCCGAGCATCGCGACGCCTTCGCGCGCGACGGTTTCGTCAAGGTCGAGGAGGCGATGCCGCCCGGGGACTTCGAAGCCATGCGCGACAGACTGTTGTCGCGCGCCTGGCCAATGCGCGAGATGGTGCAGGGCGACACGATCACACGGCGCTGCGCGGTCAATGGCGCGATGCTCGAGGCGGTGCCCGAACTGGCGCGCTTCCTGTCGGGCGACCTGATGCGCGGGCTGACCCGCTATGTCGCCGCCTTCGACAGCGAGCCACTCTATTATATACAGGCGATCCTCAAGAAGCCCGACGGCAAGCCCGATCCGCAGACCGCGCTCCATGCCGACACCTTCCACAGTTCGATGAAAGCGTGGCTATTCCTCGGCGAGGTGCGCGAGGGGGAGGGGGCCTTCACCTATGTGCCGGGATCGCACCGGGTCGACGAGGCGCGGCTCGACTGGGAAGAACAGCGCGCGCTCGACCTTCTCGAGGAAGGCGACCGGCTGAGCCGCCGCGGCTCCTTCCGGCTCGACGAGGCGGGGCGCCGCGCGATGGGACTGCCCGAGGCGCGCGAGCTTGCGGTTCCCGCCAACACGCTGGTCGTGGCCGACACGCTGGGCTTCCATGCGCGCGGTCCCAGCGGGCCC
The DNA here is from genome assembly GCF_024721585.1 of Sphingomicrobium aestuariivivum. Taxonomy (NCBI): domain Bacteria; kingdom Pseudomonadati; phylum Pseudomonadota; class Alphaproteobacteria; order Sphingomonadales; family Sphingomicrobiaceae; genus Sphingomicrobium; species Sphingomicrobium aestuariivivum. The sequence continues at coordinate 1,932,415 of NZ_CP102629.1, forward strand.
GCGGTCCATCGCATCGAGCTGTGGGCCTATTCGCGCCGCAATCCCTTCCTGCCGTGGACGGGGTTCGATCCCCTCAGTAGCCCTGTGATCGCGCCGCGCCGCGTCGACTGGATGTGGGGGTTGCGCGATCGCTACCGCCGTTTCCTGAAGCAGCCGTGGAAGGATGTCGGCTCCCGTTTTCTCGACAGTGACCATCGCGGAGCGCGCGGCGCGTGATGTTCGATATCCTGTTCGATCTCGACGGCACGCTGGTCGACAGCGCGGGCCAGTGCGAGGCGGTGATCGCCGCGATGCGCGCCGACCGCGGCCACGACCCCGCGCTGCCCCGCGCCCTGTGCGAGGCGCTGGTCGGGCGACCTGCGCCCGAACTGGTGCCGCCCTTGCTCGGCCCCGCGGCGCGCGAGGTCGAGGACGACGTCATCGAGTTCCGCGCCCGCTATACCGCGCTCGAGACGCCCGTGTCGGCGCTCTATCCGGGCGTTGCCAAAGGGCTCGGGCAGCTTGCCGCGGTGCCGGAACTGCGCCTCAGCATCTGTACCGCCAAGCCGCAGCATCTCGCCGAACGGCTCCTCGAGGATACCGGCATCGGTCGCCATTTTGTCGCCGTGGTAGGCGGCGACCGCGCGCCCGCCTGCAAGCCCCACCGCGCCCATGCCGATGCAACGCTCGCCGCCACGGGGGGCGATGCCGCGCGCGCCATCCTCGTCGGCGACAGCGCCAGCGACCGCGACCTCGCGCGCAATGCCGGCATCGACTTCCTTTTCGTCACCTGGGGATATGGGGGCGGGCTCGACCGTCTGGGGCTCGAGGCGGTCGACAGTTTCGAGGCCGCGGTCGCATGGCTGCACGACCGGCTCGGGACGGCGATCACCTAGGAAAACGACGGGAGGAGCGTCGGTGAGGCGCCCCGCCAGGCTCGGCCGGCCGCCGGATTTCGGGGAATCTCCGGTAAAAATCGGCCTTTCGCGAAAATTTGTCCCGCCGCTAACCCCTTGGGCTGGCGGGTTTAATCGCCCCTTAAATGATATAGAGCCGTAACGAAGCTATGGAACTAATTGAAGTTAGTAACATTAGCGCATAGTCTTGAGACGTCCAGAACGGGGGTTCCCTCCAGATTGTGGCAGTGATGCAACAGTCATGGGCGAAAAGAATTTGTTGGGAACGACTGCCGTCCGCGGCGGTTTTCCAACAAAGTTTCAATGAGGGAGTATTTCATGAAGAAGCTGATAATGGCAACGGTAGCCGCCACGGCTCTCGCTGCGCCGGCGATGGCGCAGGACGAGAGCTATGGCTATGTCGGCGTCGAAGGGGGCGTCCTGTTCCCGGGTGACCTGAACGGTACGATGGTCGCCGATTTCTATGACGACGACGTGTTCCGCGCCGGTCCGAACGAATTCAACTCGTCCTATGACGTTGGTTACGATCTCGATCTCATCGGGGGTTACGACTTCGGCTTGTTCCGCCTCGAAGGCGAATTTGCCTACAAGTCGGCCGGCTACGACACGATCGAAGACACCAACTTCTTCAACCGCTACAACCTTCGCGCCGGCGAAGCGGGCTCGGCGACCCTCGGTCCCGACAGCTTCAGCTTCGACGATGACGAAGATCCGTTCGACGACGATCTCAGCGTCTGGTCGCTGATGCTCAACGCCCTCGTCGACTGGGATGTCGGCGGCGCCGCGCTCTATGCCGGTGGTGGTATCGGTTACGCCGAAGCCGACGTCTACAACGTCAGCGATGGTGGCATTGCCTACCAGGCGATTGCCGGTGTGCGCTTCGCGCTCAGCGACAATCTCGATGCCGGCCTGAAGTATCGCTACTTCCGCACCGAAGAACTCGACTTCTCGGATGCGATCGCGCAGGGCACCGATGCTGCCTTCATCTCGGGTACGATGGTCGACAATGTGCAGACGCACAGCGTCCTCGCGAGCCTGATCTACAACTTCGGCCAGGCTGCGCCTCCGCCGCCGCCCCCGCCGCCCCCGCCGCCCCCGCCGCCGCCGCCTCCGCCCGAGACGGTGACCTGCCCGGACGGCACGGTGATCCTGGCGACCGAGCAGTGCCCGCCGCCGCCGCCGCCGCCCCCGCCGCCGCCGCCGCCGCCCGAACCCGAGCGCGGCTAAGGCCCGGGAGGCTGAAAAGCCCGATAGAGGGGTCGGTCGAGAGACCGGCCCCTTTTTCGTGCCCGCAAGCCGGCGCTCGTGGTGCGCGATAGGGGCGGCAGGTCGCGCGCCCGCGCGGCCATTGCGCAGGGCAAGGGCGCGCTTCGCTGGAATGTCCCGTTTTGGGGCGGGGGCATGTGATACTGGACCGCTGCGAACATCCGCTTACGGGAGGGGCACCGCCTCCTCCCGTAGCCCTTCTATGCTAGAAACCCCCGCTTTTCCGCCAAACCCTTCTCCCAGCCGGAACGCGACCCCGTCGAAGTGAAGCCTGGGCGCAACGCTTTGCCGCTCGCGCGCGACGGGATCGCGGAAACGCTGGATTTAACCCGTTTACGAGGTTAATGTAGCGCAAGATTCTGGTGCGGGAGCGGGGCGAGTCCCCCGAGGCTGCGCCGAGTTCGTCATCGCGCTTCGCATCATGGGCGGGGCGCGCCAGCAAGGGGGACCCAGCATGAAGACCAGAAGCGCGCAGCTGTTCTGCGCAACCTCGGCGGCAGTGCTTGCCGTCGCATTGCCCTCGCAGGCCGCCGCGCAAGTGGTCGGTGCGGACGGCGCCGCTTATGCCAGCCACGCCCAGTCGCGGCTCGCCAACGGCATCCATTACAACGACCTGCTCACCGACATGTCGGAATGCGAGATCCCGCTGCTCTGCGAAGAGCGCGGCGATGTCACCATCTTCGGCGCCGGCCAGTGGCAGGCAGCCGGACAGGACGGCGATGACATCGCGCCCGACTATGCGATGGACAATTGGACCGGCATGGTCGGCGCCCAGTTCGCCATCGGCGAGGGTGCCTTCGCGGGTCTGGCTTTGTCCTACAATGTGCAGGAAACCGAGTTCAGCCGCGACGTCACCGACGAACTGTCGAGCGACGGCTTCGCGCTCGGCGCCTATGTCGGCCATGACACCGGCACCGGTTTCTACGGCAAGCTGCTCGGCAGCTATGGCTTCTACGACCTCGACGCCGACCGCGGCGTGGCGATCGGCGACACGAGCCTCAACCAGTGGACCCTCGGTGCGCATATGGGCTACCACTGGGCCTTCCACGAAGGCGCCAAGGCGACGCCCTACGTCAACATCGACCACAGCAGCGTCTCGTTCGACGGGCTGACCGAAACCGGCGATGCCGGCGAGGTCGTCACCTTCCTCGGCGATGATGCGGGCCGCACCTACAGCACGGTGGGCGGCAAGTTCGGGTCGGAGATCGGCGGTGTCTATACCGAGATCGACCTCGCCTGGCGCCACATGTTCGGGGACCAGCGCCTCGACCTCGCCGCCACTGACGACATCGTCTTCTCGAGCCTCGAGGAGCGTGACAGCGCGCTTATCGGCCTGTCGGTTGGCGGCTGGCTGGGCGACCTCGACGTCAAGGCCGGCTACCAGGCGGTCTTCAACGGCGCGCGGGAAAGCCACGCCGGCATGCTGCGACTGCGCCTGCCGATCGGTGGCCGCCAGCAGGCGCTGCCGCCGCCCCCGCCGCCGCGTCCGGCCGAACGCCCGGTGCCGCCGCCCGCGCCCGCGACCATCACCTGCCCCGACGGCACGGTGATCCTCGCGACCGAGCAGTGCCCGCCGCCGCCGCCGCCGCCGCCGCCGCCCCCGCCGATGCCCGAACCCGAGCGCGGCTAGGGCCGCAACCCGACCACAAGCGAAGGGCCGGTGCGATCAAGAGATCGCGCCGGCCTTTTGCCTTCGCGCCTTCTCCCTCGCCCTTGTGAGGGCAGGGCGCTCGGGCTAGGCCTTCGGCATGACCCTCGCGTATCGGCCATCATGCAGGCCCTGACCCACCTCGAGCGGCTCGAAGCCGAGAGCATCCACATCCTGCGCGAGACGGTTGCCGAGACCGAACGGCCGGTCATGCTCTATTCGATCGGCAAGGACAGCGCGGTGATGCTGCACCTTGCGCGGAAGGCGTTCTTCCCGGGCCCGCTTCCCTTTCCCCTCCTCCATGTCGACACGAACTGGAAGTTTGCCGACATGTACGCGATGCGCGAGCGCGTGGCGGGTGAGGTCGGGATCGAGCTCATCGTCCACCGCAACCCCGAGGCCGAGGCGCGCGGCATCAACCCGTTCGACCACGGCCCGCTCCACACCGACCTGTGGAAGACCGAGGGGCTGAAGCAGGCACTCGATGCCCATGGCTTCGATGCGGCCTTTGGCGGCGCGCGCCGCGACGAGGAGAAGAGCCGCGCCAAGGAGCGCATCTTCTCCTTCCGCACCGCGAGCCATCGCTGGGACCCCAAGCGCCAGCGGCCCGAACTGTGGAACCTTTACAATGTCCGCCGTGCACCCGGCGAGACGATGCGCATCTTCCCCCTGTCCAACTGGACCGAGCTCGACATCTGGCAATATATCCTCGCCGAGAAGATCGACGTCGTGCCGCTCTACCTCGCAAGGCCGCGGCCGGTGGTGGAGCGCGACGGGCTGCTGCTCATGGTCGATGACGATCGCTTCCGGCTGGCCGAGGGGGAGGCGCCCGCGATGCGCTCGGTCCGCTTCCGCACGCTTGGCTGCTACCCGCTTTCGGGCGCCATCGAGAGCGAGGCCGACACGCTCGAAAAGGTCGTGCAGGAAATGCTGCTGAGCGCGACCAGCGAACGGCAGGGGCGCCTCATCGACCGCGATGGCGGCGGCGCCGCGATGGAGAAGAAGAAGCAGGAGGGCTATTTCTGATGGCCCGTCCCGGCGACAGCGACCGCGCGCTGATCGAGCGCGACCTCGGCGCTTTCCTCGCCCGCCAGCGCGACAAGCAGCTCTTGCGCTTCATCACCTGCGGTAGCGTGGACGACGGCAAGTCGACGCTGATAGGGCGCCTGCTCCACGACAGCCGCCAGCTGTTCGAGGACCAGCTGGCCAGCCTCGAGGCGGATTCGAAGGTGCAGGGCACGCGCGGCGATGCGGTGGACTTCGCGCTCCTCGTCGACGGCCTCGCCGCCGAGCGCGAGCAGGGCATCACCATCGACGTCGCCTATCGCTATTTCTCGACCGACAGGCGCAAGTTCATCGTCGCCGATACGCCGGGCCACGAGCAATATACGCGCAACATGGTCACCGGCGCCTCGACCGCCGACCTTGCCGTGCTGCTGGTCGATGCGCGCAAGGGCGTGCTGCGCCAGACCCGCCGCCACGCCTATCTTGCGCGCCTCGTCGGCATCCGCCACTTTGTCCTCGCCGTGAACAAGATGGATCTTGTCGGCTACGACCACGCGCTGTTTGGAAAGATCGCCGACGACTTCGCCGCCTTTGCGCGCGAGATCGGGATCGAGGATGTCGCCGCCATCCCCGTGTCGGGCACCGAAGGCACCAACATCGCCGCGCGCGATCGCGCCAACACCCCTTGGTATGAGGGGCCGAGCCTGATCGAGCATCTCGAGACGGTGCCGGTGGCAAGCGCGGAGAAGATGGCCAAGCCGTTCCGCATGCCGGTGCAATGGGTCAACCGCCCGAGCCAGGACTTCCGAGGCTTTGCGGGACAGGTCGCAGCGGGGACAATCGCGCCGGGCGATGCGGTGCGGGTGCTGCCCTCGGGCCGGACCAGCCGCATCGCGCGCATCGTCACGATGGACGGCGACCTCGCCCATGCCGTCGCGGGGCAGTCGGTGACCCTGACGCTCGAGGACGAGGTCGACTGTTCGCGCGGCGATGTGATTGCTGCCGCGGGCGACCCGCCACAGGCCGCCGACCAGTTCGAGGCGCGGATCGTCTGGATGGACGAGGAGAAGCTGCTGCCGGGACGCGCCTATTGGCTCAAGCTCGGTACGCAGACCGTCTCGGCGACGATCCAGCCGCCCAAATATCGCGTCGACATGGACACGCTGGCGCAGCTTGCCGCCAAGACACTTGAGCTCAACGACATCGGCGTGGCCGAGATCGCCACCGACCGCGACATCGCCTTCGAGCCTTATGACGATCCCGAAGGCGGGCGCGCCAATCGCGCGATGGGCGGCTTCATCCTGATCGACAAGCTCACCAATCGCACGGTCGGGGCGGGGATGCTCAATTTCGCGCTGCGCCGCGCCGCGAATATCCACCACCAGGCATTGGACGTGACGCCGGAGCGGCGCGCGGGGCTGATGGCCCAGCGCCCCGCGATCCTGTGGTTCACCGGCCTGTCGGGGGCGGGCAAGTCGACCATCGCCAATCTCGTCGACAAGAAGCTGGCGGCGCGCGGGCGGCACAGCTTCCTCCTCGACGGCGACAATGTGCGCCACGGCCTCAACAAGGACCTCGGCTTCACGCAGGCCGACCGCATCGAGAATATCCGCCGCATCGGCGAGGTCGCCAAGCTCATGGCCGAGGCGGGGCTGATCGTGCTCACCGCCTTCATCAGCCCCTTCCGCGCCGAGCGGCAGATGGTCCGCGACATGGTCGGCGATGCCCTGTTCGTCGAGATTTTCGTCGATACCCCGCTCGAGGTCGCCGAACAGCGCGATGAGAAGGGGCTCTATGCCAAGGCGCGCGCGGGCAAGATCGCCAATTTCACGGGCATCGACAGTCCCTACGAACCGCCCGAAGCCCCCGAACTGCGCATCGACACGACCGCGATGAGCGCCGAGGAAGCCGCCGATGCGGTGCTCGCAGCATTCATCGAACGGCTCGAACGATGAACCCACCGCCCGAAATGACGTTGGCTCCCTGATGTACGCGGAAGAAAAGAGCTGGAAGGGCCGGGCGGGGACCGTTGGCGTGGTGGTGGGGGTGCATGCGCTCGCCATCGCCGCGCTGCTGACCGCCGGCGGGATCGAGGTGCTGGTCGAGGAGCAGCCCGACCTCACCACCTATGATATCGAGCTCGAGCCGCCGCCGCCGATCATCGAGGATATTCCCGAACCCAAGCAGGCGACCCCGCGCGAGGAAGGCGAGGCCTCGGCCAAGCAGGTCGAGAGCAAGGCGACCGAGATCGAGCGCCCAGAGGTCACGCCCCCCATTCCGGTCCCCCCGCCGGTCGTCGCCTCGCCCAAGGCGGGCGAGGGTGACGACGCCACGCAGGGTGCCTCCGACCGCGACGAGGGCGGTTCGGGCGCGGGCGGGGTCGGCGACGGTACCGGCTCGGGCGGGCAGGGCGACGGATTGGGCGGTGGTGGCGGCACGCGCCCCAGCGTCATTCCGCGCACCACGCTGACGCAGCGCGACTATCCGCGCGAACTCCGCCGCCGCTGGCCGCGCGGCGGCGCGGTGCTGGTCGCGGTGCGGGTGCAGACCGACGGGCGCGCCACCGACTGCAAGGTCAACCGCTCGATCGGCGATCCCGAGATCGACGCCATGACCTGCCAGCTCGTCGAGCAGAAGGTCCGCTTCAACCCCGCGCGCGATGCGCAGGGGCGGCCCTATGTCGCCTGGTACGGCTACATGCAGCGCTGGGTCGGCGGCTGAGGCCTCAGGCCGCGTCGCCGTTCGCCTCGGCCTCCGAAATCCGCAGCATCGAAAGCGCCGCCAGCGCCATCACGCCGCCCGCAAACAGCATCGTCCAGATGGGTTGGGTCGGGAAGAAGGCTTTCAGAACACTGCCCATGAGGGTGGCGACAATGAGCTGCGGCACGACGATGAAGACGTTGAACAGCCCCATGTAGATGCCGAGCTTTGCCTGCGGCAGCGCGCTGGCGAGGATGGCGTAGGGCATGGCGAGGATCGAGGCCCAGGCGATGCCGACACCGATCTCGGAGAGATAGAGCATCTCGGCATCCGGCAGGACGAGGAAGGACAGATAGCCCGCCGCACCGCACAGGAGGCCGACCATGTGGGTCTTCACCTTGCCGAGGCGCTTCGACAGGAAGGGCAACAGGAGCAGCGCCGCGACCGCTGCCACGCCATTGTAGACCGCGAACAGTTCGCCGACGAAATTGCCCGCGTCCTGGAAGGCGGCCGAGCTGCTGTCGGTGGTGCCGTAATAGCGCTGGGCGACCACGGGGGTGGTGTAGATCCACATGATGAAGAGCGCCGACCACGAGAAGAATTGTGCCAAAGCGAGTTTCTTCATGAGGCTCGGCATGCCGGAGAAGTCGCCGACGATCTGGCTCAGCATTCCGGGGCGGTCGCCCTTCCTGGCCATGCCGATGGCGAGCATCGAGGCGAGCCCGTAGCCCGCTAGCAACGCGGCGAGGAGATAGACTTCCTTTTCGAGCCCGAAGCCCGCGGTGACCAGCGCGACCAGCGCGCCCGCGCCGACCCAGCCGAGCGCGCTGCCCTGCTTGCGTTCGGCGAGCAGGCGGATGGTCGCCGCATCGTCCGCGGCCTCGTCATGACCATCGAAGGCGGCCATCTCGTCGGGGCTATATTCCTTGGTCGTCAGCACGGTCCACATGACCGCCACGAACAGCGCCGCGCCGCCGAACCAGAAGCTGTATTTCACCGTGTCGGGGATGCCGCCGTCGGCGGCGACATTGGACACGCCCATGGCGTCCATCATCGAGGGGAAGAGCGAGCCGACCACCGCGCCCGCGCCGATGAAGGCGGTCTGCACGGCATAGCCCGCGGTATGCTGGTCCTTCCGGAGCATGTCGCCGACGAAGGCGCGGAACGGCTCCATCGAGATGTTGAGGCTGGCATCCAGCACCCAGAGCAGCACGGCGGCCATCAACAGGACGGGCGCCAGCGGCATGAGGAAGAGCGACAGTGCGGCAAGGAAGGCGCCTGCGACGAAATAGGGACGGCGGCGTCCGAAGCGGCCGAGCCAGGTGCGGTCGGACATGTAGCCGATGACCGGCTGGACGAGGAGGCCGGTGAGCGGGGCGGCGACCCACAAAGCGGGCAAATCGTCGAGCGAGCTGCCCAGCGTCTGGAAGATGCGGCTCATGTTCGCATTCTGCAGCGCGAAGCCGATCTGGATGCCGAAGAAGCCGAAGCTGATATTGGCCAGCCCGAGCCAGTTTTGGCGCGGTTTCTGCGCCATCGTCGCATGTTCGTTCATTGATAATCCTCCCCAGGATCGGGGGAGACTGGCAGGATGGCCGTGGCGTGACAATCGCCGCCGCGCTGTATTCGTATGCAGAAGTGCCGGCGGGCGCCTCGCCTAGCTCGAGCCGCGGACCTTGAGGTCGACGGGGAGGAGGACGCTGTCGGGCGCCTCGTTGGCGATCTTCTTGAGGAGGGTCGCGATCAGCGTCTCGCCCGCTCGGCGCACATTTTGCGACACGCTGGTGAGCGGCGGCGAGGTGAGGGCGGCGCCGGGGCTGTCGTCGAAGCCGACCAGCGAGACGTCCTCGGGGATCGACTTGCCGGCCGCCTTGAGCGCGTTCATCGCGCCGATGGCAATGGGGTCGGCGGCAGCGAAGATGGCGTCGAATTCGACGCCGCTGCGCAACAAATTGGTCGCTGCCTGCTCGCCCGCCTCGACGGTGGCATTGGCATCATGGCTGGCGACGATCTCGTGGCCCGCCTCGCCAAGCGCGCGGGCAAGGCCGAGATAGCGCTCGAGGAATTCGGGCGCACTCTCGTCCGACTGTCCGAGAAAGGCGACCTTCTTTCTCGCGCGCGCGAGGAGGTGCCGGCCGACGAGATAGCCGCCCTGGTCGTTGTCCGAGCCCACGGTGGTGCCGATCTGCCCCGCCTTGGCGGCTCCCCAGCGGACAAAGTGCGTGCCCTGGCTGACGAGCTGCTCGAGCCGCGGGCGCGCCTTCAGATAATCGCCATAGCCGAGGAGCAGGATGCCGTCGGCCTTGTGGCTGTCCTCATAATCGACGTGCCAGTCCTCCGACAGCTGCTGGAAGCTGATGAGGAGGTCATAGCCCTTGTCCGAGGCGGCGCGCGCGAGGCTGCCCAGCATCGAGAGGTAGAAAGGGTTGATGAGGCTGTTGTCGGGCGTCGGGTCCTCGAAGAAGAGGAGCGCGAGCGTGTTGGACGAGCGCTTGCGCAGCCCGCTCGCATTCTTGTCGACCGTATAGTTGAGCTGCGTGGCGGCGGCGATGACCTTCTGGCGGGTCTCCTCCGAAACCGCGGGGCTGCCCGACAGGGCGCGGCTGACGGTTGGCTGGGACACCCCCGCCAGCGCTGCGATATCGAAACTTGTGGGACGCTTGGACCCCATTAACTCACCGTTGCAATTCGGCATCAGCCTGACGGAGAACGACCCTAGGGACGGTTGAAGCCAATGTGAATACGTATGTGCATACGTATGTAGCGCGGCCCGCCCCCTGTCGCATTTTCGTCACCTTCCATAAGCTCCCGCGTCATCAGGTCGCTGTGTCAGGCGGCGGCCACCTAGGGGAGGATCCTATATAATGAAGAAGACCACGATGTTCCGTGGTGCGGTCACCGTCAGCGCGCTGGCGATGGGCACCATGCTTGCACAGCCTGCCTTCGCGCAGGACGTTTCCACCGACGAGGACGCCAATGCCGTCACCGGCCCGAGCGATGTTGCGCAGGCGGACGAAGAGACCGAGCTTGGCGAACAGATCGTCATCACCGGCATCCGCGCCAGCCTCGAGAATTCGGTCGCGGCCAAGAAGGCCAACACCTCGATCGTCGAAGTCGTGAGCGCCGAAGACATCGGCAAGCTGCCCGACGTCTCGATCGCCGAAACCCTGTCGCGCCTGCCGGGTCTTGCCACCCAGCGCCTCGACGGCCGCGCCAACGTCGTGTCGATCCGCGGCCTCGCGCCCGACTTCACCACCACGCTCCTCAACGGTCGCGAGCAGGTCAGCGCCAACAACAACCGCGGCGTCGAGCTCGACCAGTATCCGGCCGAACTCATCAACGGTGCGGTCGTCTACAAGACCCCCGACGCCAGCCTGATCGGTCAGGCGCTCGGCGGCACCATCGACATGCGCACCATCCGCCCGCTTAGCCATGGCAAGCAGACCTTCGTGATCGGCGGCCGCCTCGAGCTCAACGACCTCGGTGAAATCAACCCCGACATCTCGAACAAGGGCTATCGCGCCAATGCGTCGTATGTCGGCCAGTTCGCCGACGGCACCCTCGGCATCGCCATCGGCGGCTCGCTCATGAGCTCGCCGACCGCCGAAGAGCGCGTCCAGATCTGGGGCTATCCGACCAACGGTAACGGCAACTATGTCATCGGCGGCATCAAGCCCTACATCAAGTCGAACAAGCTTGATCGTGCGGGCCTCATGGGCGTCGTCGAATATGAGCCCAACGACCAGCTCCACGTCACGCTCGACGGTTACTGGTCGCAGTTCAAGGATAACCAGCGCCTGCGCGGCCTCGAAGTCCCGCTCGCCTGGTCGGGCGCGAGCCTTCGTGACGACTATGTCGTCGATCCCGAGACCAACCTCATCACCGACGGCACCTTCGACGGCGTCGAGGTTGTCGGCCGCAACGACTTCGTCGATCGCGACAGCGAGATCTTCGCTGGCGGCATCAACTTCCAGTATGAAGTCAGCGACGGCCTGATGATCGAAGCCGACGCCGGCTACTCGACCCTCGACAAGACCGAGCGCAACGCCGAAATCTACTTCGGTACCGGCCGCGGCAGCGGTGTGGGCGCGGTCGACAGCTTCGCTTTCAGCTTCGACGAAGACTATATCCCGCAGTTCACCACCGGCCTCGACTATGCCGACACTAGCGAGGTCTTCCTGACCGCGCCGCTCAGCTGGTGTGGCCGCCCGGGCTTCCCCGGCGACTGCCAGGACGGCTTCATCAATGCGCCTGAAGTCGAAGATGACCTGATGAGCCTGCGTCTCCAGGCCACCAAGGCCGTCGGCGCCAACGACAGCTTCCGCCTCGGTGCCAATTTCAGCGAGCGCACCAAGAAGCTCGTCGATCAGGGCTTCGTCCTGACCAACAAGGCCTATCCGGACGACGTCGCAGTGCCGACCGACCTGCTGTTCGAGCCGGTGTCGCTCGGCTTCATCGGCATCGACAGCCTGCTCGCCTTCGACAGTGTCGCTTATTACGAAGCAGGCAATTACGAGGAAATTTCGGGTAGTCTTTGGGATCCGAGCCGTCTGACCAACAGCTACGAGATCAACGAGAAAGTGCTGACCGGTTTCGCCCAGTACAATTTCGACTGGGAAATGGGCACCGTCCCGACCGTGGGGAACATCGGCGTCCAGATCGTCCACACCGACCAGGAAGGCCGCGGTCTTGCAGCGCGCAACGCTGATGGCGTGGTGGTCACCGCCCCGGTGACCGATGGCGATACCTACACCGAGATCCTGCCCAGCCTGAACATCAGCTTCGAAGCCGAGGAAGGTACCTTCCTGCGCTTCGGTCTGGCCCGCATCCTGGCCCGTGCCCGCATGGACCAGCTCAACCCGGGTATCGGTTTCAACTACAACCCGGCCTTTGCCGACAACACCGACATCCAGCTCTCGCCGTGGAGCGGGACCGTCGGCAACTCGGCGCTGCGTCCGCTCATCGCGAACACTGTCGACGTCGCCGTCGAGCGCTACTTCGCGCCGCGCGGCTACGTCTCGCTGTCGGGCTTCTACAAGAACCTCGAGACCTACATCTATCGCAGCAACGAGCTCTACGACTTTACCGGCTTCCCCTACACGGGCGACGAACCGGCGACGTTCGACGGCATCGTGTCGCAGTGGGTCAACGACGGTTCGGGTGATGTCTACGGTATCGAATTCTCGGGCGCGCTTCCCTTCGAAGTGATCACCCGCGATCTCGACGGCTTCGGCCTCATCCTGTCGGGCAGCTACACCGACAGCGAAGTCAAGCAGGCCGACGGCGCCCGCCCGACCGACCTGCCGGGCCTGTCGAAGTGGGTCATCAACTCGACCGCTTACTACGAGAAGGACGGCTTCCAGGCGCGTATCTCGGGCCGTTACCGTTCGGAATTCCTCGCCGAAGTCGCGGGCCTCAGCCTCGCGCGTGACCTCGATTTCGCGAAGGGCGAATTCCTCGTCGATGCGCAGGTCGGCTACGAGTTCCAGGACGGCTCGAGCCTCGAGGGGCTCTCGCTCCTCCTGTCGGCCTCGAACCTCACCAACGAGCCGTTCGTGACCTACCGCAACGAGGAGTATCTGATCCGCGACTACAACAATTACGGTCGCACCTTCTCGATCGGCGCGAACTACCGCTTCTAGTTCGCATCGCCAGGATCGCCCGTCCCGTCCACCGCACCCTCCCCGGTGCGGCGGGCGGGGCGGGCAACCCTCGCGGAGAACGCATATGACGAAGCCCAATCGTATCCAGCGACTGACCATCCTCGGCGGCGGAACTGCCGGATGGATGGCAGCGATCGCCTTTGCCCGCGTGCTCGGGCACCAGGTCAAGGTGACGCTCGTCGAATCGGAAGCGATCGGCACGGTCGGGGTCGGTGAAGCGACCATTCCCCCGATCAAGATCTTCAACCAGCTGGCCGGCCTCGAGGAGGATGAATTCCTCCGCCAGACCAAGGCGAGCCTCAAGCTGGGCATCGAATTTTCCGGATGGGGCGGCGCGGACGACCGCTACATCCACCTCTTCGGCAATGTCGGGCAGAGCCTCGGCCTTTCCGAATTCTTCCAATATTGGCTGCGCGCCCGCGAAGAGGGCATCGCCAAGGACTTCGACCTTTATTCGCTGACCGGTGCCGCGGCGCGGGCCGGCAAGGCCGAGCGCGCCACCGGCATCCGCGGCTCCAAGCTCGAAGGCATCACCTATGCCTTCCATTTCGACGCCGGGCTCTACGCCCGCTATCTGCGCAGCGAAGCGGAGAAGCTCGGCGTCGACCGGATCGAGGGCAAGGTGGCAGGTGTCGAGCGCGATGCCGAAACCGGCTTCGTCACGGCCTTGAAGCTCGAGGACGGGCAACAGGTCGGCGGCGAATTCTTCATCGACTGCTCGGGCTTTCGTGCCCTCCTCATCGGCGAGGAAATGGGCAGTGCCTACAGCGACTGGACGCATTGGCTGCCGTGCAACCGCGCGGTCGCGGTGCCGTGCGAGAATGGCGCGAAATTGCGCCCCTTTACCCAGTCGATCGCGCACAAGGCGGGCTGGCAGTGGCGCATCCCGCTCCAGCATCGCACCGGCAACGGCCATGTCTTTTCTTCCGCGCACATGTCGGAGGACGAGGCGACGCAGATCCTCCTCGACAATCTCGAGGGCGAACCGATCGGCGATCCGCGCGTCATTCGCTTCACCACCGGCATGCGGCCCGAGATGTGGAAGGGCAATGTCGCCGCGCTGGGGCTGGCCTCGGGCTTCCTCGAACCGCTGGAATCGACCTCGATCCACCTCATCCAGGTCGGCATTTCCAAGCTGATGAGCCTGTGGCCCGACACCGCCTGCGACCCCGCGCTCGCCGCCGAATATAATCGCAAGATGGCGTTCGAATATGAAAGCGTCCGCGACTTCATCATCGCCCATTATCATGTGAACCAGCGGCCCGAGCCCTTCTGGCGGCAGGTCGCGACGATGGACGTGCCCGACAGCCTCCAGCGCAAGCTCGACGTCTTCAAGTCGAGCGGGAAGATCTACCGCGACCATGACGAGCTCTTCACCGAGATCGGCTGGTTCCAGGTGCTGATGGGGCAGAATTTCACGCCCGAGCGCTATCACCCGCTCGCCGACCGGCTGAGCCGCGACCAGCTCGCGGGCTTCCTCGGCAACATCGAACAGATCGTGGGCAAGGCCGCCGACCAGCTGCCCTCCCATGAAGACTTTCTCGCCTCGATCGGGGCGCCCCCCACCTTGAAGGAGACGGCCGCATGATGATGACGAGCCTGATTGCCGCGCTTGCGAGCGCTGCCCAGATCCAGGAAACGCCCACCGCCGAAGCCCCGCTGTTCGGCAGCGCCGAGACCTATCGCGGGCGTCCGCCGCAAGACGAGATCGTCTATTTCGTGCTGCCCGACCGCTTCGAGAATGGCGATACGTCGAACGACCGCGGCGGCCTCACGGGCGACCGGCTCGAGACCGGCTATGACCCGACCGCCAAGGGCTTCTTCCACGGCGGCGACCTCAAGGGGCTGACCGAGCGCCTGTCCTATCTCGAGGGCCTCGGCGTCACCGCCATCTGGTTCGCCCCCATCTTCCAGAACAAGGCGGTGCAGGGCCCGCGGGGCGAGGAGAGCGCTGGCTATCACGGCTATTGGGTGACCGACTTCACCCGCCCCGATGCGCATTTCGGTTCGATGGACGAGTTCAAGGCCTTCGTCGACGCCGCCCACGGGCGCGGCATGAAGGTCTATATGGACATCATCACCAACCACACCGCCGACGTCATCGGCTACGAGCAGGGCGACGAGTTTGCCTATCATTATCGCCCGCTCGCCGATTATCCCTATTCGACGCGCGGCGGGATCGACGGCGAGCGGATCAACGAGGGTTTCCTTGGCGACCATATCCGCACCGAGGAAAATTTCGCCAAGCTCACCAACCCGAACTTTGCCTATGACGTGGTGGTCCCCGAGGCCGAGAAGGACGTCAAAGTCCCGGCCTGGCTCAACGACCCGATTTACTATCACAATCGCGGCAACTCCTCGTTCCGAAACGAGGACAGCCTCTATGGCGATTTCTCCGGCCTCGATGACCTGTTCACCGAGCATCCGCGCGTCGTTGCCGGCATGACCGACATCTTCGCCGACTGGATCACGGGTGTCGGGATCGACGGCTTCCGCATCGACACCGCGCGCCACGTGAACCCCGAGTTCTGGCAGCAGTTCATCCCGGCGATGGAAGCCACCTCGGAGGCCGAGGGCATCCCGCACTTCCACATGTTCGGCGAAGTCTATCGCGACGACAGCGACAATGGCTACATCGCCCAATACACCCGCCGCGACAAACTGCCCGCCGTGCTCGACTTCGCCTTCCAGCAGGCGGTGCGCGAGACGGTGGCGATGGACAAGGGCACCGAGGTGCTCGCCTACATGTTCGCGGGCGACGTACTCTACGAAGGCGGCGAGGCGACCGCGATGACACTGCCGACCTTCCTCGGTAATCATGACATGGGCCGCTTCTCGCAATTCGTGCGCGAGGCCAATCCGGACGCGGACGACGCCGAGATGTTGGCGCGCGTGAAGCTCGGGCATTCGATGCTGCTCACCCTGCGCGGTTCGCCCGTCATCTATTCGGGCGACGAGCAGGGCTTCGTCTCCGACGGCGGCGACCAGCTGGCGCGCGAGGACATGTTCGCGAGCATCACGGACGTCTATAACGACAACGATCTCATCGGCACCGACGCCACCACCGCCGACGAGAATTTCGATGTCGCCCATCCGCTCTACCGCTGGATCGGCCTCCTCTCGAACATCCGCAAGGAAACGCCCGCGCTGCGCCGCGGACGGCAGGTGACGCGCGCCTATGGCGCCGAGACCGGCCTGTTCGCCGTCTCGCGCTTCGATCCCGAAACGGATCGCGAATATCTCCTTATGTTCAACACCAGCGAGGAAGCGATTTCGGGGCAGGTGCTGGTCGAGGTGCCCAACGAGGAATGGACCACCATCCTCGGCAAGTGCGCCGCCAAGGTGAGCGCACCCGGCAGCCTGTCCTATGAACTCCCCGCCCTCGGCTTTTCGATCTGCGAGGCACGATGAGCAACGCGCGTACCGCCTGTAACGACCTGCCCTGGTGGCAGGGTGCGGTGATCTACCAAGTCTATCCGCGCAGCTTCCGCGATAGCAACGGTGACGGCATCGGCGATATCGCCGGCATCACCGAGAAGATGGAGCATATCGCGGACCTCGGCTGCGATGGCCTGTGGGTCAGCCCCTTCTTCACCTCGCCGATGGCCGATTTCGGCTATGACGTCGCCGACTATCGCGGGGTCGATCCGATCTTCGGCACGATCGAGGATTTCGACGCGATGGTCGCGCGGGCGCACGCGCTCGGGCTCAAGGTCATCATCGACCAGGTCTACAGCCACACCAGCATCGAACATGCATGGTTCGAGGAAAGCCGCCAGAGCCGCGATAACCCGAAGGCCGACTGGTATGTCTGGGCCGATCCCAAGCCCGACGGCTCGCCGCCCAACAACTGGCAGTCGGTGTTCGGCGGGGCGAGCTGGACGTGGGATGCGCGCCGCGGCCAATATTACCTGCACAATTTCCTGAAGGACCAGCCCGACCTCAACGTCCATAACGCGCAAGTGCAGGACGCGCTGCTCGAGGTCGCGCGCTTCTGGCTCGACCGCGGGGTCGACGGCTTCCGCCTCGATGCGCTCAATTTCGCGATGCACGATCGCGCGCTGACCGACAATCCGCCGGTCGAGAGCCCGAAGCAGAAGACGCGCAGCTTCGATTTCCAGCATCATTTCCACAACCAGTCGCAGCCCGAGATCCTCGGTTTCATCGAGCGCATCGCGGGGGTGATGAAGGACTATGGCGCGCGCTTCACGCTGGCCGAGGTCGGCGGCGAACAGGCCGCGCGCGAGATGAAGGAATTCACGCACGGCGATCACCGCCTCAACAGCGCTTACGGCTTCGACTATCTCTATGCCGATGCGCTGACCCCCGATATCGTTCGCACGGCGATCAGGAGCTGGTCGGGCGAGGAAGGCGAGGGCTGGCCGAGCTGGGCCTTTTCCAACCATGACGCGCCGCGATTCGCCTCGCGCTGGTGGGACGAGGCGGATCGCCCGCAGGCCGTGCGCACCGCGCTCACGCTGCTCATGTGCCTCAAGGGCAATGCGATCCTCTACCAGGGCGAGGAACTCGGCCTGCCGCAGGCCGAGGTGCCCTTCGAGCATCTGCAGGACCCCGAGGCGATCGCCAATTGGCCGCTCACCCTTGGCCGCGACGGCGCGCGCACGCCGATGGTCTGGAACGACAGCGACTGCGCGGGCTTCGGCTCGACGCAGAGCTGGCTGCCGATCGCCGCGCCGCATCGCGCACATCACGTCGCTGCGCAGGAGGCCAACGAGGGCTCGATCCTCAACTGGACAAAGAAGGTGATTTCGCTTCGCAACGCGAACGACGCGCTGCGTTGCGGCGAGATCGAGATTGTCGACGAGGGCGGTGACCTGCTCGCCTTCGAACGGTCGAAAGATCACCAGCGCATCCGCTGCTATTTCAACCTTACCGCCGAAGTCGTGGCGCTGCCCGACGTGGCCGGAACGGTGCTCCTCGCAACCGGCGAGGTCGCCGCAGACCAGAACGAACTACCCCCTTATTCCGCCCTGATCGTGGAGACCCAATGATCCAACGCCTCGCCCTCGGGCTCACCGCCGCGCTGTTCGCGCTTCCCGCTGCCGCCACCGCCGAAGAGGTCGTGACCTCGCCCGACGGCCGCATCAGCGTCACGGTGGACGTGAACGGGGAGGGGCGCCCCTTCTACCGCGTCGACCTCGACGGCGAGACCATCGTCAATGACAGCCGCCTCGGCTTCCTCATGGCCGACCAGGACAAGCTCGAGCGGCGGCTTGCGCTCATCGACGCCGAGACTGGCAGTGCCGACGAGACTTGGGAGCAGCCGTGGGGCGAGAAGCGCTATATCCGCGACCATCACAACGAGTTGTCGGTCACCTTCCGCGAGGACAGCGAGGCAGCGCGCG
The DNA here is from genome assembly GCF_024721585.1 of Sphingomicrobium aestuariivivum. Taxonomy (NCBI): domain Bacteria; kingdom Pseudomonadati; phylum Pseudomonadota; class Alphaproteobacteria; order Sphingomonadales; family Sphingomicrobiaceae; genus Sphingomicrobium; species Sphingomicrobium aestuariivivum. Next base: position 1,950,959 of record NZ_CP102629.1, read on the forward strand.
AGTTCGGCGTGACTTTCCGCGTCTTCGATAACGGCGTCGGCTTCCGCTACGACTTCGAGCACGCCTCGCTGGGCGAGACGATCCGCATCGCGGATGAACTCACCGAGTTCAATTTCGCCGAGGACGGCACCGCCTGGTGGATCCCCGCGGGCGAGTGGAACCGCTACGAATATCTCTACGAGGAAACGCCGATCTCGGGCGTCTCGATGGTGCATACCCCCTTCACCGTGAAGCTCGAGGGCGGCACCCATGTCGCCGTGCACGAGGCCGCGTTGGTCGACTTTGCCGGCATGTGGGTCAAGCGCACCACCGGCACCAATTTCCGCGCCACGCTGGCACCGACCGGTTCGACCGCCGCGCGTGTCGTGCGCGAGAACGGCTTTTCCACGCCGTGGCGCACGCTGACCATTGCCGATGATGCGGCGGGCCTCGCCAATGCCGACATCACCTTGAACCTCAACGAGCCCAACAAGCTTGGCGACATGAGCTGGTTCACCCCGCACAAATATGTCGGCGTCTGGTGGTCGCTCCATCTCGACGAGGAAAGCTGGGGCTCGGGGCCCAAGCACGGTGCCACCACCGAGAATGTGAAGCGCTACATCGACTTTGCCGCCGAACATGGTTTCGAGGGGGTGCTGGTCGAGGGCTGGAACATTGGCTGGGACGGCAACTGGTTCTTCAACGGGGCCGAGTTCAGCTTCACCGAGGCCTATCCCGATTACGATTTCGAGGAACTGGCCCGCTATGCCGCCGAAAAGGGCGTGCCGATCGTCGGCCATCACGAAACCTCGGGCGATGTCGGCAATTACGAGAGCCAGCTCGAAGCCGGCCTCGACCTCATGAAGGCCCGCGGCGTCTCGGCGATCAAGTCGGGCTATGTCACCGACGCCTGCAACCTGCGCTACGTCCATCCCGACGGGCGCGAGAGCCGCGAATGCACCGAGAGCCAGGTGATGCAGCGTCACCACCTGAAGGTCGTGATCGAGGCGGCCAAGCGCCAGATCGTCATGAACCCGCACGAGCCGGTGAAGGACACCGGCCTTCGCCGCACCTATCCCAACTGGGTCACCCGCGAGGGCGCGCGCGGGATGGAGTTCAACGCCTGGGGCGTGCCGGGCAACGGGCCGGCGCATGTGCCGACCATGGTCTTCACCCGCCTCCTGTCCTCGCCGATGGATTATACGCCGGGCATCGTCAGCCTTGAGGGACGCGGCCAGCCCTTGGAGATGACGCAGGCGCGCAACCTTGCCGAATATGTGCTGGTCTATTCGCCGCTCCAGATGGCGGCCGACCTGCCGGAACATTATGCCGACAATCCCGAGGCCTTCGGCTTCATCAAACAGGTGCCCGCCGACTGGTCGGACAGCCGCGTGCTGATGGGCGAGGTGGGCGACTATGCCGTCACCGCGCGCAAGGACCGGGGCAGCGAGGACTGGTATGTCGGCGGCGGCACCGACGAGAAGGCGCGCAATGTCCGCGTCGCGCTCGACTTCCTCGAGGAAGGGCGCGTCTATCGCGCGCATATCTGGCGCGATACGGCGACCAGCCACTATGAGGGCGAGGCGCGGTTCGAGATGGAAACCGAGACCCGGACGGTCCGTGCCGGCGACACGATCGACCTCATGATGGCTCCCGGCGGGGGCTTTGCGATCCGCCTCGAAGCACAGTAAAGCCGGGCAAAGGGAACGATCAGGGGGTTTCCTGCGCTGCCACGAGGTGGCAGAGAGGCCCCCTGTGTGAACGTTCCCACCGGAATGTCACGGGGCTAGAGACAAGGAAATCCCATTTGAGCGACAAGGCCTCGACCCTTCTACTCTTCGGCGCGACCGGCGATCTGTCGCGCCGCATGCTGCTTCCTTCGCTCTACGGCCTGTTCGCCGACAAGCTGCTGCCCGAAGACGTTCGAATCATCGGCACGGCGCGCAGCGACCTCACCGACGAGCAGTTCCGCGAGACCGCGATCGAGGCGCTGCGCGAGCGGCTGCCGGCCGATTTCTACAACGAGATCACCGCGCGCCAGTTCGCGGCCAAGCTGTCCTACCTGCCCGTCGATGCGACCACGCCCGAGGGCTATGACGAGCTGGCCGCGCGCATCCCGATCGAGAAGGGCGTGTCGATCTTCCTGTCGACCGCGCCCTCGCTCTTCACCACCGTCATCGAGAATCTCGAGCGGGTCGGGCTGGCGGGGCCGACGGTGCGGCTCGCGCTCGAGAAGCCGATCGGCACCGATTTGCCGAGCTCGCAGAAGATCAACGATGCGGTTGCCGCGGCCTTTCCCGAGGAGCGGATCTTCCGCATCGATCATTACCTGGGCAAGGAGACGGTGCAGAATCTCCTCGCGCTGCGCTTTGCCAATTCGCTGCTCGAGCCGGTGTGGAACGCAGGCCATATCGACCATGTCCAGATCACCGTCGCGGAGACGGTGGGGCTCGAGGGCCGCGCGGGCTATTATGACGATGCGGGCGCCAGCCGCGACATGCTGCAGAACCACATGCTCCAGCTCTTGGCGCTGGTGGCGATGGAGCCGCCTGCCGATTACGACCCCGAAGCGGTGCGCGCCGAGAAGGTGAAGGTGCTCAAAGCGCTGCGCCCGATCAACAAGCAGGACGCGCCCGACAATGTCATCCTCGGCCAATATGGCGAGGGCGAGATGGGCGGCGACAAGGTCCGCGCCTATGCCGACGAGCTGGGCGAGAAGAGCGACACCGAGACCTTCATCGGGCTGCGCGCGCATGTCGACAACTGGCGCTGGTCGGGGGTGCCCTTCTACCTCAGGCACGGCAAGCGGATGGCCACGCGCAAGACCGAGATCCTCATCCAGTTCAAGTGCGTGCCGCACTCGATCTTCTCGAACGTCAATGCGGTGCCGCAGCCCAACGAGCTGATCATCTCGATCCAGCCCGAGGAAAATATCCGCCTGAAGATCATGACCAAGACGCCGGGGCTCGACCGCGGCGGCATGGCGCTGCGCGAGGTGCCGCTCGACATCACGCTCGACGGGGCCTTTTCGGACTATCGTCGGCGTATCGCCTACGAGCGGCTGCTGCTCGACCTCATCGAGGGCGACCCGACGCTGTTCGTGCGGCGCGACGAGATCGAGGCGCAGTGGAGCTATATCGACCGGCTGCGCGCCAGCTGGCTCGAGGCGGGGATGACCCCCGAGATTTACGAAGCCGGAGGCTGGGGGCCCGCGTCCTCGGCAGAGCGAATGAAAAAAGACGGAAGGCAGTGGAATGATTGAAGCCGAATGGTGGGACTATGACGACCGCGACGAAATGGCCGATGCGGTTGCCGGAGACATCGGCTTCATCGTCGAGAGCGCGATCGACGCGCGCGGCGAGGCGCTACTCGCCTTCCCCGGCGGTTCGACGCCCAAGGCGGTGTGGGAGCGGCTGGCGCAGAAGAAGCTGCCGTGGAAGCGCGTGACGATCATCCCGGGCGACGATCGCCTCGTCCCCGTCGATAACGAACTGTCGAACATCCGCGCCATCGCGCAGGCGATGATCTCCACGGGCGCGCGCATCTATCCGATCGTCACCGATACGGATGACTATGTGATGGCGGGGCATGCCGCCAATGCGCGGTTGAAGGACCTGAAATGGCCGCCTGATCTCGTGTGGCTCGGCATGGGGACCGACGGGCATACCGCCTCGATCTTCCCCGGACCCGACCTCGACAGCGCACTCGATGCGCCCAAGGCGAACCTCGCCATCGGCGTGCATCCCGACCCCATGCCGCCGGAAGCGCCGGTCGATCGCGTCACGCTGACCCGTGCGGGCATCCTCCAGGCACGCACGATCATCGTGACGATCACGGGGCAGGAAAAGCGCGACATCCTCGAGCAGGGCCTCGCCGACGGGCAGTCGTCCAAGCTGCCGATCGTTCGCGTGCTCGCCGAGAGCGAATTCCCCATCGACATTCACTGGGCACCCTAAGGAGCCACCATGGCGACCCTCGACCCCCGCATCGCCGCCGTCACCGACCGCATCCGCGAGAAGAGCGCGAAGAGCCGCGCCGCCTACCTCCGGCTGATGGACGAGGAAGGCGAACGCGGCATCGACCGCGCGCGCCTGTCGTGCGGCAACTTCGCGCACGGCTTTGCCGCCGCGGGTGACGACAAGAAGGCGATCCGGACCTTCTCGGGGCCGAACATCGGCATCATCACCGCCTATAACGACATGCTGTCGGCGCATGCGCCTTATTACCGCTATCCCGAGCAGATGAAGGTCTGGGCGCGCGAAGCGGGCGCCACCGCGCAGGTCGCGGGCGGCGTGCCGGCGATGTGCGACGGGGTGACGCAAGGGCAGCCCGGGATGGACCTGTCGCTGTTCAGCCGCGACAATATCGCGATGGGCGCGGGGATCGCGCTCAGCCACGGCATGTTCGAGGGCGTGGCGATGCTCGGCATCTGCGACAAGATCGTGCCGGGGCTGCTGATCGGCGCGCTGCGCTTCGGGCACCTGCCCGCGCTGCTGGTGCCCGCAGGACCGATGCCCTCGGGCCTTGCCAACAAGGAAAAGCAGCGCGTGCGCCAGCTCTATGCCGAGGGCAAGGCGACCAAGGAAGAATTGCTCGCCGCCGAGAGCGCCAGCTATCACGGGCAGGGCACCTGCACCTTTTACGGCACCGCCAACTCCAACCAGATGATGATGGAGATGATGGGGCTGCACGTCCCGGGCGCGGCCTTCGCCAACCCGGGCACCAAGCTCAGGCAGAACCTGACGCGGGCCGCCACGCATCGCATCGTCGAGCTTGCCAAGGCGAAAAGGCGCCTGTGCGACACGGTCGACGAGCGCGCCATCGTCAATGCGGCGGTCGGCCTGATGGCCACGGGCGGCTCGACCAACCACATGATCCATTTGCCCGCCATCGCGCGCGCGGCGGGAATCATCTTCGACTGGACCGACCTTGCCGACATCAGCCACGCGGTGCCGCTGATCGCGCGGGTCTATCCCAACGGGTCGGGCGACACGAACGACTTCCACCATGCCGGCGGCATGGCCTTTGTCACGCACACGCTGCGCGAGGCGGGGCTGGTCCACGACCATGATGCCGCCGGTGCCGACGATTTCGCGGCCTATGCGACCAACCCGATCGAGGATGGCGAGGGTCTGCGCTGGGAAGCGGTGACGGCGTCGAACAACGACACCATGCTGCGTCCGGCTAGCGATCCGTTCCAGCCTGACGGGGGCATGCGCCTCCTTAGCGGCAACCTCGGGCGCGCCTGCTTCAAGACGAGTGCGGTCGAGCGGGAACGCTGGACAATTCAAGCGCCGTGCCGGATCTTTGCCGACCAGAAGAGCGTGGTCGACGCCTTCGAGGCGGGCGAGCTCGACAAGGATGTCGTGGTCGTCGTTCGCTTTCAGGGGCCGCGCGCCAACGGCATGCCCGAACTGCACAAGCTGACCCCGCCACTGGGCGTGCTTCAGGACCGCGGCCACAAGGTCGCGCTCGTCACCGACGGGCGCATGAGCGGCGCATCGGGCAAGGTGCCCGCCGCCATCCACTGTTCGCCCGAAGCGCTGGGCGGTGGACCGCTTGCTTTCCTTCGCGACGGCGATGTCGTCCGTGTCTGCGCCGAGACGGGCGCGCTCGAGGCGGTCGGCGTCGACCTGTCGGGCCGCGATGCCGCCGACGCGCCGCCGCCCCCCGTTGGCACCGGACGCGAGCTGTTCGCGCTCTTCCGCCACCACGCCGATGAAGCCGAAAAGGGCGGATCGGCCATGCTTCATGCCATGGAGGCCTCGCTGTGAGCCGCACCATCGCCGTCGCCGACATTGGCGGCACCCACGCCCGTTTCGCGATTGCCGAGCTCGACGGGACACATGTGACGTCGCTCAGCGACCCGGTCACGCTTGGCACCAACGATCATGCCAGCTTCCAGACCGCCTGGCGGCATTTCTGCGAATTGAACCCGGGACCCGAGCCCAAGGACCTGTCGATCGCTTTCGCAGGGCCCGTCGATGGCGAGGTGCTCAAGCTCACCAACAACCCGTGGGTGATCCGGCCGGCGCTGGCGCAGGAGAAGCTGGGCGTCGACAATTTCACCATCGTCAACGATTTTGCCGCCATCGGCCATGCGGTGGGCGAGCTCGGCGACGAGGACTTCCTCCACGTCACCGGCCCCGAAGGCCCGTTCCCGCGGCATGGCGTGACCAGCATCGTCGGCCCCGGCACGGGGCTTGGCGTCGCGCAGGTGCTTAAGACGCCCGACGGGCATAACCATGTCATCGCCACCGAGGGCGGGCACATCGACTGGGCCCCGCTCGACAGCCTCGAGGACCGCATCCTCCAGCGCCTCCGCAAGCGCTACGTCCGCGTCTCGATCGAGCGGATCGCCTGCGGTTCGGGGCTGGTGAACATCTACGAAGCGCTGGGCGCGATCGAAGGCAAGGCGGTGCGCGAGGTCGACGACATCGAATTGTGGACGATGGCGATGGAAGGCACGGATGCGCTTGCCGCAGCCGCGCTCGACCGCTTCTTCCTGTCACTGGGTGCCGTCGCGGGTGATCTCGCGCTGGCGCATGGCGCCAATGCGGTCGTGCTCGCGGGCGGGCTCGGCTATCGCCTGCGTGAACGTTTCGAACGCTCGGGTTTTGCCGGCCGCTTCATCGCCAAGGGCCGCTTCGAGCGGCGCATGCAGAACATTCCCGTCAAGCTCGTCACCCACCCGCAGCCCGGTCTCTATGGCGCCGCGGTGGCTTTCGCGAAGGAACATCCATGACCATCGACGACATCATGGGGCTCGCCCCCGTCATTCCTGTGCTCGTGCTCGAGGAGGACGGGCCCGACCCCGTCGCGCTCGCCGAGACTTTGGTCGAGAACGGCCTGCCCGTGATCGAGGTGACGCTGCGCACCGAGGGCGCGCTCGAGGCGATGGAGAAGATGGCGAGCGTCGAGGGCGCGATCGTCGGGGCGGGCACGGTGCTCAACCCCGTCATGCTCTATGAAGCCGTGGATTATGGCGCGCAGTTCATCGTCTCGCCGGGGCTGACCGACTGGGTCGTGCGCGCGGCGCAGGACAAGCGCGTGCCGATCCTTCCCGGTGTCGCCACCGCGAGCGAAGTGATGCGCGGGCTCGACATGGGGCTCGAGCGGTTCAAATTCTTCCCCGCCGAGGCCAATGGCGGGCTGCCCGCGCTCAAGGCCATCTCGGCGCCGCTGTCGATGGCCAAATTCTGCCCCACCGGCGGGATTAAGGAAGAGACGGCGGCCGACTGGCTCGCGCATGACGCGGTGATGTGCGTCGGCGGTAGCTGGATCCTGCCCAAGGGCGAAAGCGATCTCGACAAGGTCGCCCAAAAAGCCAAGGCTGCAGCCGCACTCAGGAGCTAGGAGCAGATATGCGTCGTCGCTTTTCCCTTCTGGTCGCGGCGGCGCTTCTGCCGACCACGGCCTGCGCTACCACCGAGGCCGGTACCGTCGAGCCTGCGGTGAGCGAGGTCGCGCCGCCCTATATGGGCCGCGACCATGTCGACTGGTCGCGCGATGCGGTCATCTACCAGATCAACACCCGCCAGTTCACGCCCGAGGGCACGCTGGCGGCGGCCACGCGCGAGCTCGACCGGCTCGATGCCATGGGCGTCGACATCCTCTGGCTGATGCCGGTGCAGCCGATCGGCGAGCAGAACCGGAAGGGCACGCTCGGATCGCCCTATTCGATCACCGACTATACCGCCGTGCGGGGCGAGCTTGGCGACATGGACGACTTCAAGGGCTTCGTCGATGCCGCCCATGCGCGGGGCATGAAGGTCATTCTCGACTGGGTCGGCAACCACACCGCCTGGGACCATCCGTGGGCGAGCCGGCATCCCGACTGGTACGAGAAGAACTGGAAGGGCGAGTTCGTCTCCACCCCTTATTGGGATTGGACCGACATTATCGACTTGGATTATTCGAACGTCGCGATGCGCCGCGCCATGACCGACGCGATGAAATTCTGGGTGCGCGAGACCGACATCGACGGCTTCCGCGCCGATGTCGCGGGTTACATGCCGCCCGATTTCTGGGAGCAGACGCGGGCCGAGCTCGAAGCGATCAAGCCGGTGTGGATGCTCGGCGAATTCGGCCAGCGCGACCTGCATGATTACAGCTTCGATGCGAGCTATGCGTGGGACTGGGAAAAGGGCCTCAGGAATATCGCGCAGGGCAAGTCGGACGCGACGGGGCTTTACGGTTTCTATTCGGAACATGCCTCGCTCTGGCCAAAGGGCGCGCAGCGGATGATCTTCACCTCGAACCATGACGAGAATGCATGGGCGGGGACGGCCTATGAGCGGCTCGGTGAGGCGTTGCCCAATGCCTTCGTGCTGATGTTCACGAGCGAGGGTATCCCGCTCATCTACAACGGGCAGGAAGCGGGTCTCGATAGGCGGCTCGAATTTTTCGAGAAGGACCCGATCGACTGGCGCGAGCATCATAACGCCGCCAACTTGCAGAGCCTGATCGCCTTTCGCGATGCGCACCCGGCGTTGCACAATGCGCCGTGGGGCGGCGAAATGGTGTATGTGAAGAACTCGGACGAGGCGAAGGTCTTCAGCTTCGTGCGGGCGAAGGACGGCGATGCCGTTTTCGTGGCGCAGAATTACTCGGGCGAGGCGGTCACCGTCACGCTCGACGGGCTGCCGTATGAGGGCGCGTGGCAATATGTGGGGACAGGCTGGATGGAAGGCGATGATTCCGACGGCCCCGTCCGTGTGCCTGCAGCGAACCGAATGATGGATCTTGGTGCGGGAAGCGAGATCAGCATCCCCGCCTGGCGCAGCGCGATCTTCATTCGCCGCTACTAAGGAGAAGGGCCGGTCGCCAACTTGGCAACCGGCCCCAATTTCATCGGGTTTTTTCGCCACTCCTAATGGAGCGGCTGCCCGTGCCTTTCCTTCCAGAACAGGAGCGCGCAGATGATGCTGAGCGCGATGAAGAAGATCGGGTACCACAGGCCTGCGTAGATGTTGCCGGTCGCCGCCACGATGGCGAAGGCGGTGACGGGCAGGAAGCCGCCGACCCAGCCGGTGCCGATGTGGTAGGGCAGGCTCATCGCGGTGTAGCGCGTGCGCGTCGGGAACATCTCCACCAGCGCGGCGGCCTGCGGGCCGTAGAGCGCGGTTGCCGCGACGGTGAAGACGATCAGCCAGAAGTAGAGCGTGGCATGGTCGATCTCGGCCGGGTCGGCGCTCAGCGGATAGCCGGCGGCCTCGAGCGCGGGGGCGATGGCATCGCCATTGTCGGTGACGACCACGCGCTCCTCGCCGAGACGCACGGCGGTCGAGCCGTCATCGCTGGCGACCTTGGTATAGCCGATGCCCTTGGCCGACAGCGTCTTCGAGGCGATGTCGCAGGGGCTGGTGAACTCGGCCTTGCCGATGAGGTCGAACTGCACCGAGCAGGTGGCAAGGTCGGTTTCGATGACCGCCGGGGTGGCTTCCTGCGCGGCGGCGAGGCGCGGGTTCACCGCCTCGGTGATGGCGTGGAAGCCGGGCCAGAAAGCGACGAGGCCGAGGACCATGCCGCCGACCATGACGGGCTTGCGCCCGACCTTGTCCGACAGCCAGCCGAAGAAGACATAAAGCGGCGCCGAGACGACGGTGACGGTGAGGATGATCCAGTTCACCTCCGCGCCCGGGACACCGAGGTTCCGCTCGAGGAAGACCTGCACGTAGAAGAAGGCGCAATACCAGAGCGCGCCCTGCGCGGCCATGAAGCCGAAGAAGGCGGTGAGCACCTGCTTGAGGCTTTCCTTCTCGGCGAAGGCTTCGCGCAGCGGGGTCTTGGTGACCTCACCCGCTTCCTGCAACTGCCGGAAGGCGGGGCTTTCCGACAGCTTGAGGCGCATCCAGACGCTGATCAGGAGCAGCAGTACCGAGACGAGGAAGGGCACGCGCCAGCCCCAGTCGAGGAAGGCTTCCTCGCCGATGGCGGTGCGGGTGAAATAGATGACGAGCAGCGCCGCGATGAGGCCGAAGGCGGCCGACGACTGGATCCAGCCGGTCGCCGCACCGCGCTTGTCGTCATCGGCATGCTCGGCGACATAGATGGCCGCGCCGCCATATTCGCCGCCCAGCGCAGTGCCCTGGCAGATACGCAGGATGATGAGAAGGATGGGGGCGATGATGCCCGCGGTCGCATAGGTCGGCAGCAGGCCGATGGCGAAGGTCGCGCCGCCCATCAGCGAGACGGTAGTGAGGAAGGTCGCCTTGCGGCCCACCCGGTCGCCCATCGCGCCGAAGATGATCGCGCCCAGCGGCCGGAAGGCGAAGCCCGCCGCGAACAGGCCCAAGGCGGCAATGACCCCCGCGGTCTCGCCGAGACCGGCGAAAAAGACCTGCCCGATGGTGCTGGCGAGCGCACCGAAGATGAAGAAGTCGTACCATTCGAACGCCGTGCCCGCCGACGAGGCGGTCACGACCTTGGCCATCGACCAAGGCTTAGCTTCAGACATGTAATCCCCCCTGAAAACAATCGGCTGACAGGCTTAGCGCGTCAGCGGGGAGGTTCAAGTCCTAGCGTTTGGAACGGGCGAGGAGCGCCTTGGCCTGCGTGAGGTGGGGGCGGTCGACCATGCGTCCGCCGACATCTAGCACGCCCGCATCGGGGTGGGCGGCGAAGGCATCGACGATGGCTTTCGCGCGCGCCACTTCGGTGTCGCTCGGCGTGAAGGCGGCGTTGATGATCGGCACCTGCGCGGGGTGGATGGCGAGCTTGCCGGTAAAGCCCTCGGAGGCCGCGGCGCGGGCTTCCTCCTTGAGGCCGTCCTCGTTGCGGAAGTCGGTATAGACGCCGTCGACCGGCTGCGCGCCGGCGGCGACCGCGCCTGCGAGGCAGAGCGAACGGGCGAGCTGGTAGGTAAAGGCGAGCTTGCCGTCGCGGTCATATTTGGACCGCGCACCGAGCGCGGCCGACAGGTCCTCGGCGCCCCAGCTCATCGCGGCGAGCGGGGCCTGCGTGCCCTTGTAGCTGCCGAGGTTGAACAGGCTGGCGGGCGTCTCGGTGACGATGGCGTGGATCGGGATCGAGCCGGTCGAGTGGGCGAGGTGGACGAGGTCATCCTCGCTCTCGGCCTTGGGCAGGACAATGCCTTCGAATTCGGCCTTGGAGAAGAGCTTCAAATCCTCGCGATGCTCGGGCGCGAACATCGGGTTGATGCGCACCCACCAGCGCGGGCCGCCGTCGCGGGGGCCGAGCTCCTTGAGGAGGTCGCGGGCATAGGCCTTGGCGGCGGGCGCGACACTGTCCTCGAGATCGAAGATGATCGCGTCGGCTTCGGAGGCGAGCGCCTTGTGGATCTTCTTTTCGCTATCGGCGGGGACGAACAGCCAGCTACGCGGCGGGGGCAGGTCGGACATCAGGACTTCCGGAGGAGCGCGGAGCGCTTGAAGGACAGGACGAGTTCGTCGCGCTGGTTGAAGGCGCGATGTTCCCAGGTGACGATGCCCGCATCGGGGCGCGACTTGCTCTCGCGGACGGCGAGGCATTCGCTTTCGATCTGCAGCGTGTCGCCGACGAAGACGGGGCGCGGGAACTTCAGCTCGTCATAGCCGAGATTGGCGACCAGCGTGCCGAGCGTGGTCTCGCCCACCGAGATGCCGACCGCGAGGCTGAAGGTGAAGCAGCTGTTGACAAGCGGCTTGCCGAATTCGGTCTTGGCCGCGACCTCGTGATCGAGGTGCAGCGGCTGCGGATTGTGGGTGAGGGTGGTGATGAGGAGATTGTCGGTCTCGGTCACCGTGCGCGTGATGGGGTGGCGCACGATATCGCCCACCGACCACTGATCGAAATAACGTCCGGACATGGGCTAAGGGCCTAGGGGCTAGGCGGCTTGCCCGCAAGACGCCTTGCGCGTCGCGTCGATTGCGGCGGGCAGGAGCTTCATCTTGAGGTCGTGCATGCCGATGCCCTCGACCGTCTCGCGGCGGTCGTCCGAGCGCACGACATTGGCGATATGGCCGAGGATCTGCATGACGATGTCGATCGTCTGCAGGCTCGTGCAATGCTTGGTAATGGTGTCGATATCGGCGGCCAGCTCGTCACCCATGATCTCGAGGAGCTTGCGCGCTTCCTCCAGTTCGTGGGCGAGGCTCTGGTCGAGCATGTCGGGCGAACGTGTCATGAGAATCGCAAGTAAGCCGAGAGGGTTAAGATCAGGTGAGGAGAATCTCGGCCATCGCTTCGGTAATCGCCGCCGGATCAAGGCGGTAGGTGGCGTAGAGGTCGGCGAGGTTGCCGGTCTGGCCGAAGCGCTCGACGCCGAGCGGCGCGACGCGCTGGCCGAGCACGCCGCCGAGCCATGACAGCGAGGCGGGTGCGGCGTCGCACAGGGTGACGAGGCCGGCGCGCGGACTGAGACGCGACAGAAGCGTCTCGGCGTGGCTCGGCTGGCGCTGGCCGTCCCAGCGGGCTGCCTGCGCGGCGGTCCAGCCGCGGTGGAGGAGGTCGGGCGAAGTGACGGCGAGCAGGCCGAGACCCGGGATGTCGGCGGACAGCTCCTCATGCGCCGCGAGCGCTTCGGGCATGAGCGCGCCCATGGCGACGATGGCGGCTTCGGCGCCCTCGGCGGGTTGCTTCAGCCAGTAGCCGCCCTCGAGCGCGCCAGCCTTCCAGTCGTCATTGTCGCGCGCGACCTGCTGCACGGGGCGGGTCGACAGGCGCAGGTAGGTGCTCTCGCCATCGGGATCGTCGATCAGCGCGAAGGCGTGGCTCATCATCGCGGCCAGTTCGTCGGCGAAGGCGGGTTCGTAGTGGCGGAGCCCCGGCTGGCCCATGGCAATGAGCGGCGGGTTGATCGACTGGTGCGCGCCGCCTTCCGGCCCGAGCGTCACGCCCGAAGGGGTGGCGACGAGGAGGAAGCGGGCGTCCTGGTAGCAGCCGTAGTTGAGGCTATCGAGGCCGCGCGCGATGAAGGGATCGTAGAGCGTGCCGATGGGGAAGAGCCGCTCGTTCCAGTGATCGCCCGCCAGCCCTGCGGCGGCGAGCATGAGGAAGAGGTTGGATTCGGCAATGCCGAGCTCGATGTGCTGGCCGCTGTCGTTGCCCGCCCACTTCTGGGCGCTGGGGATCTTGGCCTTGGCGAAGACGTCCTCCATCGCGCGGCGCTTGAACAGGCCGCGGCTGTTCACCCAGGCACCAAGGTTGGTCGAGACGGTAACATCGGGCGAGGTGGTGAGGATGCGGTCGGCGAGCTCGCCGCCCGCCTTTGACAGGTCCATGAGGATGCGGCCGAAGGCGGCCTGCGTCGACTGCTCCTCGCCCTCGGGGGCGGGGAGCTCGGGAATGGGGACCGAGCCGAAGCTTCGCGGGCGCTTCTCGCGCTTGATGCGGGTCTCGTCGAGGACCGCCTCGACCTTGGGGACCATGTTGTCGGAGAGGCCGGCAAACTTGTCCCATTCTGCGCCCTCGGCGATGCCGAGATCGTCGCGCCAGGCGGCGATCTGCTTGGGGTTCATGAGGCCGGCGTGATTGTCCTTGTGACCTGCGAAGGGGAGGCCGAAGCCCTTCACTGTCCAGGCGATGAAGAAGGTCGGCGTGTCGTCCTTTTTCGCTTCCTCGAAGGCCTCGACGAGCGTTTCCATGCAATGGCCGCCGAGGTCGGTCATCAGGCTGCCGAGCTGCTCGTCATCCTTGTGCGCCGACAGGAAGGCATCGGCCTTCTTCCCGAGATCGTCGGACAGGCGCTGCCGCCATGCCGCGCCGCCCTGGTAATGGAGCGCGGCAAAGTCGGCGTTGGGGAGTGTCTCGAGCCAATCGCGGACCGCCTTGCCGCCCTTGCCCGAAAGGGCCTTCTCGAGGCGCTTGCCGAAGCGGAGCTCGACCGAGCGCCATCCGCAGGCGGAAAAGATTTCGTCGAAGCGCTCGAACATGCGGTCGGCGCTGGTCGCATCGAGGCTCTGGCGGTTGTAGTCGACGATCCACCACAGGTTGCGCACGTCATGCTTGGCGCCCTCGATGATGGCTTCGTAGATATTGCCCTCGTCGAGTTCGGCATCGCCGATGAGCGCGACGAAGCGGCCGCGCTCTTCCTCGGCGATCTTTCCTTGCGCGGTGAGCAGGTCCTGCACGAGGCTGGAGAAAAGGGTGATGGCCACGCCGAGGCCGACGCTGCCGGTCGAGAAATCAACGGGGATCGTGTCTTTCGTGCGGCTGGGATAGCTTTGCGCGCCGCCGAGGCCGCGGAAATTCTCGAGCTTTTCGAGGCTCTGCGAGCCCAAGAGATAGTGGATCGCGTGAAGGATCGGGCCGGCGTGCGGCTTTACCGCCACGCGGTCATTGGGCCCCAATGCGTGAAAATAGAGCGCGGTCATGATCGCGCTGATCGACGCCGAGCTCGCCTGGTGCCCGCCGACCTTCACCCCGTCCGATTTCTCGCGCAGGTGATTGGCGTTGTGGATGGTCCAGCTGGCGAGCCAGCGCAGGCGTTCGTCGAGGGCGGCGAGGGCTTCGGTGTCGGGCGAGGAAGTCATGTCTTCGCCCTAGCCGAGCGCGAGCGTTCCGCCAATGTCGCTTGTCGTCCTAGCGGCCGCAGCTATTGATCCCGAGGAGGCTGTAGGCCGGGCAGGTGCCGACGAGACCCGTCACCAGCGGGACGAGGCCGAGCCAACCCCAGCTGGTCTTCGGTCCGACAAAAACCATCGCGACGAGGATCAATCCGATCACGACACGGGCGACGCGATCAATCTTTCCGACATTGTGAAGCATGAGGGGGTCTCCTTCTTGAGCTCCCTCATCCATGACAGCGCCCGCGGCGGGACGCCTTGACCGGCGTCAAGACAGTCCGACGAGATAGGCCATGTAGGCAGCATAGCCCGCCAGCAGCACGGCTCCCTCCCAGCGGTGGATGGTCCAACCGGTGCGCAGGAACATGAGCAGCAGGCCCACGGTGGCGAGCAGGATCCAGATGTCGAGCCCCGCGATCTCGGGGGGCACGCCCAAGGGATGGACGATCGCGGTCAGGCCGAGGATGCCGAAGATGTTATAGATGCAGCTGCCGACCACATTGCCGAGCGCAACGTCGGGCTCGCGCTTCCACGCGGCGGCGAGACAGGCGACCAGTTCGGGCAGGCTGGTGCCGAGCGCCACGACCGACAGGCCGATCACCGCCTCGGAGACACCCATCGCGGTGGCGAGCTCGATCGCGCCGCCGACGAGGAACCGCGCGCCGAAGATGACGCCTGCGATGCCGGCGAAGGTGAAGAAGACGAGCGCGAGCGTGTTCGAGGGCGCCGCGGTTGCCTCGTCGACATGCTCCGTGGTGCTGTCGGTTGCGGCGTTCTTCTCGGAGAAATAGGCGTAGAGAATGTAGCCGATCAGGCCCGCAAAGAGCGCGGCGCCGATGGCGCGGCTGACCCCGCCCGCGAGCACGGCACCGAGGGCCGCAAGCCCCGACAGCCCCAGCGCCAGCCCGTCGCGACGAAAGGCCTTGCGGCTGATGGGGATGGCGATCACCAGCGCCGAGGCGCCGAGGATGAGCAGGATATTGGCGATGTTCGAGCCGATGACATTGCCGATGGCGATGTCGGGCGAACCCGCGAAGGCGGCCTGGATGCTGGTGACCAGTTCGGGTGCCGAGGTGCCGAAGCCGACGATGGTGAGGCCGGCAAGGAGCGGCGAGATGCCGAGCTTGCGGGCAAGACCGACGGTGCCGCGAACGAGGAACTCGCCGCCGGCGGCGAGCAGGACGAGACCGAGGAGAAGCGCGAGCCAGCTGGGCATGGGAATGCGCTAACGGCTGGGGCGGCGACGGCAAGCGAAATCTTGCCGATGGGCCAAGGTCATCAAGCGGTCAGGCGGTGCAAGTGGAGGCGTTCTTCCTCGTCGGTGCCGTAGATCGCCACCGCATTGCGGCCGGCATCCTTGGCCCGGTAAAGCGCCTGGTCGGCCGCCGCATAGGTCTGGCCCAGCGGGCGGCGATGGACGTAGGACGCGACGCCGAAACTGGCGCTCAATCGTGTCTTTTCGGAGAAGGCCTCGTGGCGATAGGCGGCGAAGTCGGCGCGTAGCTGTTCGGCAAGCTCGGCGGCACGCGCGAGCGAATAGCCGGGCAGCGCAATGGCGAATTCCTCGCCCCCGAAGCGCCCGGCGCAAGGCGCTGCCTGTTCGAGCAGGGTGGCGAAGTGGCGGATCACGTCATCGCCCACGCCATGGCCGTAGCGATCGTTGATCGACTTGAAATGATCGATGTCTGCAAGGACGATCGCGCCAAACCGCGGGCTCTGGGCGCGCACCGCATCGCCGAAGGCACGGCGGTTGAGCAGGTCGGTCATGCCGTCATGCTCGGACTGGCGACGATAGTGGCGCAATTCGCTCTGCACGATGGCGGCGATGGTCAGCAACACGACGGCCGGCACCGCAAAGGCGCTGCTGACGAGCAGGACGCCCGGCAGCCATTCGGCACCGAATTCGGGATAGGCGCTCCCAGCATCGAGCAGCGAGGGGAAGAAAGGCAGGCGCATGGCATCGCCGATCGCCATCGCTCCCATCGCGACCAGCATGGCCGTGCGGATGCCGCCATGGTCTCGCCGCCACAGGAACAGCAGGATATTGGCGTAGACGACCAGCCCCGCGGCCATGGCCGGCAAATGCTCGACCCGGATCGGTGCCCCCATGGCAACGAGCGCGACCGACGTCGCCGCCCCGGCAGCCCACAGCTTGAACAGCCAAGGCGCCGACAGCTTCCCGCCCATGGCGAGCCGGATCGACTGGCCCACCAGCCAGACGGTGAGCGGGTCCATGGCGTAGAGGAAGGCGCGGGTCAGCGGGCCGTGGCCGCCATCGACATAAAGGAAGGTGTTGAACCCCCCGATCAGGAGGCCGGCGGCGAGATAGGAGGTCGCCTCGTGACGCGTCGGCCCGATGCGCACGAACAGGACCACGCCCGCAAGGACGCTGACGAGGATCAGGAGGAGGGTGTACAGATCGACACTCACGCGGGGAGCTTAACCGCGAGTTTAATCACGTAAAAGGGCTAAAATTCACCCGAGTTGGTTAATAATCCGCAAGGCTCAAACTGTGTCTTCGCGGTCGTCGTAGCGCGCCTGGGCGGCGCGGATGCAGTCGATATGCTCGATCGCCCAGTCGCCCAGCGCCTTGACGGGGCCGGTAAGCGACCGGCCGAGTTCGGTCAGCTCGTAATCGACCCGCGGCGGGATGGTCGGGGTGACCGTGCGATCGACGAGGCCGTCGCGCTCCAGACCGCGCAGGCTGCGGGTGAGCATGCGCTGCGAGATGCCGTCCACCTCGCGCTTCAGCTCGTTGAAGCGGCGGCTGCCGGTGGCCAGCACCATGACGATGAGCATCGACCATTTGTCGCCGACACGGTTGAGGACGGGGGCGACATTCTTGCAGCCGGCGAGGTGGAGATGTTCGAGCTCGGGCTCGTCAGTCTCGGCTCGCCGCGTGGTTACATCCATGTGCCTCATCCCCAAAAATGTGCCGTCTTGCGGGCGGAACCCATAGGCACGATATGCGTCTAGGTATCAAACAGTGACTTAGAAAGCGAGTCCCCGATGACCATTCTCCATATCGACAGTTCGACGCAGGGCGATGCCAGCGTCACGCGTGACCTCACCGCTTATGCGGTCGGCAAGATGACAGGCGAGAAGGTGGAGCGCCTCGACCTGGTTGCCGACCCGATCCCGCACCTCGTCGGTCGGCCGGAGGCCAATGCCTATGTCGAGCAGCTGAAGGCCGCCGACACCATCGTCATCGGCGCCCCGACCTACAACTTCACCGTGTCGACCCAGCTCAAGGCCTGGATCGACCGCGTCGCGGTGGCGGGCGAAACCTTCCGCTACACCGAGAACGGCCCCGAGGGGCTGCTGCGCGACAAGCGGGTGATCGTCATGATCGCGTCCGGCGGTGTGTATGAGGAAGGCCACAGCTTCGAGCATAACCAGAGCTACCTGCGCGCCTTCTTCCAGTTCCTCGGGCTCGAAGCGGAATTCGTGATCGCCAACGGCGTGGCGATGGGCGAGGAAGCGCGTGCCAAGGCCATCACGGAAGCGAAAGCGAAGATCGACAAGATCGCCGCAAGCCGCGAATTCGCCTGATCGGAGAGACTGAATAGGAGAAGGAGGGCGTCGCCGACGGGCGGCGCCCTTTCTATTTGCGCGATCGGATGGGGAGCGAGAGGAAGAGGCCGAGCATGCAGCTTGCGGACAGGCCGATGAGCGGGGTCGGGTAGGGCCCGACGAGCGAGGCGACGAGCGCCCCGGTCCAGAAGGCTGCGATCGCCTGGCCATCGCGGTGCGCAAGGAGCGCCCACGCGCCAAAGCCCATCGACAGCAGGCAGGCGATGAGGGCCGGCAGCGGCATGGCCGGCAGCGATTGCACCATGTTTTCGACGAAGGCCACCGTCTGTCCCTCGCCCCGCGCGAAGAGGATGGCGACGGCGACGAGGCTGAGATGGGCAAGGTTGAGGTTCAGGCGGCGCTGCTGGCGCTCGCGATGCAGGCCGACCCCCGCGACGAGGGCGAGAAAGGTGCCCGGATCGGGCTGCACGACGAGCAGGACGGCCGACAGCAGCATGGCCGCGACCCAATATCCGTCCGTTGGCGCGCGGAGCAGGAGCGGGAGGAGGATGAGTGCGGGCTGGAGCGTGACGGGGCCGAGCGCGAGCCAGCGCCGCGCACCATCGAATTCCGGGCCGACGACCAGCGGCGCCGCCAGAAGCAGCGGGACGAGCAAGACCGCCCATCGCGGCAGGCGCGGCGCGAACCGCCGGAGCGCGAGGTGCAACGCCAGACCGAGCACGAGCGCGGCTCCATAAGCTGCCATCAGTCCGCGGGGCGCACCGGCAAGAGCCGCACCGCCTAGCGCGCAGAGCCCCGCGAGAAACATGAGCGCGCCCGGTCGCAGCGGCGCCGGGCGCGTCATGACCATCAGGCGCTGAGCAGCCGGATCGGGTTTTCGATGAAGCTGCGCAGGTGCTGGAGGAAGCTGGCCGCGTCCCAACCGTCGACGACACGGTGGTCGCAGGACAGCGAGAGGTTCATCTTCTTCTTCGCGACGATCTCGCCATCCTCGATGACGGGCAGTTCCTGCATCTTGTTGACCGCGATGATCGCCACCTGCGGCGGGCTGATCACGGGGGTCGAGACGAGGCCGCCCATCGGGCCGAGCGACGACAGCGAGATGGTCGCGCCCTGGAGGTCGGCGCGGTCGATCTTGCCGCTGCGCGCTTCTTCCGCGAGGCGGTTGATCTCGCTGGCAAGCTGCCACACCGACTTGGCTTCGGCATTCTTGATGACGGGGACCATCAGCCCCGCGTCGGTCTGGGCCGCCATGCCGAGATGCATCGCACCCGAACGGGTGATGATGTTGGCCTCGTCGTCATAGGTGGCGTTGAGCATCGGATAGTCGGGCAGCGCTTTCGCCATCGCGGTGATGAGGAAGGGCAGGACGGTCAGCTTGGGCTGGCCCCCGCGGTCCTTGTTCATCATGGCGCGCGTTTCCTCGAGCGCGGTCATGTCGAATTCGTCGACCAGCGTGAAATGCGGGATCTTGCGCTTGGCCGCCTGCATGTTCTCGGCGATCTTGCGGCGCATGCCGACGACCTTGATGGTCTCGTCGCGGCGCGGGGCCGAGCCGCCGTGGCTGACGCTGCCGCCATTGTAGAGGAGGTAGGCGTCGAGGTCGGCGTGACGGACGCGGTCCGAGGTGGTCTTCACCTGCGCAAGGTCGATGCCGAGATCGCGGGCGCGCTGGCGAACGGTGGGCGAGGCGAGGACCTTGTCGCCCTTGCTTTCGGCGTGGGTTTCGGGCTCGGGCGCCGGGGCAGGCGCCGTCTCGGCCTGGTCGACGACGGGAATTTCCTCTTCCTGCGCGCTGGTCGGCTCTTCGGCGCCGTCGCCGAGCGGCATTTCCTCTTCGGCGGCGGGGGCGGGCGCTTCCTCGGCGGGGGCGGCGTCGCCCGCGGTCTCGATCTCGACCAGCACCGAGCCGATGGCGATCATGTCGCCGACCTCGCCCGCGAGCTTCACGACCTTGCCGGCGACGGGGCTTTCCATCTCCACCGTAGCCTTGTCGGTCATCATGTCGGCGAGATGGGCGTCTTCCTCGATCATGTCGCCGACTGCGACATGCCATTCAACGATCTCGGCCTCGGCGATGCCTTCGCCAATGTCGGGGAGCTTGAAGTTGTACGTACCCATCAGTCGGCCATCACTTTCTTGAGTGCAGTCTTGATGCGGGCGGGGCCCGGGAAATAGGTCCATTCATAGGCGTGGGGATAGGGGGTGTCCCAACCCGTCACGCGCTCGACCGGCGCTTCGAGGTGATAGAAGCAGCGTTCGGTGACCAGCGCCGAGAGTTCGGCGCCGAAGCCCGAAGTGCGCGGCGCTTCATGGACGATGAGGCAGCGGCCGGTTTTCTTCACGCTCGCCTCGATGGTCTCGATGTCGAGCGGCACGAGGGTGCGCAGGTCGACGATCTCGGCATCGACATCGGCCTCTTCCATCGCCGCGGCGGTCACATGGACCATGGTGCCATAGGTGAGGACGGTGAGCGCCTCGCCCTCGCGGACCACGTTCGCCTTGCCGAGCGGCACGGTATAGTGGCCCTCGGGCACCTCGCTGTTTTCCGCCTTCGACCAGGGCACGACCGGCTGGTCGTGGTGACCCGAGAAGGGGCCGTTGTAGATGCGCTTGGGCTCGAAGAAGATGACAGGGTCGGGGTCGGCGACCGCGGCCAGCAGGAGCCCCTTGGCGTCATAGGGATTGGACGGCACGACGACCTTTAGCCCCGCGATGTGGGTGAAGAGCGATTCCGGCGACTGGCTGTGCGTCTGGCCGCCGTAAATGCCGCCGCCATAGGGCGAGCGGATGACCATCGGCATCGTCCATTCACCCGCGGTGCGATAGCGCATCTTGGCGACTTCGCTGACGATCTGGTCGTAGGCGGGGTAGATGTAATCGGCGAACTGGATCTCGATCAGCGGCTTCAGGCCATAAGCGGCCATGCCGACGGCGGTGGCGGCGATGCCGTTTTCGCTGATCGGCGCGTCGAAGGCGCGGGTCTTGCCGAATTCCTTCTGGAGCCCCTCGGTGACGCGGAAGACGCCGCCGAAATAGCCAGCATCCTCGCCGAAGACGACGACGTCATCATCGGCGCGCATGGCGACCTTGTGCGCGTCATTGAGCGCCTGGATCATGTTCATGACGGCCATTATTCGCCCTCCTTCAGCGCCGCATCGCGCTGTTCGGCGATATGCCAGGGCATGTCGGCATAGACGTCCTCGAACATGCTTTCCTTGCCCTCGTCACCCTGTTCGGAGAGGACGCCGAGCTTTTCGGCTTCCTTCTGCGCGGCGCGGACGGTGGCGGAGAGTTCTTCCTCGAGCGCCTTGTCCTGTTCGTCATCCCACGCGCCGAGGCCGACGAGATGCTGCTTCAGGCGGAGGATGGGATCGCCGAGCGGCCAAGCCTCGCTCTCTTCCTTGGGGCGGTAGCCGGTGGGATCGTCCGAGGTCGAGTGGCCCTCGGCACGATAAGTGAAGAATTCGATGAAGGTCGGGCCGTTGTTCGAGCGCGCACGCTCGGCCGCCCAGCGCACGGCGGCATAGACGGCAAGCACGTCATTGCCGTCGACGCGGAGCCCCGCGATGCCATAGCCGACGGCGCGGGCCGCGAAGGTCGCCTGTTCGGCGCCCGCGATGCCGCTGAACGAGCTGATCGCCCACTGGTTGTTGACGCAAGCGAGGATGACGGGGGCCTGGTAGACGCTTGCGAAGGTCATGGCGGCGTGGAAGTCGCCCTCGGCCGTCGCGCCGTCGCCGATCCAGCCCATCGCGATGCGGCTGTCGCCCTTGATCGCCGAGGCCATCGCCCAGCCGACCGCCTGCGGGAACTGCGTGGCAAGGTTGCCCGAGATGGAGAAGAAGCCCTTCTCCTTGTCCGAATACATGATCGGCAGCTGGCGGCCCTTCATATGGTCGCCCGCGTTCGAATAGATCTGGCACATCATCTTCACGAGCGGATAGCCGCGGCTGACGAGCAGGCCCTGCTGGCGATAGGTCGGGAAGTGGATGTCCTCGGCGTCCATCGCGGCGGCGGCGGACGTGGCGATCGCTTCTTCGCCGGTGCACTTCATGTAGAAGCTGGTCTTGCCCTGCCGCTGGGCGCGATACATGCGGTCATCGAAGATGCGGACCGTGACCATGTCGCGGTAGATCTTCTTCAAGACCTCGACATCGAGCTTGGGGTCCCACGGGCCGACCGCCTTGCCCTCGTCATCGAGGACGCGGACGAGGTGGGTCGTCAGCGGGATCGTTTCCTTGTCGTCGCAGGCGCTGTCGGGACGCGGCGCCTCGCCGGCGGCGGGCACGGTGACGTGACTGTAATCGGGCGTGTCGCCGGGGCGATAGGCCGGTTCGGGAACGTGCAGTTTCAGCGCAGGCCGGTTGGTCCGCGTTTCGCTTGAAGACATTCTTGTACCTCTCCTGGCGCCAACGCGGGGACCCGCGCCGACGATCCTCTCGCGGCGCGCCTTAACCGCTAACGGCCCCGGCCTCAAGGGAGGGCGGGGCCGTAGGGTAAAGGAAGCGGCTTGTCAGGAGGCGGGGCACGCGCTCGTCGCACAGAGCGCGGCGCGCTCTTCGCGCAACATGTGGATGACCTGCCCGAGCTGGGGTTCGTCCATGTGCGGGCGGGCGAGCTCGAGCAATTCGATCGAAAGCGACAGGGCCTGCGGGTCGTCTTTCACCATCAGGCCGCGATAATAGGCCCAGGCCGCGACGATCGGGATGTCGAGCGAGGCGGGCTCGTTCGCGATGGCGCGCGCCAGCGGCGCCTTGTCGCCCGCGGCCGCCTGCGCGACGAGCATCATGCTGCGCTCGTCCTTCCACATCGCGCGCGGTGCGGGGCGATGGCCGTCGGCGCGGATCGCGGCTTCGGTGGCACCGACCACCGAGAAGGGGTTCTGGCCGGTCACGAGATTAGCGTCGACCGAGACGTGCGGGAGCATGATGTCGGATTCCTCGAACGTGGCGCCCAGCTCGCGAAGGCGCGTCTCGATGAGGAAGGGAAAATCTCCCACCCACTTCTCGCCGAACGCGGCTTCCTCCTCGTCGGTGAAGGCGCTCAGGCGGCGACCGGTCACCAGCCGGGTCCCGTCCTCGCGCTCGACCCGCGCCAGCACGGCGGGGCCGTGGCAGACGGCGACGACGACGGCGCCACGATCATGCTGCTCGAGGAGGATCGATTGAAGTATCTGGCTGAAGGGCAGGTCGAACATCGCGCCCTTGCCGCCGATCACCATGACGATGTCGTAGCCCGTGCCCATGGCCGGATCGAGCCGTAGCGTTGAGGCGAGCCGCGAGGCGGCAAGGGGATCGCCGAGGAAGGCGGCATTATAGGCCTTGGAGGCATCATATTTGTCGGCCACGACCAAGCCGCCCTCGGGGCTGGCGATGCGGACGTCATAGCCATTGGAGGCGAGCACCAGCCAGGCCTGCGCCAGTTCGTCCATCTCGAAGCCGGGCTGGGCCTCGCCGCCGTCGCGACCATGACTGCTGACGACCAGCAGCGCCTCGCGGCTGTCCTGCGCCGCAAGCGGCGTCGGCCAGGCCATCAGGGTGATGAAGCAAGCGAGCAATATCCTGAGCATGTCATTTTCTCCTTGGCATTCGGGCAAGCCGCTCCCGTCGACCGCCCCGGTTGGGAGGCGGTCCGAGCGCTGCGTTGCGTGACAAGTGGTTAGTCTTCGGTGCGGCCCAGCAGATCGCCGGGCTGGCAATCCAGTTCGCGGCAGATGGCATCGAGGGTCGAGAAGCGCACCGCCTTGGCCTTGCCGGTCTTGAGGATCGACAGGTTGGCCAGCGTGATGCCGATGCGATCGGCCAGTTCGGTGAGCGTCATGCGCTTTTGATGGAGGAGCTCGTCCAGCTTCACTTCGATGCTCATCAGACGGTCCCCTCGAGGTCGGCGCGCATCTGGGTGCCAAGGCGGAAGACGCGGGCGAGAATGAAGAGGACGAGCGGCAGGAGAAACCCTGCGCCATTGATGCCGAGATCACCGTAACGCTCAAGGTCGCTAAGGAAGCTGCCGAGCCAGCGCGCAGAAGCGGTAGCGCCAATCACCAAGAGTTGGATGAGGAGGCTGGTCCAGCCCATCGCGCGCAGCCGGTCAGCGTTTTCCTCGGTGAAAGGATCGCCGCGCTCGACCGAGCGGACGAGGTGCCAAGTCAAGCGGATGAACCAGGCGGCGAACGCCAGCGCGGCGACGATCAGCGTGATCATGAGGAAAGTGACCCCGAGAGCGCTCGCGGGCGCGTCTGCGGCGGCAAGGTCAGCGAGCAGCTTGGCGCGCTCGGTGGTGAGCACGGCACCCGCACTGCCAGCGAGGACAAGTGCGGTGAAGAGGATCATAACGCCCATGAGCAGCATCACACCTTTGGCGGTCAGCAGCAGCGGATCGACACGGGATTGCATTTCTCGTTCTCCGATATTGAACTTATCGGAAATCGATATGACGCCAGTTCGCCTTATTGTCAAACGATAATATTGAAAAACGATATGCCGGGTGGAGACCTCTCCACCCGGCAGGTTCGATCAGTGCTGGTGGACGCCTTCGGCTTGGGCCTCGCTCATCGTGTAGCTGCCGCCCGATTCCGACTGGAACCAGAAGGGCTCGAGTCCCCCGGTCCCCCCGGCGATGACCTGCAGGTTCTGGTCATAGAGCTTGCCGTCCTGCATCACCATCGAGACGCTCGCGGAGTTGCGGATATTCTCGAGGGGGTCGCCGTCGAGGATGACCATGTCGGCCAGCTTGCCCGGCTCGATCGAGCCGAGGTCGGTGTCGAGGCCGAGGGTGCGGGCGGGATAGATGGTGGCGGTGCGCAGCGCGTCATGGTTGGTCATGCCGCCCAGCGCATAACTCCAGATTTCCCAATGCGCGCCCAATCCTTCGCGCTGGCCGTGCGCGCCGATGTTGGTGAGGACGCCCAGCTCCTCGAGCTCGGCGGCCGCCTCGGCGACCTGCTTGAGGTTGTTCTCCTCCTCGGGGAAGAAGGTGCCGCGACGGCTGCCCGCGTCGAGCAGGCCGCGCGGCACGAAGCGGTTGAGCACCGGATCGGCCCAGACATTGGTGGTCTGGTACCACCACATCTCGCCCCACGGCCCGCCGTAGGAGACGTTCAAGGTAGGGGTGTAGGCGGTCTTTGGCGCGTCCTTGCCGCCCCAGAACTGCTTCACATCGTCATAGATGACCTGCACCGGCAGCGCATGTTCGATGGTGGTGTGCCCGTCGGCGACCATCGTCATGTTGTGCTGGTAGAGGCTGCCACCTTCGGGAACGACGTCCATGCCGATTTCGCGCGCGGCCTCGATGACCATCTGGCGCTGGTCGCGGCGCGGCTGGTTGTAGCTCTTCACGCTCCACGCCCCGATCGACTGGAGGCGGCGAAGGTGGCTTATCGCATCCTCTTTCGTATCGATCGAGGCAGTGAAGCCCGTCGTCGCGCCGTAGAGAATGGTGCCGGTCGAGGTGATGCGCGGGGCGATGATGCGACCCGCACGCTGATATTCGCCCGCCGCGAAGACGGTGTAGCTGTTGTTGGAAGGGTCGTGGACGGTGGTTACGCCATGCGCGAGGCTGGCGGCGTGGTTCCAATTCTGCTGTGGGATGACGAGGCCCGCGCCCATCGGCCCGTGCCAATGCGCATCGATGAGGCCCGGGATGATGGTCTTGCCGCTGACATCGACCACTTCGGTGCCCTGCGGCCAGCTCATCGCGGCGAGCGGGCCGACCGCGCTGATGCGACCGTTGGAGACCATCACCGCGCCATTCTCGATGACCTCATCACCGTTCATGGTGACGATCTTCGCGCCCGAGAGGACATAGGTGTCGCCCGACAGGTCGGCATCGACGGTCATGGCGAGATCGGCGATGCGGGTCGGTTCGACCTTGTCGGCCTCGTCCTCGGGGGCTTCGAGATCGGCGATGCCGGCCAGCGCGCGGCTGTAGAGGGTGGGGCCTTCGGACCAGTAGAGCGTGCGCCCGTCCGAGGACCAGTGGACCCAGTCGCCGACATCCTTGGTGACTCGCATCTGCGGCAGTGCCTTGCCGTCGGGCGACAGGTCGAGCGTGCGGCCCGATAGGGGGAGCGGCATCACATAGGTCTGGAAGCGCTCGGTCCAGGCCACGAAGGTGCCGTCGGGTGAAAGCTGGTAGTCGGCGGCGAACCTTGAGCTGAAATGATCCTGACGCTCGCGGCTGTCGAGGCGGACCGACTGGAGGAAGCTCTTGTCGTCGCGGCTGGTCATGTAGAACAGCCGGTTGGGATCCTTGCCGAACTGCGGACGCGTACCGCCGGGCGCGATCTTCTCGGGCTCGCCACCGTCGAGGCTGGCGAGGTAGATGCCGGGGTCGCGGCTGTAGAGGGGGCTGGTGAGATAGCCGCCGCCGGTGCGGCGATAGGCGATCGACTTGCCGTCGGGGCTGAAGGTCGGCTCGACATAATGGCCGGGCGGCAGGTCGAGGGCACGCGCGCGGCTGCCGTTGGCGCGCGCGACCATGATGCGCGAGAGGTCCTGGTCGTCCCATTCGACCCAGGCGAGCTGGCGCCCGTCGCGGCTGAAGGTCGGGTAGGACTGGAAGGCGTCGGTGGCGCGCGTGAGCGGTTCGGTTTCGCCCGAACGAAGGTCGCGCAGATAAAGGCGGCCGAGCGCCTCGAACACCACCTTGTCGCCCGCGGGGCTCATGGTGGTGAAACGCAGCGCCTTGGTGTCGAAGGTCGGCATGCCGATGCGCTTGTCATGGCGCACCGCATCGGCGACCCAGCGCTGGCCCTGCACGCGGAAGGGGATCTCGCTGACCGCGCGGCTATTGGTGTCCACGCGATGGATGCCGCCTTTGGCCCAGAAAATGATGTACTTGCTGTCAGGCGTCCAGGCGATGTGCGGATAGACGCCGTGCACCGCCCAGGTCTCCTGCATGTCGCGGTCGAGCATGTCGGTCAGCGGCGTGACGCGGCCGCTGTCCAGTTCCATCTGCATCAGCACGGTCTTGCCGCGGATGCGACGGACGAAGGCGAGCTTGTTGCCGTCGGGCGAGGGGGTGGGGCGCACCGCGCCGCCCGCGCCCGAGACGAACTGCTCGATCTCGCCCGTCTCGCGGTCGAGGCGGCGGATGACGTAGATCTGGCCGTTGACGTCCTTGCTATACTGGAAGGTTTCGCCGGTCGTCGCATCGTCAGAATAATAGAGGTAGCGGCCATCGGGGCTGAAGGCAGGTTCGCCCGTGTCCTTCTGGTCGGTGCGCTTCTCGGTCATCTGGACGCCGCCGCCGGTGCCCGACTTGTGATAGAGCCACATCTCGCCAGCACCCAGCGAGCGGTCCGAGGTGAAATGCTTGCGCCCGACGATGAATTCGCCGTCGGGGGTCCATTCGGGCTGGTTGAGGAGGCGGAAGCTTTCGTCCGAAACCTGCCGCGGCTCGGTGCCGTCGCGCTTCATCACCCAGAGGTTGTCGCCCCCGCCGCGGTCCGAGGTGAAGGCGATCTCGCTGCCGTCGGGGGAGAAGACGGGCTGCATGTCCCACTGGTGACCGGTCGCCAGCGGGACGGCGTCGCCGCCGGTGATGGGGAGGAGGTAGAGGTCGCCCAGGAGGTCGAAGACGATCTGGTTTCCATCGGGCGAGACGTCGAGGCTGATCCACGTTCCCTCGGTCGTGTCGAGCGGCACCATGTCACCGGGGCCGCGCAGTTCGGCGACGTCCCAGTCGCTGGTTTCGCTCTCGGGCGCTTCGGCCTGCTCCTCGGGCACGACCACCGCGGCATGTTCATGGCCGTGTTCGTCCTGCGCGGCGGCAGGCGCGGCGACGAGCGCGGAGGTGGCGAGAAGCGAGAGCAACATCTTCATGGCGGGGTCCCCTGGTATCCGGATTTTGGCGGGGACTATGGGGAGGGCACTGGGCCTTGGCAATCGGCGTCTCGACCAGCGACCGATTGACGGCGCGCGGGCGAGGGGGCTAAGCGCGCGCCATGAGCGAGAATGAAAAAACCCAGCTGCCCGACCGTCTGTCGATGGACCCCAAGAGCCCCTATTTCGACGGCGAACTGCTCGCCAAGGGGATCGGGATCCGCTTCAACGGCCAGGAAAAGGTCAATGTCGAGGAATATTGCCTGTCGGAGGGCTGGATCCGCATCGCCGCGGGCAAGAGCCGCGACCGTCACGGTAACCCGATGACGATCAAGCTCAAGGGCAAGGTCGAACCCTATGTCGAGGGCGAGGACGAACAGCCCGAGGGCTGATCGCCTCCTCCTTCCTGCCTCAGGCGGCGCGTAGCTGGATCACGAAGTCGCGCGTCGCCGATTGCAGCGTCTCGGCGCTGTCGGCGAGCCGCGCGGCGGCCTCGCGCACTTCTTCGGACAGTCGCGACGAATTCTGCGCTTCGCCCGCCAGCGCGGTGCAGAAGCGCGCCATCGAATCCACCGACAGCGCATTTTCCTCGGCGGTCTGCTGGATGACGTCGGAGACGGCGCGCTGTTGCTCGAGCTCGGCCTGGACCTCCGAGACATGGGCGAGCAGTCGGTCGACCGTCGAGGCGACCTCGCCAAAGGCATCATCGGCCCCGCGCGCGCCTTCGCCGATGGTGGCGATGAGGGTGGTGACCTCGTCGGTCGCCTTGCCCGCCTGGCCCGCGAGCCCCTTCACTTCGCCCGCGACGACGGCAAAGCCGCGTCCCGCCTCGCCCGCGCGCGCCGCCTCGATGGTGGCATTGAGCGCGAGCATGTTGGTCTTTTTCGCCACGCCGCGAATGAGATCGATGAAATGCTCCACGTTGGCGGTGCGCGCGGTGAGCGTGCGCACGGTGCGCTCGCCCATGTCGGTCGACTGGCGGGCGTCTTCGGAGAGCGCCTGCTGCTCGCGGCTGGCATCGGCAATGTTGCTGACCGAGCGCGACAGGTCGACGACGCGCTGGGTGACCTGTTCGGCGCTCTCGGCGGCGAGGCGCGCCTGCGTCATGGCTTCATTGGCCTGGTCGCCGGTCGAGCGGGCGATGCCGTTCATGGCCTCGGCGGAGGCTTCGAGCTGGTTGGCGGCGGCGCCGACGGCGGCGGCGATACCCGAGATCGAGGCTTCGAACTGGTCGGCGAGGTCGTGGACCGCGTCGCGGCGCGCTTCCATCGCTTCGCGTTCGGCCTCGAGGCGCAATTCGCGCTCTTCCTCCACATCGCGCTCGGCATCGGCCTGCGCGGCGAGCGCGGCTTCGGCGGCAACGCGGGCAGCTTCGGCTTCGGCGGCGGCGGCGCGCTGCGCCTCGGCATCCTCGCTCTGGCGGTTCAAAAGGTTGCTCGCGGTGATGGAGACATTGGCGGTGATGCCGGCGAGGATGACCACCGCGACGGCATGGACGATGACGCGCACGAGGCTCCAGCCCCCCATGAACACCCAGTCGGGCAGGAGATAGCCCAGGACGAGGTGGTGCAGGGCGACGAAGACGGCGCCGAGGACGATCGGGCGCCAGTCGAACAGCAGGACCAGCGCGGCAAGCGCGGGGAAGAAATAAAGATGTCCCTCCATCTGCCACATCGAGCCCTGGTAGGTGTAGACCAGGAGCGCCGGCTGGATCGCGCACATCAGCGCGGCGGGCAGGTAGGTGGCGAAACGGTAGCTCCTGGCGTGGGCGGCGAGCGAGCAGGACAGGCTGAGGAGCGCGCTCACCCCGATGACGGGCAGCGGGTCGCGCGTCGGCGTCATGAGCGCGAGGACGAGCAGGCCGAGCGTGCAGCCCCAGCCGAAGCGCGCCACGCCGCGCAGCCCCGAGAGCCGGAAGGCGGCAAGCTCGGGGGTGGCGACGGCGCTGTCGCGAAGGAAGCGCGTGAAAGTGCCGAAACGGGACGAGCGGACATAGTGATTCTCAACCATGACACGGGATGTGCCGCGAACAGGGTTAAGACATCGTAAGCCGCGTTAGTCCTTGTTTCGAAACACTTTAATCCGCATCAATGCCCTAGGCTGCGGGGGCGGCGACGGGGGGCGTCACGGGTGCGGCCTTGTCGGGATAGACCTGCCGCTCGAGACGACGGCGACGCACATAGTCGAGGCCCTGCTTGGCGACCCAGCCCGCGCTCAGCGCCAGCCCGAGGGGGCCGAGGCCCTTGCGCGCGACGAAGGGAAGGGCGGCCGCGGCGATGGTGCCGAGCGT
Source organism: Sphingomicrobium aestuariivivum (assembly GCF_024721585.1). Taxonomy (NCBI): domain Bacteria; kingdom Pseudomonadati; phylum Pseudomonadota; class Alphaproteobacteria; order Sphingomonadales; family Sphingomicrobiaceae; genus Sphingomicrobium; species Sphingomicrobium aestuariivivum. The sequence continues at coordinate 1,981,093 of NZ_CP102629.1, forward strand.
GCCCCCGCCGAGGGTCTTGGAAACCTGGCGACCGGCAAGCCCGGTGGCGACGTTGCGAAACAGCATGCGAAACTCCTTATAAGCGGTGCGATGTTGGCCAATGAACGCACCAGCGGGGCCGCGAGGTCCGATTTGGGAAAGTGTCCCATTGGGTGGTGGCAAATCCCACCACCACCCGAAATGCCGCGAACAAATCCACGGAAATCCGCCAAAAACCAAATTGGCACGGCTGATGCATAGTATGGGTCAGCCGGTCCAACGCGATGGTCCGGCCGGAAAAAAGGGAGTTTGAAAATCATGTTCGGAAAGAATGTCCAACGCCACCTTGCCGCAGCGGTCGCCTCGATCCTGATGAGTTCGATCGCCATCGGCGCCGCCGTCGCCCCGAGCGACCTGTCCGCCAGCCCCATCGAGATGCCTGCCCATGCCTGACCTGACCCCGATCCATGCCCAGCCTAAAAAGCGCGTGCGCAACCTCGAGCCGCTGGGGCGGACCGAGAGCGCGGGTGCCGGAGAAGGCGCCGGCCTGCCTCCGCTGAAGGCGATGCTGTCGGGACCTATCTTTACCCGGGCCCGCGACATCATCGCGGCCAATGTGAACGAACTGATCGAGAAGAGCGCCGACCCCGCCAAGATGATCCGCATGATCATCATGGAAATGGAGGACGTGCTCGCCGAGACCCGCGCCACCGCGGCCCGCGCCATCGCGGACCTCAAGGAAATGCGCGCTGCCCACGGCCGCCTCGAGCAGCTTGCCCATGACTGGCAGGACCGCGCCGAACTGGCGCTCTCGAAGGACCGCGAGGATCTCGCCAAGCAGGCGCTGATCGAACGCGGCAAGGTAACCGAAATGCTCGGCAGCCTTGCCAGCGAGATGAACGGTATCGAGGATGTGCTGAAGGGCTATGAAGCCGACATCCAGCGCCTCCAGGCCAAGTTGAACGAGGCCCGTGCGCGCCAGGCGTCGATCGCCAGCCGCATCGAGAGCGCGATGAGCCGTGCCCGTGCCCGCGAACTGCTCTATGGTGAGCGGACCGAGGAAGCCTTCGCCCGCTTCGACCAGCTCGAGCGCCGCGCCGACCTTGCCGAGGGGCATGCCGACGCGATGGGGATGGGGGCCAAGAGCCTCGAAGAGGAATTCGCCGAACTGAAGGCGGAAGAGCGCGCGCTGGAAGCGCTCGAAGAGATGAAGAAAGCCCGCGCGATGAGAGAGGCGGGCGACAAAGGGGAAGTGAAATGAGCAAGCAGTATCGCTACAGCCTGGCGAGCGAAGACAAGAAAGTGGCAGGCGTCTGCGCTGCCGGCGGTCGCCGCTTCGGGATCGACCCCACCTTCCTGCGCATCGCCTTCCTCTTCGTCTTCCTGTTCGTCGAATGGGAGTTGGCGGTCGGCGGCTACATCGCGGCCGGTCTCGCGCTCACCTTCATGCGGGCCAAGGAACTCGGCCACGGCGGCAGCCATGAACGGCTGCCCCGCGAAAAGAAGGCGCCGCGTGGCTCGATCCACGATGTGCGCACCAAGCTCGATGCCCGCGACCGCCGCATGATGGCGATCGATCATCACCTCAACAGCCACGACAGCGACGAGCTTGCTCGCGAGATCGAGCAGCTGCGCGCCAAGGTCGAGGCCAAGAAGGCCGCCGCCAAGTCCGATGACGCCGGCGCCGCCGCAGAGAAGGGAGAAGCCCAGTGACCGACCCCATCAGCATCGCGCTCATCGGCCTGTCCGTGCTGGCCGTTGCTGCCCTCGCCGCTTTCGCAGGGCTCCGCGCCTTCACCGGCTGGCTCGACCTGAAGCGCGCCGAACTCGACGGCCAGATGGATGCCGACCTTGCCCCGGCGGGCGGCATGATCGAGATCGCCGACCTTCGCGAACGGGTCCGCAAGCTCGAGGCCATCGCCGCAGGGATCGACCCCTAGGGCAGCGACGCCGGGATTTTCGAACTTCTCCAAGGGCCTTGCAGCGATGCAGGGCCCTTTTTCCATTCATCGCGTCCAGCAGGGCGTTGGTCGAAGGACTGTCTTGTAAGGATATACTGTCACCTCTATCCCTCCGGTACCGACGTTATTCATCGACACCTCGATAAAGGGTCCCATGCTCGAAATCCTGCTTGCCTCGACCGCGCTCCAGAGCGCGCCTGTCACCCAGAACGACACCGCGCCCGAGGAAGAGCGCATCGTCATCACCGGTCATATCATCGAGGGGCTCGACCTGCTCGCCGGTGCATCGGTCGTCGAGGGCGAGGAAATCACCCGCACCATCGAGACGCAGGTCGGTGACATGCTGACCAGCCTTCCCGGTGTCAGCGCGACCAGCTTTACCCCCGGTGCCTCGCGCCCGATCCTGCGCGGCTTCTCGGGCGAGCGCGTGCGCGTCCTCAACGACGGCATCGGCTCGATCGACGTCGCCAACACCTCCGCCGACCATGCGGTCACCATCGACCCGCTCACCGCCGAGCGGATCGAGGTGCTGCGTGGGCCTGCCGTGCTGATCTTCGGCGGGCAGGCGATCGGCGGCGCGGTCAATGTCATCGACCGCCGCATCCCGCGCACCGACACCAACGAGCCCTTCCACTTCGACGGCCTCGCGCAATATCGCACTGCCGATGACGGCACCGCGCTCGGCGGCGCGGTCGACGTCGAGGTGGTCGAGGACCTCTATGTCCACCTCGACGGCAACTGGAGCCGCGGCGAGGATGTCGAGGTCGGCGGCTATGTCCTGTCCGACGAGCTGCGCGCCGAAGCACTCGAGGAGGCTGCCGAGGAATTCGAGGAAGGCAATCTCGAGGAAGCGGCGGAATTCGCCGAGCTCGCCGAACTGCGCGATGTCCTGCCCAACAGCGCGTTCGAACAATGGTCGGCCGCCGCCGGTATCGGCTATGTCGGCGAGGATATCGAGATCGGCGCCTCCTACAGCATCTTCGACACCGACTATGGCGTCCCCACGCGTCCCGGTGCCCACCATGCCCATGAGGGCGAGGAAGGCGCCGAGGAAGAGGAAGAAGGCGAGGAAATGGTGTCGATCGGGATGCGCCAGGAGCGTTTCGACGCGCGTGCCCGCTTCTACGTGCAGGGCTTCTTCGAGAGCGCGACGCTGCGCTTTGCGACCGCCGATTACACTCACACCGAATTCGAGGGC